>JAGRMG010000234.1 GCA_020441385.1 Paracoccaceae bacterium
GGGAATCGCAGACGGAGCCACGCTGGACCGCGACGCGGTGGCCTGCGACTGGCTGGCCTCGGACGTGGTGCGGACGGGCGGCGTGGTGCGCCTCACCCTGATCCTGCCGCACGGGCCGGACGCGCCGGAAGAGACGTTGTTCCCCGACCCGGTGACGCCGGGCGACGGGCCGGTAGTGCTTCCGGGAGGCGCGGCAGGCTGAGGTGCAGATGGCCGGGCGGGAAACACCCGCCCGTCACGTTTTGAAATCGTGTTTGAAGCGTTTTCAACGACCGTTGAATGCGGGAGCCCGACGCGGCTGATCCGGGCCGCCAGACGACCGGCCACATCGCTGCCACACGCGAAAATCGTTTGCTGCAGATATCTCTGTCAAACTGTGAAAATTTCCGTGTCAAGCTACATACATACAGTGAAAATTTCCGTGTCAAGCTACACTGGCCTTGAGTATTTTTGACCAGAAAGAAGCACGGCCGGGTGTCGGATTTTGGGGTCCGGGCAGGCTCGTCCACAACTTATTGTCGTTATCCCCAAGATTAGGGGTTGCCAGTTGGCCGGACACGCCGCACCATATCTGGTATGGGTGCGGGGGTTCACCCCGGCTCCTAGAGCAGGCACCTAGCGCTTGGGCGCTCAGCCGTCCTTGCCGCTAGAGCAAAACGAGGTGGCATCATGGCCCTTTCCGAGCAGATTCTGGAAGACGACATTCACCCGATCGACATCGTGGAGCATCTGGCCGAGCATCACGACTGGGATTTCGACCGCATCGGCGACGACCAGATCGCGATGGCGGTGGAGGGCCAGTGGCGCACCTATTCGATCACCCTGGCCTGGTCGGGCCATGACGAGACCCTGCGCCTGATCTGCACCTTCGAGATGGAGCCGCCCGAGGACCGGCTGGGCGGTCTTTACGAGTTGATCAACGAGATGAACGACCAGTGCTGGGCCGGCACCTTCACCTATTGGGGCCGCCAGAAGCTGATGGTCTACCGTTACGGCCTGGTATTGTCGGGCGGGCAGGTGGCCGGCCCCGAGCAGATCGACACCATGATCACCGCCGCGGTGCTGGGCTCGGAACGTTATTATCCGGCGATCCAGCTTCTGGTCTGGGGCGGGCGCGAGCCGAAGGACGCGATGCAGGTCGCCATTGCGGAGGCCTACGGGCGGGCGTAAGACCTTGCCCCGGACCTGGGAGACGCGGGAGGGGCAATCATGGACATGTCGGATGTGGCCGATCGGGGGCTGTTGCTGCTGGGCTGCGGCAAGATGGGGTCGGCCATGCTGGGCGGCTGGCTGGCCGGCGGTCTGCCCCCCGGATCGGTCTGGGTGATCGACCCGGCGCCGTCCGATTGGGTGATGGCGCAGGACGTGCATGTCAACGCGCCGCTGCCGGAGAGCCCGGCCATCGTTCTGGTGGCGGTCAAGCCGCAGATGATGGGCGAGGCGCTGCCGGTGCTGAAGAAACTGGGCGGCGGGGGCACGCTGTTCGTGTCGGTGGCCGCGGGCACGCCGATCTCGGCCTACGAGGCGGTGCTGGGGGCGGCCACGCCGATCGTGCGGGCGATGCCCAACACCCCGGCCGCCATCGGGCGGGGCATAACCGCGCTGATCGGCAACGGGGCGGCCTCGCAGGCGGATATGGCGCTGGCCGAGACGCTGCTGGCGGCGGTCGGCCAGACCGTTCGGCTGGACGCGGAGGACCAGATGGATGCGGTGACGGGCGTCAGCGGATCCGGTCCGGCCTATGTGTTTCACCTGATCGAGACGCTGGCCGCCGCCGGCGAGGCGCAAGGGCTGAGCCCGGATCTGGCGTTGCGCCTGGCCCGGGCGACGGTGGCCGGGGCGGGGGCGCTGGCCGAGGAATCGCAGGAGGATCCCGCCCAGCTGCGCGTGAACGTGACCAGCCCGGGCGGCACTACGCAGGCCGCGCTGGAGGTGCTGATGGATGCCGAGACCGGGTTTCCCGCGCTGCTTGAGCGGGCGGTGGCCGCGGCGACCCGGCGGGCCCGGGAACTCGCGCATGGCTGATCTGTCGTTTGAGGAGTTCGGGAAGGTCGATATTCGCGTCGGCACCGTGGTGCGCGCCGAACCCTATCCCGAGGCGCGCAAGCCCGCGATCAAGCTGTGGCTCGATTTCGGGCCCGATATCGGCGAGAAGAAAAGCTCGGCCCAGATCACCGCGCATTACGCGCCGGAGGCGTTGATCGGCCGGCAGGTTCTGGCGGTGGTGAATTTCCCGCCGCGCCAGATCGGACGGTTCATGTCCGAGGTTCTGGTGCTGGGCCTGCCGGACGAGCATGGCGATATCGTGCTGATCGGGCCTGACGCCGACGTGCCCGACGGCGGGCGCATGCACTGACGGGCGCGCGCCGGACCTCAGACTTCCTTGGGCCTGTCGCGCCGCTGGTCCCAGGCCGGATCGTCCCGCTTGATGCGCCGCGCCAGCCAGATGCCGGACGGCCAGGCCAGCACCACGCCCAGCGCGCCGCTGAGGGCGATGGCGATCCAGTCGTAATAGCCGAGCGCGAAGGCGGCGATCAGGGCCGCGCCGGCGATGCAGGCGCCGCTCAGGACCGCCAGGTAGACGCGAAGCCGGTGCATGCCGGGCCTCCTTCCTGCGGTTGTTCCGGGTGTGGCGGGCAAACGCGCAAGACCCCGGCCCGGTTCCCTCAGACGGTACCGGAGGGGTGGTTGCCGACCGCCTCGCGCCAGTGCCGCCGGCACAGCGAGACATAGGTTTCGTTGCCCCCGATCTGGACCTGCCGGCCTGTGGTGAGCGCCCGCCCGGCGCTGTCGCGCCGGATCACCATCGTCGCCTTGCGGCCGCAATGGCAGATGGTGCGCACTTCGCGCATCTCGTCGGCCAGCGCCAGCAGCGTCGCCGAACCGGGAAACAGCTCGCCGCGGAAATCCACCCGCAGACCGTAGCACATCGCCGGAACGCCGAGATCGTCGACCACGCGCGCCAGTTGCCAGACCTGCGCCGGTTCAAGGAACTGCGCCTCGTCCACGAAGATGCAGCCCAGCGGCCCGCGGGCGAGGCGGCGTTGCGTCATGGCGAACAGATCGTCGCCGGGGGCGAAGGTGTCGGCCTGCGCCGCGATGCCGATGCGCGAGGCGATGCGCCCCGCACCGGCGCGCCCGTCGATCCGCGCGGTCAGCAGGTAGGTATCCATGCCGTGTTCGCGGTAATTGTGCGCCGCCTGCAAGAGCACGGTGGATTTGCCGGCATTCATCGTCGAATAATGGAAGTGGAGCTTGGCCATGCCATCCCTCTAGCGCGCCGTCGCCGTGGTGAAAACCGGGTAATGGGGCGGGTTCGCGGCGCATCACGCGCGGCTGCGGTGCAAAAGGCGGGCGCGGAAAATGGCCGCCGTGACGGTGTTTTGGCGGAGTCCGGGCCGCAAGCGGACAGGGCCGCCATCGCGGCGCATCAATCCGGGACGAAACCGACCCTGGGGATGGACATGATGCGGCCCGCAATGGCGACGCCTGATGGCCAAAAAACGACCCTTTACCGCGACGTACCTCATGGGTGAAAACACCCTGCGGCACACTCTTTGACTGACGGAAAATTCCGCCCACCACTCACGAAATTCCCCTGATACCCAAGGGATAGCCAAATGTTCGCATATGGACTAGAAATCCTTAATGGGAAAACCATCGCGCCTTTCCCCTTCGTGCGGGCACGGGTGCAAGGCAAGGCCGGGGACAGTGAACATGGCGGATGTCAGTGCCTATCTGAAGAAGCACACCGAGGCGCTGGTCAAGGATGTCGGGATCGAGGCCGCCTGCGCCATATCGGGCAAGTCCAAGGCGACGCTGGGGCGCTATTATTCGGATCATCCCGAACATGGCGACCGCTTCATGCCGGTGGACACGGTCGCGCGGCTGGAAGAGGCGGCGTCGTTTCCCCATGTCACCAGCGCGCTGGCCGATCTGCGCAAGATCACCCTGTCTTACGACGAGCGCAGGCCCAACGCGCCGAAACCCGGCGGGGTGAATGCCGACGTGATCGAGTTGAGCCAGCGGTTCGCGATGCTGATGGCCGAATACAGCCAGGCGATCGAAGACGGCGTGATCACCGTGAACGAGGCCAAGCGGCTGCTGCGTGAAACCATGGCGTTGCAGCAGGTGCTGATCGACATGAAGCTGCACCTGGAAGAGGAAAAGGTCGAGCTTGGCGACTGATCGCGGCGGTTCGGCCCCATCGGCCCGGCGCGCGACGCCAGCCGCGGGCGAATCACGGATCGCGAATCACAGGTGCCGCCGGACCAGAACCGACCCCACCGAATAGCCCGCGCCGAATGAACAGATCAGCCCGAAATCGCCTTCGCGCAGGTCGTCGGAATACTTCGAGAACGCGATGATCGAACCGGCCGAGGACGTGTTGGCGTAATCCTGGAGGATGTTGGGCTGTTCGTCGCCCTCGGGCACACGGCCCAGCACCTTGCGGCCGATGAAATCGTTCATCGCCTTGTTGGCCTGGTGCAGCCACAGCCGCCTGAGATCGCCGCTTTCGATGCCTTCATCGGCCATGTGGCGGGCGATGTGCTGGCTGACCAGAGGCAGCACCTCCTTGAACACCTTTCGCCCGTTCTGCATGAATTGCATGTCGCGGCGGTCGGCCAGGCCGTCGGGGCGGGTGCGCCGGAGAAAGCCGTTGTTGTTGCGGATGTTGTTGGAGAACTCGGTGGCGCAGCGGGTCGAGATTATCTCGAAATGCGGGCCTTTCGCGTCCTCGGCCCGCTCGATCAGGACGGCGGTGCAGACATCGCCGAAAATGAAGTGGCAATCGCGGTCGCGCCATTCCAGATGGCCCGAGCAGATCTCGGGGTTGACCACGAGCGCGGCGCGGATCGAGCCCGAGCGGATCATGTCGGCGGCGGCCTGGACGGCGAACGTGGCCGACGAGCAGGCGACGTTCATGTCGAAGGCGAACCCCTCGATCCCGAGCAGGTTCTGCACCTCGATCGCCATGGCCGGATAGGCGCGTTCCATGTTCGAGGCGGCACAGATCACCGCATCGACATCGGCCGCGCCGCGCCCGGCCGCATCCAGCGCCCGGCGGGACGCGTCGAGCGCCATTTCGGCCATCAGCGAGGGTTCGCTGTCGTCGCGCTGGCGCAGGCGGGGGTGCATTACCTCCGGGTCGAGAATGCCGGACTTGTCGATGACGTGGCGCCGATGGATGCCCGACGCCTTGACGATGAATTCTTCCGAGGAATGTTCCATCGGGGCCGTGTCGCCCGCGGCGATGGCGGCGGCGTTGGCGGCGTTCCGGCGGTCGGCATAGGCGTTGAAGGCCTCGACCAGTTCGGCATTGGTGATGACCTGATCGGGGGTGAAGACCCCGGTGCCGGTGATGGCGGCTTTGTGGCTCACGTGTCGCGTTTCCCCTTTGGATCCGGCCGAAGTTATAGTCGGGGCCGCGCCGGGGCAAGGGCCGGTTGCAGCGCCTGTGCCGGCCGGCACGCGCTGCCGGGCGGTTCGGACCTTTGGCAAGCCCGGCCGGGCCGGGCGTTCGGGCGCGGTGGCCTATCCCTGCAACGCCTTTACCCCGACATCGCCTTCGGCCTGTGCCTTGATCGCCAGCGCGGCGGCGTGCGACCCGGCGGCGGTGGTGAAATAGGGGATGCGGTCGTAAAGCGCGACCGAGCGGATTTCCTTGCTGTCCTCGACCGCCTGCGCGCCTTCGGTGGTGTTCATCACCAGTTGCACGCCCCCGTCCTTGAGCATGTCGACGATGTTGGGCCGGCCCTCGTAGACCTTGTTCACGGTTTCGCAGGCCACGCCGTTCGCGGCCAGCCAGCCCTGGGTGCCGCTGGTCGCCACCAGCGAAAAGCCGAGCCCGATCAGCACCTGCGCGGCCTCGAGCATCAGCGCGCCCTTGTCGGTGTCCTTGATCGAGACGAAGGCGCAGCCCTCGCGCGGCAGGCTCATCCCGGCGCCCATCTGGGCCTTGAGGAAGGCGCGGGGAAAGTTGCGGTCCCAGCCCATGACTTCGCCGGTCGAGCGCATTTCCGGCCCCAGCAGCGTATCGACGCCGGGAAAGCGTGCAAACGGCAGCACCGCTTCCTTCACCGAAAACCACGGCATGTCCGGGTCGGCCAGCGTCATCGGATCGGCCAGCGGCAGCACGGTGTCGTAATCGGCATCCGCGTCATAGGGCGGGCGCAGCGGGAAGGCCGACAGCTTCTCGCCGGCCATGACGCGGGCGGCGATCGAGGCGATGGCGCTGTCGGTGGCCTTGGCGACGAAGGGCACGGTGCGCGATGCGCGCGGGTTGACCTCGATCAGGTAGATCTCGCCGTCCTTGATGGCGAACTGCACGTTCATCAGCCCGACCACGTTCAGCGCCAGCGCCAGGGCGCGGGTCTGATCCTTGACGGTGCCGATCAGGTCGGCGGGCAGCGAATAGGGCGGCAGCGAACAGGCGCTGTCGCCGGAATGCACGCCGGCCTCCTCGATATGCTGCATGATGCCGGCGACATGCACGTCGGTGCCGTCGCAGATGGCGTCCACGTCCAGTTCCACCGCCCCGGCAAGGTAGCTGTCCAGCAGCACCGGGCTCTTGCCCGAGACCACGACCGCATCCGAGATGTAGCGTTCGAGCTGGGCCTGGTCGCGCACGATCTCCATCGCGCGCCCGCCCAGCACATAGGAGGGGCGGATCACCAAGGGGAAGCCGATTTCGGCGGCGATGGCAAACGCCTGGTCGTCGGTGCTGGCGATGCCGTTGCGGGGCTGTTTCAGGCCAAGCCGGTGCACGAGCTGCTGGAAACGCTCGCGATCCTCGGCAAGGTCGATCGCGTCCGGGGTGGTCCCCAGAATCGGGATGCCCTCGGCCTCGAGCGCGTTGGCCAGCTTCAGCGGCGTCTGGCCGCCGAACTGCACGATCACCCCGTGCAGGGTGCCGTTCTCCTGCTCGACCCGCAGGATCTCCATCACGTGCTCGAAGGTCAGCGGTTCGAAATACAGCCGGTCGGAGGTGTCGTAATCGGTGCTGACGGTCTCGGGGTTGCAGTTGACCATGATGGTCTCATAGCCCGCGCCGGTCAGCGCGAAACAGGCGTGACAGCAGCAATAGTCGAATTCGATCCCCTGGCCGATCCGGTTCGGGCCGCCGCCCAGGATCACCACCTTCTTGCGCCCGCTGGGGCGGGATTCGCATTCGACCTCGCCCATCACCGGGGCCTCGTAGGTGGAATACATGTAGGGCGTCTGCGCCTCGAACTCGGCGGCGCAGGTGTCGATGCGCTTGAAGACGGCGACGACGCCGGCGGCGAGGCGCGCGGCGCGTACCGCGGCCTCGTCCTGCCCGGTCAGGCGGGCCAGCCGCGCATCGCTGAAGCCCATCATCTTGAGGGCGCGCAGGCCCGTTTCGTCGCGCGGCAGCCCTTGCGCTGCAACCTGGGCTTCGGTCTCGACGATCTCGCGGATGCGGGCCAGGAACCAGGGGTCGAACATGGTGACGTTGTGAATCTCGTCATCGCCAAGACCGTGGCGCATGGCCTGGGCGATGGTGCGCATCCGGTCCGGGGTCTGCTGGCTGATGGCCTTGATCAGCGCCGCCTTGTCGGGCGCGCCGGGGATGGCCACCTCGTCGAACCCGGTCAGGCCGGTTTCCATGC
This sequence comes from Paracoccaceae bacterium, assembly GCA_020441385.1. Lineage (GTDB taxonomy): Bacteria > Pseudomonadota > Alphaproteobacteria > Rhodobacterales > Rhodobacteraceae > JAGRMG01. The sequence goes on from JAGRMG010000234.1 coordinate 7,632, forward strand.
TGGCCAGCGCCTTTTGCAGCGATTCGTGGATGGTGCGCCCGATCGCCATCGCCTCGCCCACCGATTTCATCGCCGTGGTCAGGTTCGGGGTGGAGCCGGGAAACTTCTCGAACGCGAAACGCGGGATCTTCGTGACCACATAGTCGATGCTGGGTTCGAAGCTGGCGGGCGTGACGCGGGTGATGTCGTTGTCAAGCTCGTCCAGCGTATAGCCGACCGCCAGCTTGGCGGCGATCTTGGCGATGGGAAAGCCGGTCGCCTTGGAGGCCAGCGCGGACGAGCGCGACACGCGCGGGTTCATCTCGATCACCACCATGCGCCCGTCTTCGGGGTTGATCGCCCATTGCACGTTCGATCCGCCGGTCTCGACCCCGATCTCGCGCAGAACGGCGATCGAGCCGTTGCGCATGATCTGGTATTCCTTGTCGGTCAGCGTGAGCGCAGGGGCGACGGTGATGGAATCGCCGGTATGCACGCCCATCGGATCGACGTTTTCGATGGAACAGACGATGATGGCATTGTCGGCGGTATCGCGCACCACCTCCATCTCGAATTCCTTCCAGCCCAGCAGCGATTCGTCGATCAGGATCTGGCCCACCGGCGAGGCATCCAGCCCCGAGCGGCAGTAATGGATGTAGTCCTCGCGGTTATAGGCCACGCCGCCACCCGTGCCGCCAAGCGTGAAGGCGGGGCGGATGATGGCGGGCAGGCCGACGCTGTCCAGTTCGTCAAGCGCCATCTGCACGCCTGCGGCGACATCGCGGGTGCCGTTGGGCTTCTTTGGCGCCGTGACGATCGTGGCGCGCGGGTTCTGGAGGCCGATCCGCTCCATCGCCTCGCGGAACAGGCGGCGGTCCTCGGCCATCTCGATGGCCTCGCGCCGGGCGCCGATCATCTCGACCCCGTATTTGGCTAGCACCCCCATCTCTTCGAGTTTCAGCGAGGTGTTCAGCCCGGTCTGCCCGCCCATGGTCGGCAGCAACGCATCGGGGCGTTCGGTTTCGATGATCCTGGCCACCACCTCGGGCGTGATCGGTTCGATATAGGTGGCATCCGCCAGCCCGGGATCGGTCATGATCGTGGCCGGGTTGGAGTTGACGAGGATCACGCGATACCCTTCCTCGCGCAGCGCCTTGCAGGCCTGGGCGCCGGAATAGTCGAATTCGCAGGCCTGCCCGATGACGATCGGCCCCGCCCCGATGATCATGATCGACGCAATGTCGGTTCTCTTGGGCATGGACTGTTCCTTGTCATCAGCAAAGCCGCGGCGCCCCGGCGGGCGCCCAAATCGTTCTGCGTTATAGGGATGGGCGGGAAAGGTGCAAGGGGCATCCGGGCGCGACCGGAGATGACGGCGCGCCCTTGCGCGACACCCTTGGCGATGCCGAGATGCGAGGCGTCGCTATTCCGCGGCCTTGCGCTGCTGGCCGCCGTGCGGGTCGCGGTAGAGATAGTCGCGCGTGAGCGGCGCGGCATCGACCTTGTGGCCCAGCTGGAACTGGAACACCGCCTGCTGTTCCTGTTCGAAGGTGGTGTAGCTGGCGATCAGGTAGTAGCGCCACATGCGGATGAAGCGGTCGTCATACATCCGGCGCACCGTTTCCAGGTTTGCATCGAACCGCGCCAGCCAGTGCCGCAGCGTCCGGGCATAGTGCAGGCGCAGCACCTCGATATCCAGACTCCACAGCCCCGACACCTCGATCGGCACCGCCAGTTCCGACAGCGACGGGATATAGCCGCCGGGAAAGATGTATTTCCTGATCCAGTGGCTTTGCGCGAAGGGCGGCGAACACGCGCCGATGCTGTGGATCAGCGCCAGGCCGTCATGGTCGAGCAGTTCCGCCACCTTGCCGAAATACGTCGGGTAATGGGGCGCGCCGACATGTTCGAGCATGCCCACCGACACGATGCGGTCGAAGCGTTCGCCGAGCGAACGGTAATCCTGAAGCCGGAAATCCGCGCGGTCCTGCAAGCCGGCCTCGGCGGCGCGGCGGCGTGCGGTGGCCAGCTGGTTTCGCGACAGCGTCACGCCCGTGACCCGCGCCCCGTAATCGCGCGCCAGCGTCAGACCCATCCCGCCCCAGCCGCAGCCGATGTCGAGCACCCGCATCCCCGGCTCGATCTGCAACTTGGTGGCGATATGCGCCTTCTTGGCGGCCTGGGCCTCTTCCAGCGTCATGTCGGGATGCGCGAAATAGGCGCAGGAATACTGCATGTCCGCATCGAGGAAGATGCGGTACAGATCGTCGGAGATGTCGTAGTGATGCGCGACATTGCGCCGGGCGGCGGTTTCGGTGTTGCGCAGGAGCCAGGTCTGCGCCAGATAGCGCGCCCGCGACACCGCGCGCACCCAGACCGGCATCCGGTCACCCTTGCGGTTGCGCACCAGCAGGCGCAGAAGCCCTTCGAGATCGTCGTTCTCGACACGCAGGGTGGCGTTCATGTAGGCTTCGCCAAGGGCCAGTTCCGGGTTCAGGCAAAGCGCGCGCAGCGTCGCGCGATCGGCAATGGTCACGCCCGCCCGGTCGCCGCCGGGCTGGCCATAGGCGCTTTTCCTGCCGTCGGGATAGGTTACAAAAAGCTGGCCGTCCCTGACCAGACGCGACACGAACCTGTCAAAAACCGTTTCCCACATCGGTTCCCTCCATGCGCTGATGTCCGGACGCCCTCCCCCCAGCGTCGGCTTGAGACGTTACACCAACGCACGAAATTCTCAATAGTTTCCGCGAAATCGCCGCCGCGTCCGGGCCGCCTCTTGACTTCCACGGCCCGGCGCGGTGTATCGGCGCGACCGTTTCATCCCTGAAGGACGCGAACAGATGCATGCCTATCGCAGCCATACCTGCGCCGAACTGACCGCCGCCCAGACCGGCCAGACCGTTCGCCTGTCGGGCTGGGTGCACCGGGTGCGCGACCATGGCGGCGTGCTGTTCATCGACCTGCGCGACCATTACGGCGTGACGCAGGTGCTTTGCGATCCCGACAGCCCGGTATTCGAGGCGGTCGAAAGGGTGCGGTCGGAATGGTGCATCCGCATCGACGGCGTGGTGAAGGCGCGCGAGCCCGAACTGATCAACCCCAAGCTGCCGACGGGCGAGATCGAGGTGTTCATCCGCGACATGGAAGTCCTGGGACAGGCCGGCGAATTGCCGCTCATGGTGTTCGGCGATCAGGAATACCCCGAGGAAACCCGCCTGCGCTATCGCTATCTCGATCTGCGCCGCGAGGCCATGCAGGAGAACATGAAGCTGCGTTCGGATGTCGTGGCCTCGATGCGCAGGCGCATGTGGGATCAGGGCTTTCGCGAGTTCCAGACGCCGATCATCACGGCGTCGAGCCCCGAAGGCGCGCGCGACTTCCTGGTGCCCTCGCGGCTGCATCCGGGCAAGTTCTATGCGCTGCCCCAGGCGCCGCAGCAGTTCAAGCAGCTGATCATGGTCAGCGGGTTTGACAGGTATTTCCAGATCGCGCCGTGCTTTCGCGACGAGGATCCGCGCGCCGACCGTTCGCCCACCGATTTCTACCAGCTCGACCTGGAGATGAGCTTTGTCGAACAGCAGGACGTGTTCGACACCATCCAGCCGGTGATCGAGGGCGTGTTCGAGGAATTCGGCAAGGGCCACAAGGTCGACAAGCACTGGCCGCATATTTCCTATGCCGACGCCGCGCTGTGGTACGGCACCGACAAGCCCGACCTGCGCAACCCGATCAAGATGCAGGACGTGTCCGAGCATTTCGCCGGCTCGGGCTTTGCCATCTTCGCGAAACTGCTTGAACAGGAGGGCACCGAGATCCGCGCCATCCCGGCGCAGGGCGGCGGCTCGCGCAAGTTCTGCGACCGCATGAACGCCTATGCCCAGAAGGAAGGGCTGCCGGGCATGGGCTATATCTTCTGGCGCGACGGCGAAAGCGGCATGGAGGCCGCCGGCCCGCTGGCCAAGAACATCGGCCCCGAGCGCACCGAGGCGATCCGCCTTCAGCTTGGCCTTGGCAAGGGCGACGCCGCGTTCTTCCTCGGCGGAAAGCCGGCTGCGTTCGAGGCGGTGGCGGGACGTGCCCGCAATGTCATCGGCGAGGAACTGAACCTCACCGAGAAGGACCGGTTCGCCTTTGCCTGGATCGTCGATTTCCCGATGTACGAGGCCGACGCCGATACCGGGCGCGTCGATTTCAGCCACAACCCGTTCTCGATGCCCCAGGGCGGGATCGAGGCGCTGAAGGGCGATCCGCTCGCCGTGCTGGGATACCAGTACGATCTGGCCTGCAACGGCTACGAGATCGTGTCGGGCGCGATCCGCAACCACAAGCTCGACATCATGATCAAGGCGTTCGAACTGGCCGGTTACGGCGAGGACGAGGTGCGCGCCCGCTTTGGCGGCATGGTCAACGCCTTCCAGTACGGCGCCCCGCCGCATGGCGGCTGCGCTGCCGGCATCGACCGGATCGTGATGCTGCTGGCGGACGAGGCCAATATCCGCGAGGTCATCATGTTCCCGATGAACCAGCGCGCCGAAGACCTGATGATGAACGCACCCGGCGCACCCACCAGCGATCAGCTGATGGAACTGGGGCTGCGGATCGTTCCCAAGGAGTAGGCGGGATGCTCGGCGCCCTGCGGGACAGCGGTTTCGACGTGCTGGCCCGCAATCACGCCGAGGCCATTCTGGCGCATGATTTCCCCGACGACCTGGCGGCGCTGGTCGCCGCGTTGCAGCAATTCCGCATCGGCCTGCCGGAACTGATCGGCGGGGGCGGCGGCGAAAGCGGTCAGACCCAGCGCCTGCGCCGCGCGCTGGACGATCTGGGCTGGTGCAAGCACAAGTTCGCCGTCCAGACCATCGTGGACGGGACCGAGCGCGAGGCGATCAGCCACGAGGTCGATCACGTCCGCTTTGCCGCGAACGGCACGTTGGCGCTGGAAATCGAATGGAACAACAAGGATCCCTTCTTCGACCGCGATCTAGAGAATTTCCAGCGCCTGCACGCGCTTTCGGCGATCAGCGTCGGCATCGTGATAACGCGCGGGTCATCCATGCAGGATGCGTTGCTGCCGCGCATCACCGTCTGGATGCGGGCGCAGGGGCTGGGATCGGAGGAGGATCTGGACCGGCTCGGCCTGGCCGACCGCACCCGCGCACAGCGCGATGCCGTCGCGCGACAGATCGCGCGCGGCGTTCCGTTCGCCGATGCCTTTGCCCGCAACTTCGTGGCCAGCAAGTTCGGCCGGGCCACGACCCATTGGTCCAAGCTGGCCGATCGCGTCGCGCGCGGCGTCGGCAACCCCTGTCCGCTGCTGCTGATCGGATTGCCGGCACGCCTTCTGGGCGATGACGTGCCGGCGCAGCCGCCGGCGCCGGACCTGTTCAGCGGAAAGGCGTAGGAGGATCAGTCCTCGAGACTGTCTTCGCGCTTCTTGGCCACCAGCTTGCGTTCCGCGCTCTTGCGCTCCTCGAAGCGCTTGCCGTAACCCGCGATCTCGCCCTCCGGGATCACCTGGCGGGCGCGGGCGAAGACCTCGTTTTCCTCTTCGTCGATGTGGTGTTCATAGTCGTGGCGCAGCGACTTGAATTTCTGTTTCCAGGCGCCGTTGGCCATGTCCATGCCGTTGAGTTCCTCCAGCAGATCGTCGATCTGCTGGTGTTCGTGCACCGAATGGCGTGCCGCATCCTGGCCCCAGGTCTCGGATATCAGATGCGAATAGAAGGTTTCCTCTTCGGCGGCGGCATGGCTTTTGACGTCGCAGTAGAAGTCGCGCCACGCCGCGTTGCGGGCGGTGGAGTCGCCGCTCGTGTCCCCGATCCGGGACAGCAATTCGCGATGTCTGTCGTGATCGGCCTTGATCGCGTCGTAGATGTTCTTCATCGGTCGTCTCCTGTGCTGTCGCCGCTCAACGCGCCAGCCGGGACGGGGTTCCGCTATTCGGCGGCGACGCCGGAATTGTAGCTGTAGGTCTTCCAGTCGGGCTTGTAATCGGCATCGGCCTGGTTGCCCCAGACCGTCCAGCCCTCGCGCACGCCACGGCCGAACAGTTCCAGATACGGCCCCCACGAGCAGCTTTCGATCAGGTCGTACTGTTCGTCGGGCTTGCGCGAATGCTCGCGCTTGCGCGTCTGCACCATGTTCACCTGCCGCCGCCCCGGCGCCAGGGTGCGGGCGTTGCGCCCGCGCGTGCCGAACAGCAGGATCTCGGTCACGTTGCGGAAGTAGAAACCGACGCCGCGCCCGTCGCTGCCGCCATCCTTGCGGATCTTGTGCCAGACGATGTTGGACTTGTATTCGAACCCCCAGGATTGCAGCACCTGCAACCCTTCGGGCAGCAGTGCGTTGGGCACCCAGAGATAGCAATGCGCCCTTTCTTCCAGGTGCGCCGCCACCGGCAGCGCGCGGATCTCGCCCAGCGTCATCGTCGGATAGCGCGCCAGCCGCTTGTGTTCGGGCGCCACCTTGCCGGTGCGGTTGGTGAAACGCCACGGCGGATCGGCCAGGACCGTGGCGAACCGGTCCTTGGCCAGAAAACCCGTCAGGTCTTGTGCGGCTGTCATCGACATTTCCAACATATAGCGTTCCCGGCCCCCGGCTGTCACTGGAACATTACTGGAACACGCGCGGTTTCTCAAACGTTAATGCCGGCGGCTGAAAACGGCTTCCCACTTGACGGCGCGCGCACTAGATTGCCGCCATGAACGATCATGATCCCCGGCGCCCTCTCGGGGCCCGCGTCGGCAACTGGACCCCGCCGCCGGTGCCGCCTGCCGCGGCGATGGAGGGCCGCTATGCGCGGCTTGAACCGATGTCGGCGGACCGGCACGCGGCGCTGCTTTACCGCGCCTTTGCGGGGCATGACGCGGTATGGGATTACCTGCCCTACGGGCCGTTTTCCTCGGCCGCGCAGTACCATCGCTGGATGCGCGACATGGAGGGGCAGGCCGACCCGCTGTTTCTTGCCATCCAGGATCTGGAAACCGGGAACTGGGGCGGGGTTGCCAGCTTTCTGCGCATCGCCCCGGCGGCGGGGTCGATCGAGGTCGGCCATATCAACTATGCGCCCGCGCTTCAGCGTACCCGGGCGGCGACCGAGGCCATGGCCCTGATGATGGGCTGGGCCTTCGAGGCCGGGTACCGGCGATATGAATGGAAATGCGATGCGCTGAACCGGCCGTCGCGGCGCGCGGCGCAGCGGCTGGGGCTGAGTTACGAAGGCGTGTTCCGGCAGGCGGCGGTGGTCAAGGGGCGCAACCGCGACACCGCGTGGTTCGCGGCGATCGACAGCGAATGGCCCTCCCTGCGCGAGGCGTTCGGCGCCTGGCTGGCGCCGTCGAATTTCGATGCCCGGGGCGGGCAGATCGAACGGCTGAGCGACCTGACCCGCCTGGTGCGGGCGGCGGACGACCCGGCGTTGTGACGGGTCTCGCCGTGGTGTTCCCGGCCTGAGAATGCGCGGCCGTTGCGGAACCCGCTGTTGCGCATCGCGGCGGCGCGGGCAGATCGGCCCGTGTTCGGCCGCAGGGCGGCGCGGACGGCAGGGGCGCATCCGGGCGAATTCGAACCGGCGCATCGCGTTCGCCCCGGCGGCCGAATTCGATTGAACGCGATACGCGCGAAATCCGCCCGCCTAGCGCAGCCGGAAGAGGATCAGGTCGCGGGCCGACGGATCGCCCGCCGCGGCGCGGTTGCGGCGGATTTCGCGCGCCGCCATGCGGGCCTGGCCGTAAAGCACGATGACGAGGGCGCAAAGCGCGGTCAGAAACGTCATCAGCATGTCAGATCGCCTGCCTGTGTTGCAGACGCTCCTGGACCAGCCCGGCGATCCGGGCCGTTGCCGCGCCGACCGGCCCCCCGGCGCTGCGGCTGCGCGCCAGCTGATCGGCCGCGTCGGCCAGCACCCTGTCGTCGGCGCTGCGCGCGATGCCGCCGAGGAATTGCGCGACATAGTCGAGAACGCGGTCCTGGTGCTGCTCGCCCAGCACGTCGGCGACATGTGCCATGTCGTCCATATAGGCCAGCGGGTCGGGGCGGATCACCTCGTCGGCGGTGCTGCGCGGGCCGAGCGGCTGGCGGTCGGCGGGCAGATGCGACAGGATCGCCGACTGGAACACCGCCAGCGAGGTCACGGGTTTGGACAGGAAGCCGTCGGCGCCCGCGGCGATCGCGGCGTGCATCGCGAAATCATCGCCGGAAATGCCCAGGATCACCGAGATGCGCGGCACCGTGCCGGCCAGTTCGCCGATCAGGTCGAGCCCCGATCCGTCCGGCAGCCCGACATCGACGATGATGACCGAGGGGCGATAGATCTGAAGATGCCGCCGGGCCGAGGCCAGGCAGTCGGCGCGGCGGATGCGGGCGCCGCTGCGCAGGCACAGAAGGCGCATGGCGTCGCAGGCATAGCGGCTGTCCTCGACCACGAGAACGGTCAGCCCCAGCAGCGGCCGCGACGGGGCCGGCAGGCGGTTGGGGGCGGCGAACGGATTCGAATCGTCCATGGGCATGCTCCTCTTTGATCCTGCCATGAAGGCTAGGAGCGGTTGGCTAACAGCGGGTTAACGGATTGACGGCGGCCGGCGGTATCGCCCCCTTGCCCTCGGCGCGGCGCCGCCCCATAACCGCGACCGACACCCGAGCCAAGGAGACGCCCCATGATCGGCCGCCTGAACCATGTCGCCATCGCCGTGCCCGACCTCGAGGCCGCCTCGGCGCAGTACCGCGATGCGCTGGGTGCGAAGGTCGGCGCGCCCCGGGACGAGCCCGACCATGGCGTCACCGTGGTGTTCATCGACCTGCCCAATACCAAGATCGAATTGCTGTATCCGCTGGGCGAGAACAGCCCGATTCGCGGATTTCTGGAAAAGAACCCGTCCGGGGGCATCCATCACGTCTGCTACGAGGTCGAGGACATCCTGGCCGCCCGCGATCATCTGAAGGCCACCGGCGCCCGTGTTCTGGGCAGCGGCGAGCCGAAGATCGGCGCCCATGGCAAGCCGGTCCTGTTCCTGCATCCCAAGGATTTCAACGGCTGCCTGGTGGAACTGGAGCAGGTCTGATCCGCCCGCCCGCGGCCCGCATCCGGAGACATGCCGACATGTCCATCGTTTCCGCCATCGTGCTGTATCTGGTGCTGTGGTTCCTGACATTCCTGGTCGCGATCCCGATCCGGCTGAAGACCCAGGGCGAGGCGGGCAAGGTGGTGCCGGGCACCCATGCCGGTGCGCCCGAGGTCCACAACCTGAAGAAAAAGGCGGTCATCACGACGCTGGTGGCGCTGGCGCTGTGGGCCGCGATCGCGGCGATCGTCCTGTCGGGCATCGTCACCGTGGAAGACATCGACATTCGCGGCCGGCTGTCGCGCGACTACTGAGACCGCTCAGCCCAGCGGGCCGGTACGGTAAAGCCTGATCGTCAGCCCGCCATGGGGTATCGGCGGGCCCGGCGGGTCGAAAGGCAGGCCGGTGGCGTGGGCCAGGGCCGCATCGCTTGTCACCAGACCGACACGCCAGCCGGCAAACCGGCCAAGCAATGCCTTGCCGAGCGCGCCGTAAAGCGCATGGAGCGGCTTCCTGTTGCCGATCCGCCCGCCATAGGGCGGGTTCACCATGACCAGTCCGGGCGGGCCGTCGGGCGGGTTCAGGTCGCTGACCGGCTGGCAACGGAATTCGGCCAGATGCGCGACCCCGGCCCGCCCGGCGTTGTCGCGGCTCATCGCGATGGCGCCGGCGTCGCGGTCAAAGCCGTAAAAGCGGGTGCCGGGGGCCGGCGCGTTCGATGCCTCGGCCATGGCCCTGTCGCGCATCGCCTGCCAGGCGGGCGCGTCGAACCCGGCCAGCCGCTCGAAGGCGAACCCGCGCGAGCGGCCGGGCGGCAGCGCGGCGGCGATCTCGGCGGCCTCGATGGGGAAGGTGCCCGACCCGCACATCGGATCGACCAGGGGTTCGCCGCCTTCAAACCCGCACAGGTGAAGGAAGGCGGCCGCCATCGTCTCGCGAAGCGGCGCCTTGCCCACCGCCTGCTTGTGGCCGCGCCGGTGCAGCGCCTCGCCCGAGGTGTCGACGCTGAGCGTGCAGAGATCGTCCTCGATCCGGGCCTTGATCTGCACCCGGGCATCGGCCGCCAGCGGTGCGCCCAGGGTCTCTGAAATCGCCGTCTCGATGCGCTGCCGGGCGGCGCCGGCGTGGTAGATCCGCGATCCCTTGCAGGTTGCCTCGACGCGCACGGGTTCATCGGCGCGCAGCACGCCGGCCCAGTCGACCCTGCGCGCCCGCTTGTCGAGCTGCGCCAGGTGGAGGGCGCGGAAGGCGCCGATCCGGGCCAGCACGCGGCTGGCGGTGCGCAGGTGCAGATTGGCCTGCCAGACCTGCGCCCATCGGCCGGTGAAGAGGACGCCGCCGGGCACCGGCGCGGCGCCGGAAAACCCCAGCGCACGGGCCTCTTGGGCCAGCACCGTTTCCAGGCCGGGCAGGGTGGCGAGAAAGATCTCGAAGCTGTGATTGCCGCTCATGGCGCGTGCATAGCCCCAAACCCGGGCCGGGGCGACCGGTTTTGTCGTGTCCTGCGCAACCGCGCGGCCGGGGCGGTGCCTGCCGCGCGGCTTTCGCGTTTGGGCTGGCCGCTGACGGGCGGCCGCGCTATCAGGGGCCATGCTGAACCGCATCGTTCACGGAGAACCCACGGACCGCCCGCCGCTCGTCATCGCGCACGGGTTGTTCGGATCGGGGCGCAACTGGGGGGTGATCGCCCGGCGCCTGTCGGACCAGCGCCAGGTGATCGCGGTGGACATGCGCAACCACGGCGCCAGCGCCTGGAGCGGGCGGCACGACTATCCGGCGATGGCCGACGATCTGGCCGAGGTGATCGGCGCCGCCGGCGGTGTGGCCGATGTCAGCGGTCATTCGATGGGCGGCAAGGCGGCGATGATGCTGGCCCTGCGCCACCCGGATCTGGTGCGCCGTCTCGTGGTGGCCGATATCGCGCCGGTGGCCTATGCGCATTCGCAGATGCCCATGATCGCGGCGATGCGGGCGGTCGACCTGTCGGCGCTCGCGCGCAGGTCCGACGCCGAGGAGCAACTGGCCGCGCAGGGGGTGGAGCGGGCGTTGCAGAGCTTCTTCACCCAGTCGCTCGACCTGGCCGAACGGCGCTGGCGGCTGAACCTCGATGCGCTGGAGGCGGAGATGGACAAGATCATGGGCTTTCCCCGCACCGAGGCGCGCTGGACCGGCCCGGCGCTGTTTCTTTCGGGGGGCGATTCCGACTATGTGCGCCGCGAACACCGGCCCGCGATCAAGGCGCTGTTTCCCGCCGCGCGGTTTGCCCGCATTCCGGGGGCGGGGCATTGGCTGCACGCCGACCGCCCGCGGGAATTCGAGGGTGCCGTGCGCGCCTTCCTGAACGCCTGAGCGGCGATCGGGCCGCGGAAGCGGGGCTGGACAAGAGCGGCGCGCGACCGCTAATCCGTTCGGGGGCAAGACGGGGAAACAGGCAATGTCCGATCAGCAGCGTATCGCCGAGGATATCGCGCAGATCGCGGTGCTGTTGCGCGGCCGTCTGGGTGCGGGCGGCACGACGCTGGCGGGGTCGCTGCGCCGGGCGCGCCACCGGCTGCCGCGCGGACTTCGCGCGCCCGCCCGGCGGCTGGCCGAGGCGGAACCGCTGGCGGCGCATCCAAGGCTGCGCCTGACGCTGGACGCTGCGGCGCTGGGCGAGGATGCGAGGCGGCTGCGCGCGCATCTCGAAGCGGTCGACCTGGCCGACCGGCGCCGCGGCTGGTGGCTGGGCATGCTGGGCGCGCTGGCCTTCAACATGCTGGCGCTGGTGGCGCTGCTGATCGTCGTGCTGAGATGGCGCGGGCTGATCTGAACATTCGTTGCGACGCTCGGCCGGTTTGCGCCCATGGGCTTGCCGGCGATGGCGGCGGCGTTGCGTTCGCGACCACGGGCGCGGATGGCGTCGTCTGGCCCGGCATCGGCCCGGTTGTGCATGGTGCCGCGTTCGCCCGCATCCCCCTTGTCGCGCGGCGAGACCGTGAACCCCCTGAAATCAATGGCGATGCTTCGCCGGCGGGCCTCCAACATGTCCGGGGCACGACCAGGGCAAGCCCCGCAATCGCTCGCGGATCAGGACGGCGTGCCGAGATCGGCAAGAAACGCCTTTGCATAATCGACAAAGCACGTCCGGGCCGCGGATTGGTGAACCCGGCGATCGACGATCATCGCGAATTCCTCCGTCGGGGCGGGAAGCCGCGCCTCGACCGCATGGAAGACGAGCCGGTCGTTCGGGATGGTGCCTGACGCTCCGGGATATTCGGGCTGGAAGATGACGAATTGCCCGCCGAGCGCCAGCCGCTGCAACAGGCTGAAGGAATTCGTCTCGATGCACCGCGGCCAGCGTGCGCCCGCGCGGGTCGATACCGTCTCGAGCTCCTGACGGATGTTGGTGGACGGTGACAACAGGGCGACGCTGTAATCCAGGCAATCCTCAAAGTCGATCTTGCCCCGATCCGCCAGCGGATGATCGCGGGATACGACGATCCGGGTGGGGCAATGCAAGGTGAACAGCCGCGCGAGAATGTCCTCGTCGGCGATCCCGAAGGTGAACCCGATGTCGGCGTCGCCGCTGCGCACGTTGCGCGCGACCTCCTGCGCGGCGGCCACGCTGGCGATCACGCGAATGCCGGGATATTGCCGCGAAAACCCGCTCAGCAGATCGGCGAAGGCATGGTTGGCAAAGCTGTCGACGGTGGCGATGCGCAGGGTGCCGGTATAGTTGCCCGACAGCGCGCTGATCCTGTTGACCGCGTCATCCAGCGTATCGTTCACGTCATTGCAATAATCCAGCAGCGCGCCCCCCGCGGGCGACAACCGCAGCGTATTGCCGAGGTTGTAGAACAACGGCACGTCCAGCCGCGCCTGAAGCAGTTGAATCTGGCGGCTGACGGCAGAGGGCGAAACGTTCAGCTGGCGCGAGGCTTCGCGGATCGAGCCGACGGTGGCGACCCGCACGAAATAGTGCAGCGCGCGGGAAAACACCGCCTGGGACACGAGCGTGGTGGAAAGCTGCTGTGGCATGACCGGGTGTGGGCCTTCGAGCGGTGTTCTGATTTTCGCAACGAAGTGTGGATCATTTGGCGCTTTTTGCAACTCACGTTTTGCCACAGCCTGAGGGGCAATCCGAGTCTGCTGGAGGATGTGCCGCGTGTCCGTGCCTGTTGTGATCCGCAAGATCGGCCGCGCCTACGGTGCGATGCAGGCGCTTGCGGATGTCGATCTGGAGATCGGGGCGGGCGAATTCGTTTCCTTTGTCGGCCCGTCGGGCTGTGGCAAGACGACATTGCTGCGGATCGTGGCGGACCTTGAAAAGCCGACATCCGGCGAGGTGAAGATCGGCGGCGCTAACCCCAAGGAGGTTCGGAGGCAGAAGAAGCTGGGCCTGGTATCGCAGCGCCCGGCGGTCCTGCCGTGGAAACGGGCGCTGGACGATGTGAAATTCACCCAGAAGATCACCCAGCGTGTCGGCTATCCGGCGGATCAGCTGCTGCGCGACTTCGGCCTTGAGGGCCATGAGCGCAAGAAGCCCGGCCAGCTGTCCGGCGGCATGTTGCAACGGGTGAACTGCGCCAGCGCCATTGCCCATGACCCCGAACTGCTGCTGATGGACGAACCGTTTTCCGCGCTGGACGAGATGAAGCGCGAGGAAATGGGCGAGTGGTTCGCGCGCGAACTCGAGACGCGCCCGCGAACGGTCCTGTTCGTGACGCATCACATCGACGAGGCGGTGCTGCTGTCGGACCGGGTCGTCGTCTTTTCCGCGTCGCCCGGCCGGGTGTATGAAATCGTTGCGATCGGCGCGCCCCGCCCGCGCGACCGGTCGTTTCGCGAATCCAGGATCTTCATCGAAACCACGGCGCGGCTGCGCAAGATGCTGTTCCAGGATCTGGAGGCGGGCAGATGAGCGAGCGCCGCGGCAAGCGCGCCGGCGCGATGGGTGCCGTCGCCTCGACGGCCTTCAAGGTTCTGCTGCCGGTGCTGTCCATCTTCGGGCTGTGGTATCTGGTGATCTACACGTCGGAACTGCCCCGCTTCGTGATCCCGGATCCGAAGATGGTGCTGCTTTCGCTGGTCGAGAACCGGGCGCTGATCGCCGAACAATTCATGCACACGCTCAAGGTCGCGGGGGCGGGGTTCCTGCTGTCCAATGTCCTGGGCATCGGCCTGGCGATGCTGTTCGTCTCGCTGCCGGTCAGCCGCAATGCCATCATGCCCGCCGCGATCACGATCAGGAACGTCCCCTATGTGATCATCGTGACCGTGCTTGCGCTGGCGATGGGCGACGGTTTTGCCACCAAGGTGACGGTGGTGACGCTGGCCGGGTTCTTTCCGGTGCTGGTCAACACCTATCGCGGATTGCGGGCGGTGGATCCCATCGTGCTGGATCGGATGCGAATCCTCGATGCGTCGCTGTGGGAGGTGTTCGTCAAGGTGCGGCTGCCCTATTCGATCCCCTTCATCGTCGCGGCGCAGGAAATCACCGGCAGCGCCAGCATCGTGATCGCGATTGCCGTCGAATGGATGATCTCGCGGACCGGGCTGGGCTATGTCATCAACCAGGGCATGATGGCCTATGAAGGCGAACTGGTCTATGCGGTCGCGCTGGTCGCGGCCGTGTTCTCCTTCGTGGTCTACAGCGTCATCCACTATCTCGGGCAAAGGCTGAACTGGGCGGAATCGAACGATCCGTGAATCGGCCGGTCCGTGGAAATAAACCTTAACGGGGCCTGCGCGCCCCACATGCAGGAAGGGGAAAATCGAGATGTTCACCAAACGGTCCGTGATGGCGGGCGCAATGGCCGCCGTGATGTCGCTGCCGCTGGCGGGGGCGGCGTTGGCGCAGGATCTGCAAGAGGTCAAGATCGCCCTGGGGTGGTTCCGCAACGGCCAGTATGCCGCGCTGATGGCCGCCGATGTCGAAGGCTACTTCAAGGACGAGGGCATCGCCATCGAATTGCTGGACGGCGGGCCGGGCAAGAATCCGATCGCGATCGTCGGGGTCGGTCAGGCCGATTTCGGGGTGGTGTTCGGGACCAGCGTGTTCCGCGCGCGGCTGGCCTCGACCCCCGTTGACCTCACCGCCGTCGGCGCGATGATCCAGGGCGGGCCCTATGCCTATATCCGGCTGGCCGACAAGGGCGCGCCCGAACCCACGCCCAAGGACATGGAAGGCAAGCGGATCGGGATCCAGTCCGACGGCGAGGTGTTTCTCAAGGCGTTCGCGGCCGCCAACGATGTGGATTACGACAGCCTTCAGGTCCAGATCGTCCAGGGCGGCGCCGAACCGCTTCTGACCGGGCAGGTCGATTACTTCTCGGGCTGGGTCACGAACCAGACATTCCAGATCGAAACGGAAACCTCTGCCGAGGACGCGCCCGACAGCATCAGGGGCAAGATCTGGCAGGGCATGTTGCTGTCCGATTATGCGGTCAACTCCTATGGCGACGTGATCGTCACCCAGACCAGGACGGTCGAGGAAAACCCCGAACTGGTCGAAAAGGTCCTGCGAGCCGTTGCCAGGGGTCTGAAACTTGCCGAAGAGCAGCCCGAACATGTCGCCCAGATCGTCGCGGCCTATCCCGGGCAGCTGGATTCCGAGGAAAAGATGATCTGGCGCATGACCAGCGGCGTGCAGAACGGGCTGGCGAAAAGCGATGCCACCCGCGAACACGGATATCTGTGGATGGAGCCCGAAGTCTGGAAGGAATATCAGCAGTTCTATCTTGACACCGGCGAGATCGACCGCGTGATGGATCCTTCGGAATTCTCCACCAACGCGTTCAACCCGGGTATCAAGTCCGACTGATCGGGCCGCACGGCCGGTCATGAAGAGCAGTCTGGCATGCGCGCCTGCCGATCACAGCGTGTCGGCGCGCGTGCGATCCGCCCCTGAAACGATCCGATCCAAGGGAATCGCGATGGCCATCGAAGTGAACATGCCGACGCTGCACGACAAGAGCGTCCTGATCGAGGATCGCAAGGTTCGGATACTCGACCGCAGGGTCTTTCCCCTGCAGGTCGAATATGTCGAATGTTCCGCTGTCGAGGAGGTCGCCGTCGCCATCGAGGACATGGTCACGCAAAGCGGCGGACCCTACTACGCGGCAAGCGCCGGGCTGGTGCTGGCCGCTGCGGCGGCCGAGCCGCTTTCGGGAAGAGACGCGCGGCAAGCCTGTTTCGAGCGGGCCGCGCGGCGCCTGATCGCGACCCGTCCGACCAACAACATGATCCTGACGGCAGTGAGCCGCGTGATGGATTCGGTTCCCGGCATCCTCGACCGCGACGACCTGGTCGCCGCGACCGAGCACCTGGTGCTGGACCTGTGGGCCGAACACCGCGCGCAGGGCGTGTTTTTGGGCGAACACGCCGCCGGGCTGATCGCGGACGGCGACACGATCCTGACCCATTGCTGGGGTGAATCCACGATCATGGAAACCGTCGCGGCGGCCCTTCGGCAGGGCAAGAAATTCCAGGTCATGTGCAGCGAAACCCGGCCATACCTTCAGGGCAGTCGCCTGACCGCCCACAGCGTCGGGGAAATGGGCGTCGCGGTCACCGTGATCACCGACAACATGGGCGCCGCCGCGATGGACGCGGGCAAGGTGTCGCGCCTGATGACGGCGGCGGACCGGATCACCGGGGCGGGCCATGTCGTCAACAAGGTTGGCACATTGCAACTGGCCATCGCCGCGCGGCATTTCGGGATTCCCTTCACAGCGATGGTCAAGCGGCCCGATTTCACCGCCATGACGCCGGCGGATGTGCCGATGGAGATGCGCGACCCCGACGAGGTGCTGCATTGCCTGGGCCGGCGCACCGCCTCGCCGCTGGCGCAGGGCTGGTATCCGGCCTTCGATGTCACGCCCCCCGAACTGGTCACGAACATCGCGACCTGCGAGGGTGTATTCGCACCGGGCGCGCTGCGCGCAGGACATCGCGTCGGCTGCGCGGGTGCAGACAACGGATGAAAGGGACGGCAGGTGAGAAGCGGCGCGCATGATCTGATCGAGACCCTGATCGCCTGCGGGGTCGATGTCTGCTTTGCCAATCCGGGCACCTCGGAGATGCATTTCGTGGCGGCGCTGAAGGACTATCCGCAAATGCGCCCGATCCTGTGCCTGTTCGAGGGTGGCGTGACCGGGGCGGCGGATGGCTATGGCCGCATGGCGCGCACGCCGGCGGCGACGCTTTTGCACCTCGGGCCGGGGCTCGCCAACGGGTTGGCCGGGCTGCACAACGCCAAAAAGGCGCGTACGCCCATGGTCAACGTCATCGGCGATCACGCGACCTTTCACAAGCAATACGACGCGCCGCTGAATTCGGATGTGGAGGCGACGGCGCGGCCCTATGCCCACGCCATTCTGGGCGCAACCGGCACCGACAGCCTTGCCGCCGACACCGCCCGGGCGGTCGCGGCGGCGCGCGAGAACGGCGGCCAGATTTCCTGTCTGGTGCTGCCGGCCGACCTGGCCTGGGCCGAGGGACGGGGCGGCGGCCGGCGTCGGGATGCGGCCGCCCGCGAGAGTGTCGGTGCGGATGCCCTGGAGGCCGCGACCGGGGCGGTCCTGTCGGGTGGCAAGGTCGGGCTGATCCTGGGCGGCGAGGCCTGTTTCGGCAGCGGGCTGCGCATCGCCGGACAGATTGCCGCCGAAACCGGCGTTTCCCTGCTGGTGCCGAATGCGACCGGCCGGGTCGAACGGGGGCGCGGCCTGCCGCCGCTCGACCGCATCCCGTTTCCGGTGCCCGCGGCGGTGTCGCTGTTGCGGGGGTATGACACGCTGATCCTGGTCGGGGCCATCGAACCGGTCGCCTTCTTCGCCTATCCCGGTCTGCCCAGCCGGGTGGTGGATCCGCTGACCCGCATCGTGACGCTGGCAACACCGGCGCAGGACGTCGCGGATGCGCTGAGCCGGCTGTGCGCCGCGACCGGGGCGGCCGGGACGCCGTTCCGTCCCGTCGCGGCGGTGGATCCGGACCTGCCCGAGGGGCCGCTTGAACCCGACAGTTTCGCCGCCGTGCTTGCGCGGCATGTTCACGATGACACCATCGTTGTGGATGAAGGCGTCACATCCAGCCGGGGCCTGTTCGACAAATCGCGCGGCGCGCCGCGGCACGACCTGCTGGTCAATGTCGGCGGGGCCATCGGGGCCGCGATGCCGCTGGCGCTGGGGGCGGCGGTGGCCTGTCCGGATCGGCCCGTGCTGTGCATCACCGGCGATGGCAGCGCCAGCTATACGGTTCAGACGCTGTGGTCGCTGGCACAGCAGAAATCGAATGTCACGATCGTCGTCTGCGCCAATCACACCTATGAAATCCTGCGCGGCGAGATGCTGCGCGTCGGTGCGATGGCACCCGAAGACCGCGCCAACCCGTTGCTCGACATCGAACACCCCCGGGTCGACTGGGTCGCGCTGGCCCGCGGCTATGGCGTGCCCGCCCGCCGTGCCGAGACGGTCGCCGATCTGGACGCCGCGCTGGCCGATGCGACGGCCCGCCGGAATGGCCCGCATCTGATCGAGGTGCCCCTGGCGGCGGGGACGGCGACATGAGCGCGGCTGTGCCCGGTCTGATGACGCCAGGCGCGATGGCCTCCGAGGTGCACAGCGGCATGCGCCTGGCGCTGCCGGTGGATTATGCCGGGGTGCCCATGGCGCTGATGCCGCATCTTGTGGCGGGTGGCGCGCGGGATCTGGATCTGGTCTGTGTGCCGACGGGGGGCTTGCAGCCCGACATCCTGATCGGCGCGGGGCGGGTGCGGTCGGTCGAGACCAGCGCAATGACCCTGGGCGAGGCGGGCGGCGCGCCCTGCTTTCGCCGCGCGGTCGCCGCGGGCGACATCGCGGTGCGCGACGCCACCTGCCCGGCGATCCATGCCGGGCTGATGGCGGCACAGAAGGGCGTGCCGTTCATGGCGATCCGCGGGTTGATCGGGAGCGACGTGCTGCGTCATCGCCCCGACTGGAAGGTGATCCAGAACCCGCTTTCGGAGGTGGCGGATCCCATCGTGGTCGTGCCGCCGATCCGGCCCGATGTGGCGTTGTTCCATTGCCCGGTCGCGGATCGCGACGGCAACGTCCTGATCGGGCGCCGGCGCGAGCTTGCCAGCATGGCCTATGCGTCACGGCACACCTTTGTCACCGTGGAACGGGTGATCGACGGCAGCCTTTTCGACAACGAGCAGACCGCGGCGGGAACATTGCCCGCCCTCTACGTCACCGGCGTGGCCGTGGCGGAACGCGGCGCATGGCCCTACGGTCTGGGCGGGGAGTACGAGGCCGACACGGCGGCGCTGCGGGACTATGCCGCCGCCGCCCGCACGCCTCGCGGGTTTGACGCGTGGCTGGAGCGTTTTGTGGCCGATGGGGGCATGCCATGAGCGGGGCATCGCCGCGCGAGCATCTGATCTGCACGGTTGCAGACCTGTTGCAGGGCTGCCGCACGATCGCGGTCGGCGCGTCCTCGCCGATTCCGGCCGCCGCGGCGATGCTGCACCGGGCGCGCGCCGCCGTCTCCGGGCGGCCTCCGGTACGGATTTCGATCCTCGGTTCGGTCCGGCACAACTTCTTCACCAACGGATCCGCCGAATTGTTCGACAGCGCCGCGCAGGGCCGGATCGACGCGTTTTTCCTGGGCGGCGGGCAGATCGACGGGCAGGGCAACATCAACCTGGTGGGCACCGCCCCCTATCCGCGGTCGCCGCTGCGCTGGCCGGGGTCGTTCGGATCCTCGTTCCTGTATTTCATGGTCCCGAAGGTTATCCTGTTCCGCGAGGATCACGACCCGCGCGTGCTGGTGGACAGGGTCGATTTCATCTCGGCCCCCGGCACGTCCGAACCCCATGTCGCACGCCCCGGCGGTCCGCATGCGCTCGTTACCGGGAAGGCGCTGTTTCGCTTCGACCGCGACGCGGGGCGGTTCGAGCTGTCCGGCCTGCATCCGGGCCATGATCTGGAGGCCGTGCGCGCCGCAACCGGCTTTGGCTTTCGCCATGCGCCGGTTCCGCCGGTCACGCCCGCGCCGGATGCCGAGAGTCTGTCGCTGCTGCGCGGCCCGGTCCGGGATACGCTGGCAGAAAGCTATCCGGGCTTCGCCGCACAACTGCAATCCGCATGATGCAAGGTCAGGGATGAACATGGAGCATAACGGGAAGGGGGCGCTGGACGGGATCCGGGTGATTGACGCCAGCCGGGTTCTGGGCGGCCCCTATGCGGGCCAGATCCTCGCCGATCACGGCGCCGACGTGATCAAGGTGGAACCGCCGCAGGGCGACGAGACGCGCGGCTGGGGGCCGCCCTTCGACGGCGACGCGGCCAGCTATTTCCTGGGCCTGAACCGCAACAAACGGGGGATCGGGCTGGATATCGGGCAGGCGGCGGGGCGCGAGTTGTTCCTGCATCTGATCGACAGCGCCGATGTTCTGATCGAGAATTTCAAGATCGGCACGCTGGAAAGATGGGGCATCACCCGCGCGCTGCTGCAGGACCGCAACCCGCGCCTGATACACGCCCGCGTGTCCGGCTTTGGCGCCGACGGCCCGATGGGCGGCTTGCCGGGATACGATGCCGCGATCCAGGCGGTCTGCGGCATCATGAGCGTCAACGGCGAGGCGGGCGGTGCGGCGCTGCGCGTCGGTCTGCCGGTGGTGGACATGGCAACCGGGCTGAACGCGGTGATCGGCATCCTGATGGCCCTCAACGAACGCCATGCGAGCGGCAAGGGCCAGTTCGTGGAAACCACGCTTTACGACTGCGGATTTTCCCTGTTGCATCCGCATCTGCCGAATTTCTATCTGAACGGCCGGACGCCGGAACGGGCGGGCAATGCGCATCCCAACATCAGCCCCTACGACACCTACGCCACGGGTACCGAGCCGCTGTTCCTCGCCGTGGGCAACAACCGGCAGTTCGCGACGCTGTGCCGGGCGCTGGGCTGCGAGAGGCTGGCCGGGGATCCCGACTTTGCGACCAATGCCGACCGGGTGCAAAACCGCGCCGCGCTGAAGGTCGCGCTCGAGCGCAGGCTGGCCGATCATGAATGCGCCGCAATCGCCGGGACGCTGATCCGCGCGGGCGTGCCCTGCGGCGCGGTCCGCGATGTCGCCGAAGTCGCGTGCGATCCGCACACGCTGCACCGGGAAATGGTGGTGGATGCCCACGGCCATCGCGGCACGGGCAGCCCGATCAAGCTGGACCGCACGCCCGTGTCCTACCGCCGCGCGCCCCCCGCCTTTGCCGAACATACGACAGAGATCATGGACGAACTGGGACTTGCGGCCGACGCGTTCGAGGACGTGTTGCCGCGCGGCATCCGGGTGCCGGGGGCCTCACCGGGAAAGGACAGAAAATGACGCAGTCGGGTGTTTTCAGCCATTGCAGCCATTGGGGTGCGTACCGGGTTCACGTCAGGGACGGCCGGATCACCGAGGTCGTGCCGCACAAAGAGGATCCCCATCCATCGCCGCTGATCCAGTCGATCCGCGGCTGGACGGATACCGACCGCCGGATTCTCGCGCCGATGGTGCGCAGGAGCTGGCTGGAGAACCGGGAGACGTCAAGAGGCGAGGACCGGGGGCGCGAGGCTTTTGTGCCGGTCTCCTGGGAACACGCGACAGCCCTGGTGGCGGGCGAAATCGACCGGGTTCGGCGCGATCACGGCAATCCCTCGATCTTCGCCGGATCCTATGGCTGGACCAGTTGCGGGCGGCTGCATCACGCATCCAGCCTGCTGAAGCGCATGCTCAACCTCGTCGGCGGATTTACCGACCACCGCGATACCTACAGCGTGGCCGCCGGGCCGGTGATCCTGCGCCATGTGCTGGGGTCCAATGCCGCCTGCAACGGCGCGGGCACGACCCTGGACAGCGTCGCCGAACATTGCGAAACCCTGATCGTCTTCGGCGCGCTGTCGCCGCGCACCGCACAGAACGAGGCGGGCGGGATCGCGCGGCACACGCTGGAAATCCACTTGCGGCGTCTGGCGGAGCGCGGCGTGCGGGTCGTGCTGGTGTCGCCGTCGCGTGACGATCTGCCCGATTGGGTCGATGCCGAATGGTGGCCGGTCAGGCCGAATACGGATACCGCGCTGATGCTGGGGCTGGCCGGAGAGATCGTGAAGGCCGGGTGGCACGACATCGCGTTCCTGAGCACCCGGTGCAGCGGTGCCGACCGGTTCCTGGATTATCTGACGGGCGCCGCCGACGGCATCGTGAAAGACGCCGCCTGGGCGGCGGCGATCACCGGGCTGGAGGCCGACCGGATCCGCGCGTTGCTGCCCGCCATGCGCGGCCGGCGGGTCATGCTGAGCGTCAGCTGGAGCCTGCAACGCGCGCGGTTCGGCGAACAACCCTATTGGGCGGCCCTGGGACTGGCGGCGATCCTGGGTCAGATCGGACTGCCGGGGGGCGGCGTCGGCTATGGCTACGGATCGCTCGGCGGGGTCGGCACCACCTTTGGCGTGGGCACCGCGCCCGCGATCTCGAAGCTGGACAATCCGACGGGCAGCTTCATCCCCGTCGCCCGGATTGGCGATCTGCTGCTGCATCCCGGCGAAACCTTCGACTACGAGGGGCAAAGCCATGTCTATCCCGATATCCGGCTGGTCTATTGGGCGGGGGGCAACCCCTATCACCATCATCAGGATCTCAACCGGCTGGAACGGGCATGGGCCCGGCCCGAGACGATCATCGTGCAGGATCCGATGTGGACTGCCACCGCGCAGCGGGCCGACATCGTGCTGCCCGCCAGTTCGTCGCTGGAACGCAACGACATCGCGGGCAACCGGCGCTGCGACCGGATGATCGCGATGCACAAGGTGATCGACCCGATCGGCGACGCGCGCTCCGATCTCGACATCTTTGCCGCCATCTCGAAACGGCTTGGGGTCGGCGATGCCTTTGACGAAGGGCGCGACGAAATGGGATGGCTGCGGCACATCTACGAAGGCTGTCGCCGCGACGCGCAGGACCGGCAGGGTTTCGAAATGCCCGATTTCGACAGGTTCTGGGAACTGGGGTCGGTACCGGTGCCGGTGCTGGAACATCAGGTCTACCTGGCCGGCTTTCGCGACGACCCGGACGCACATCCGCTGGACACGGAAAGCGGCCGGATCGTGCTGGGCAGCGACACGCTCGCGGCACTTGGCTATGACGATTGCCCGGCACATCCGACCTGGCTGCACCCCGAGGAATGGCGGGGCGAGCAGCCGCCCCGGGACAGCGGCCTGTTTCAGCTGATCTCGCCTCAGCCCAGGGGGCGGCTGCACAGTCAGCTTGAATCCGAACCGGCCAGCACGCGGGACAAGCGGAACGGGCGTGAACAGGTCGCGATGCATCCCGACGATGCCGCCCCCCTGGGGATCGCGGCGGGATCGCTGGTGCGCATCGGCAACGACCGCGGCGCCTGTCTGGCGGCGGTGCGGCTGACCCGCGACATCCGGCCCGGGGTGGCATCGCTGCCGACGGGGGCCTGGCTGATGCGGGCGGGCAACGATCCGACGCTGGAGGTGTCGGGAAACCCCAACGTCGTGACCCGCGACATCGGCAGTTCCCGTTTCGGCCAGGGCTGCGCCGCGCATACCTGCGTCGTGCGCATCACGCCCGAGCCGGACGCTCATCCCGATCCGCAGGAACGGTATCTGGCCCACACCCGAACGCTGGCCGGGACCGGCCGGGCGCCGCGGGCATAGGATATCTGCGACATGGACAAACCGATCGGCAACTTTCCCGACCCCGGCCTCGACGATCCGCGGCCTGACGCCGAATTCTTCGACGGGACGGCGAGCGGTCGCAGGACAAATGAGGCGCACAGGCGGTTTCGATGACCTATGACGATGTGACCTGGCCGACGATCTATTCCCGCAGCGTGACGCTGGACGCGAGCGGCGTACATATCCTGGACCGGCGGGTCTTTCCGTTCGAAGTCGCATTCGTGACCTGCGAAACCCACGAGGACGTCGCGCGCGCGATCGAACGGATGGTGACGCAAAGCAACGGCCCGTTCTATGCTGCGGGGGCGGGCATGGTTCTGGCCGCGCGCCATGCCGAAACCAGGGTCGCGCCAGAGCGGCGGGCGGCCTTCATGGATGCCGCCGCCGCCCGGCTGATCGCGACCCGCCCGACCAACAACAATGTGGGCGACGCGGTGCGCGCCGCTGCGCAGGGGCTGGATGCCGGCGCGGGGGGCTTTGCCGACCGGGTCGAGGCGCAGGTCCGCGCCGCTTGGCAGGCGCGGCGCGATGCGTTGCGGCGGGTCGGCGGAAACGCCGCCGGGCTGATCCCCGACGGCGCCTCCGTGCTGACCCATTGCTGGTCCGAAGGTGCGCTGATCGAGACACTGGCCGCGCTGCTGGTCGCCGGCAAGGATGCCGCCCTGTGGTGCACGGAAACCCGGCCCTATCTGCAGGGCGCGCGGCTGACCTCTCACAGTGCCGCGGAAATGGGGATCCCGGCGACCGTCATCACCGATGGCATGGTGGCCGATGCGATGCGCCAGGGAAAGGTATCGCTTTTCATGACCGCGGCGGACCGCGTCACCATGTCGGGGCATGTCATCAACAAGGTCGGAACGCTGACC
The DNA here is from genome assembly GCA_020441385.1 of Paracoccaceae bacterium. Lineage (GTDB taxonomy): Bacteria > Pseudomonadota > Alphaproteobacteria > Rhodobacterales > Rhodobacteraceae > JAGRMG01. The sequence goes on from JAGRMG010000234.1 coordinate 32,236, forward strand.
GGCGCGATCGCTGCGCGGCATTTCGGCCTGCCCTATTATGCCACGGTGCTGATGCCGGATGCGGCGGCGGGCACACCGGCGGATGTCGAGATGGAGCAGCGCGACGGTAACGAGGTTCTGCATTGCCTGGGGCACCGCACCGCGTCGCCTCTGGCGCGCGGATGGTATCCCGCCTTCGACATCACCCCGCCGGAACTGGTCACGAAGATCGTCACCCGCGATGGCGTCCATGACCCCGGCGCATTGATCGCGCGCTAGACGGACCATACAGAGGAGAAGAAAATGGATGCAATCATCGGCGGCACGAACCTGACCAGCCTGCCCAATCTTTCGGATGTGCGGCTGGAAGTCGTGCCGACGCCCTATGGCGAACCTTCGGCGGCGATCAAGATCGGCAGGATCGGCGGCAACGAGGTCGCCTTTCTGCCCCGTCACGGCGATCCGCACATGCTGGCGCCGCACAAGATCAACTATCGTGCCAATATCTGGGCGCTTCGGAAAATCGGCGCAACGCGCGTCATCGGCATCGCCACCAGCGGCGGCATCACCGGGGATTTCGCGGCGGGGGTTCTGGCGGTGCCGGACCAGATCATCGACTATACCCACGGGCGCGAGACGACATTCACCGACGGCACCGGCGATGACCCGGTGTTTCACGCCGAATTCACCATGCCCTACACCGCGAGCACCCGCACCGCGCTGATCGCGGCGGCGCATGCGGCGGGTCAGCCGGTGTTCGATGGCGGGTGTTATGCCTGCTTCAACGGCCCCAGGCTGGAAACCGCGGCCGAGATCCGGCGCCTGAGGAACGACGGTTGCGATCTGGTCGGCATGACCGGCATGCCCGAGGCGTCGCTGGCCCGCGAGCTCGAACTGGAATATGCCCATCTGTGCCCCATCGTGAACCCCGCGGCCGGAATCGGCGACAGTTCGGTCGAGATTTCACGGGACTTCATCAGGCGCACCCGGGACGAGGCGTTCAAGCGCGTCGCGCTGGTTTTGGCGGAGTTCCTGTCGTGACCCCGCGTATTCTGCACGCCGCGCATTCGGCCCGACCCGAGAGACCCGCGGGTGCCGCATGACCCGGATGGAGCATCTTGAGATTCGCGAGGCCATCATCGCCGGTTGCCTGACCATGAAACGGCAGGGGCTGGTGCTGGGCACCGCCGGAAACATCAGCGCACGCGTGGCCGACGGCCTGCTCGTGACCCCGACAGGCGTGCCCTACGAGGATCTGGTTCCCGAACAGATCGTTGCGATGAAATGGGACGGGACCTATCAGGGCGATGTCCTGCCGACCAGCGAATGGCGCTTTCATCGCGATATCCTGGCATCGCGGGACGACCTGAATGCGGTGGTCCACACCCATTCCAGGAACGCGACGGCGGTGGCCATCCTGAACCGGGACATTCCGCCCCTGCACTATACCATCGCCGCGGCCGGCGGGGCGGACATCCGCTGTGCCGGCTATGCCACATTCGGCACGCAGGACCTGTCCGACCTGGCGCTGGCGGCCTTGCAGGACCGGCGCGCCTGTCTGTTGGCCCATCACGGCGTCATCGCCGCCCATGCGACGCTGGACAAGGCTTTGGCGCTGGCCCAGACGGTTGAGGAACTGGCCGCGCTCTACCTGTTGTGCCTTGGCACCGGCAGCGTGCCCGTTCTGGCGCAGGATGAGATCGACACGGTGCTGGCGAAATACACGACCTACGGCCAGCAAAGGCCATAGCCGCATCGCTCGCGGCGACAGGTTCCCGCGGACACGGAGCGATGAACCTCATGACCGCTCGTCAAGGCGTGCCGGAACGGGCCTTGCCGATATGGTCGAACTGCCTGGCCATGGCCTATTCCACGGTCACGGATTTTGCCAGGTTGCGGGGCTGGTCCACGTCCGTGCCCTTGGCCACCGCCGTGTGATAGGCCAGAAGCTGGGCCGGGATCGCATAGACGATCGGCGCCAGGCTGGGATGCACATGGGGCATGGCGATGCTCGACCATATGCCGTCGCCGGCCGTGGCGATGCCGTCACCGTCCGAGACCAGAAGAACCTTGCCCTTGCGCGCCATCACCTCCTGCATGTTCGAAACCGACTTGTCGAACAGCCCGTCGCGCGGCGCCATCACCACCACGGGCATCTGCTTGTCGATCAGCGCGATGGGGCCATGCTTGAGTTCGCCCGATGCATAAGCTTCGGCGTGTATATAGCTGATTTCCTTGAGCTTCAATGCGCCTTCGAGTGCCAGGGGGTACATCAGGCCGCGCCCCAGGAACAGCACGTCGCGGGCCTCGCTCAGCCGTTGCGCGGCGCTGCGGATGGCGCCGTTCTGATCCAGCGCGGCGTTCAGCGCGCCGGGCAGTCCGCGCAGCGCGGCGGCGTGGTCGGCCAGCTGGTCGGGATCGAGCGTGCCGCGGTCGGCGGCGGCCTTCAGCGCCAGCATCAGCAGCACCGCAAGCTGGCAGGTGAACGCCTTGGTCGAGGCCACGCCGATCTCCACCCCGGCATGGATCGGCAGCGCCAGATCGCTCTCGCGCGCGATCGAGCTTTCGGGCACGTTCACGACCGACACGACACGCTCGGCCCGGTCGCGGCAATAGCGCAGCGCCGCCAGCGTGTCGGCGGTTTCGCCCGACTGGCTGACGAACAGCGCGACGCTGCCTTCGGGCACGGGCGGTTCGCGATAGCGGAATTCGCTGGCGATATCGACCTCGACGGGCAGGCGGGCGAGCTGCTCGAACCAGTATTTCGCGGTGAGGCAGGCATAGAACGCGGTGCCGCAGGCCACCATGGTCAGGCGCCGGACCCGGGCGAAATCCAGATCGCCGGGCAGGGCCACCGCGTCGCTGCCGGTCGGCAGGTAGTGACGGATCGCTTCGGCGATGACATGGGGCTGTTCGGCGATCTCCTTGGCCATGAAATGCTTGTGCCCGCCCTTGTCCAGTCGGGCCGCGTCGATCTGCACGGTGCGCATCTCGCGGTTGGCGAGCTGCCCGGCGGCATCGCGAATCTCCACGCCCGCCCGGGTGACGACGGCGCGGTCGCCCTCTTCGAGATAGGTGATCCGGTCGGTCAGCGGCGCCAGCGCGATGGCGTCCGAGCCGACATACATCTCGCCGTTGCCATGCCCGACGGCGAGCGGCGATCCCTTGCGCGCGGCGACGATCAGGTCGTCCTCGCCATCGAACAGGAACGCCAGCGCGAAGGCGCCTTGCAGCCGGTCGAGCGCCCTGAATGCGGCCTCGACGGGGCCCGCGCCCTCGTTCATGTAGCGTTCGGTCATCACGGCGACGGTTTCGGTGTCGGTTTCGGTCTGGAAAACAGCGCCGGTTTCGGTCAGTTCGCGGCGCAGTTCGCGGTAGTTCTCGATGATGCCGTTATGCACCACCGCCACGGCGCCGGCGCGGTGGGGGTGCGCATTGCCCACGCTCGGCGCGCCGTGGGTGGCCCAGCGCGTGTGGCCGATGCCGGACTTGCCCGGCAGCGGGTGGTGCACCAGCAGATCGGAGAGATTGGCCAGCTTGCCGACGGCGCGGCGGCGGTCCATCCGGCCTTCGTTGATGGTGGCGATGCCGGCGCTGTCATAGCCGCGATATTCCAGCCGTTTCAGCGCCTCGACGAGAATGGGCGCCACTTCGTGATCGCCCAGAACCCCGATAATTCCGCACATTATTCCTGCCCCCTGTCGCGTTTCGCCTTCCGGGCCTTCAACAATTCGAACAATTTGCGCGCGCGGCCCGGTTTGTTCTCCTGTCTTGCGCGCGCCACCGCCAGAGCCTGCGACTGGACATCGCGGGTGATCACCGAACCGGACGCGGTCATGGCGTCCTCGCCCACCGAGACCGGCGCCACCAGCATGGTGTTCGACCCGATGAAGGCGCGCGCGCCGATCGTGGTGCGATGCTTCATCACGCCGTCGTAATTGCAGGTGATGGTGCCGGCGCCGATATTGCTGCCCGCGCCGATGCTGGCATCGCCGATATAGCTGAGATGGCTGACCTTGGCGCCCTCGTCGATCCGGGCGTTCTTGATCTCGACGAAATTGCCGACGCGGGAATTGTCGGCCAGTTCGGCGCCGGGGCGCAGGCGGGCGAACGGCCCGACCACGGCGCCGCGGCTGACATGGGCCCCTTCGAGATGCGAAAACGCGCGGATCGTGGCGCCCGATTCCACCGTCACGTCCGGGCCGAACACCACGTTGGGTTCGATCACCGCGTCGCGTCCGATCACGGTGTCGAAGGCGAGGTAAACCGTTTCCGGCGCCGTCAGCGTGACGCCGGCCCCAAGCAGGTCGGCCCGGGCGCGGGCCTGGAACGCCGCCTCGGCCGCCGCCAGTTCGGCGCGCGAATTGACGCCCAGCGTCTCGGCTTCGTCGCATGTGACCGCGGTGACGGACAGGCCGCGCCCGCGGGCCAGGGCGACGATATCGGTCAGATAGTATTCGCCCGCCGCATTGTCGCGGCCCACCGCGTCGATCAGCGAGAACAGCGTTGTGGCATCGCAGGCCATCAGCCCGCTGTTGCAAAGCGTGATCGCGCGTTCGATTTCGGTCGCGTCCTTGTATTCGACGATCCGCTCCAGGGCCTCGTCCCGCATCACCAGCCGGCCATAGCGGCCGGGATCGCCGGCCCGGAAGCCCAGCACCACCAGATCGTGGTCGTTCCGCGCCGCCAGCATCCGCTGCAACGTCTCCGGTTGCAGGAACGGCGTGTCGCCGTAGAGCACGACCGCATCGCCGGAAAACCCCTTAAGCGCCGGGCGGGCCTGCGCCACCGCATGCGCGGTGCCCTTCTGTTCGGCCTGGATCGCGACCACCGCCCGTTCATCGGCCTGGCGCGCAGCGTGCGCCACGGCTTCTGCGCCGTGACCGGCCACCACGACGATGCGTTCGGGGTTCAGCGCGGCGCCCGCACGCATGGCGTGTACCAGCATCGGCGCCTGCGCGATGGGATGCAGAACCTTGGGCAGGTCCGATTTCATCCTGGTGCCTTTGCCGGCGGCCAGAATGACAAGGGCGATGCTCATGCGCGATTTCTCTTTGTGTTTCCGGTGTGCCCGTTTTATCCGCTGGGAACCATGGTGCAAGCGCCGCAGCGATCAAACAAGGTTGCGGGCTGCAATACATGTTAGCGGAAACATGCCGAAGGGGAAGGGACCATGCGCTCTGTGATATTCGATCTGGACGGCACGCTGGCCGATACCTCGGGCGATCTGATCGCCGCGGCCAATGCCTGTTTCCGGCAGATGGGGCTGGGCGATGTGCTGGACGCGACGAGCGATCAGGCCATCGCGCTGCGCGGGGGCAAGATGATGCTGACGCACGGGCTGAGGCGCGCCGCCTGTTTCGAGCCCGAGACCGTCGAAACCTGGTATCCGGTGCTTCTGGATGCCTATGCCGACGCGATAGATTTGCACACGCACATGTACCCTGGCGCGATGGACGCGGTCGAAGCCTTGAAATCGCAGGACTACCGCGTCGGCATCTGCACCAACAAGCCCGAGCGTCTGGCCGACCTGCTGTTGCGGCGGCTGGGCGTTCGCGACGCCTTCGCGTCGGTGGTGGGGGCCGATACGCTGACGGTGCGCAAGCCCGACCCCGAACCGCTGCGCGAAGCGGCGCGGCGGGCGGGGGGCGATCCGGCGCGCTGCGTTCTGGTCGGCGACAGCGACACCGACCGCGAGACCGCCCGCGCCGCCGGGGTGCCGTCGGTGCTGGTGGCGTTCGGCCCGTCGGGCGCCGACATGGCGGCGCTGGGGCCCGAGGCGCTGCTGGAAAGCTATGCGGACCTGCCTGGCTTGGTGGCGCGGCTGATCGGCTGAAACAGCAGATCGCCCAGGGCCGCGAGGCTACCGCTCCCGAGCCGGGCAAGCGCGTCTTCGATGGCCCCGGCGCGAGTCTGTCCCAGAACCGGATCGGCCAGCGCGTGATACTTCGCGCGCAACTCGGCCCCGGTGGGCGGTTCGCCGTGTTCCCAGCGCGGACCGGTCCAGCCGCCCTCCAGCCGCGTTCCATCGCTCAGGGTCAGCCTCGCGCGGGCCAGGCGCTGCGCGGGAAAAGCCGCGTTGGCACGGCCCGATTCGCGCATCTCCAGCGACAGCGACAGGCGCAGGATCTCGGGGTCGTCCAGCGCGCCTTCGGCGATGTCGGCGGGTGTGACGGTGCCGCGCACCAGCGCCACGGCGCAGGGAAAGGACGTGGAATACTGCGCCTCTTCCGTGGTCCGGGGCCGGTTGGCGGTCAGCCGCACCGCTTCGTGAAAGGTCTCGATCTCGATGCGCGCCACCCGCGCGGCCTTCAGATCGTGCCTGCGGGCCAGCGCCAGCACCGCTTCGATCGGTGCCTGCGCCCAGCGGCAGACCGGATAGGGCTTGAAATACTGTTCGAGAACACACCACCTCTCGCCCAGATCGTCCCAGTAGCCGGGCGCATCCTCGACCGTGATCGCAGGGGCGCCGGTAAAGCCGCGCGCCGCCAGTTGCACAGCCGTTGCACCGGCCATCGCGCCCCAGCCCGAGCCGTCCTTGACCATGCCGGGATGGTCGATGCAGCGCATCATCTGGCTGCGCGGCCCGTGATATTCGGCGATGCCCAGCGCGTGCCGGGTCCGCTCGCGGTCCAGGCCGGCCAGCCGCGCCCCCGCCGCCGCCGCCGTCACCGCGCCCCAACTGCCCGAACTGTGATAGTCGGCGACGGTGCCGTGCTGCGCGGCGGATGCGCGGGCGCCGAATTCATAGCCCATCGCGATGGCGGTCAGGAATTCCCGGCCGCCCACACCATGCAGATGGCCCAGTGCCAGCGCGGCGGCGAACAGCGGACAGCCGATATGCCCCTTGGCCGGGTTGAACCCGTCATGCCCGTCCAGCGCGTCGATGGTCATACCCGCGGCCAGCGCCACGCCGGCGGCGCTGGCGGTGCGGGCATCAAACAGCATGGGCGACGCGCCGGCGAACGCCTCGCCCGCGTATGCGCGTACGATGGCCGACAATCGCGTGCCGTGCCCCCCCGCGGCGACGCCGATCAGGTCCAGAAGGCACAGTTCCGCCCGTTCGCGCACGTCGGCCGGCAGGTCGCCCCATTGCAGGTCATGGATCAGGTCAAGCGGTGTCATGGCCCAAGCCTGCGGCGGGGGCCGGCATTGTGCTGTTCCGTTTGCGACCTGCCGGCGCCCGTGTTCGCGGTCTGGCGAATTTGCACCGCACCGGCTTGACCGGCCCGGGCGCGCGCCGCACAAACGGCGCATGAGCGAAGTGTTCACCGGCAGTTTCACCCAGCAGGAGCCGATTCCCGAAGCCGGGATCGAAGCCGCGCTGGAGGTGCTGCGCCACGGCCGGCTGCATCGCTACAACACCGCTCCCGGCGAGATCGGCGAAACCGCGCTGCTGGAACAGGAATTCGCCGCGCTGAGCGGGGCGAGATACTGTCTGGCGGTGGCCTCGGGCGGCTATGCGATGGCGACCGCGCTGCGCGCCGCGGGGGTCGGGCCGGGCGATCCGGTGCTGACCAACGCCTTCACGCTGGCGCCGGTGCCCGGCGCCATCGCCGCGCTGGGGGCCAGGCCGGTCTTCATCGGCGTGACCGACCGGCTGACCATCGACCTGGACGATCTCGCGGCCAGGGCGGGGCAGGCCGGGGTTCTGCTGCTGAGCCACATGCGCGGCCATATCTGCGACATGGACCGGCTGATGGAGATCTGCGACGCCGCCGGGGTCCGGGTGATCGAGGATTGTGCGCACACCATGGGCGCGGCATGGAACGGCGTGTTTTCCGGGCGGCACGGGATCGTCGCGTGCTATTCCACGCAGACCTACAAGCACGCCAATTCCGGCGAGGGCGGGCTGCTGATCACCGACGATGCCGACCTGGCGGCGCGGGCGGTGATCCTGTCGGGTTCCTACATGCTGTACGGCCGCCATCTTGCCGCGCCGCCGCCCGAGGCGTTCGAGCGGGTGAAATACGTCACCCCGAACATATCGGGGCGCATGGACAATCTGCGCGCCGCCATCCTGCGCCCGCAGCTTGGAATGCTCGAAACACAGGTGGAGCGCTGGAACGCGCGCTACCGCGTGCTGGAAGACGGTCTGCGCGACACGCCGGGGCTGGCGGTGATCGAGCGGCCCGAGGCGGAACGTTTTGTCGGCTCGTCGATCCAGTTCCTGCTGCCGGACTGGAAGGCGGACCGGGTGCGCGAGGTCGTCGCGCGCTGCGCGGCGCGCGGGGTCGAACTGAAATGGTTCGGGGCGCCGGAACCGGCGGGATTCACCTCGCGCTATGACAGCTGGCACTATGCCGCGCCCGCGCCCATGCCGTCGAGCGACAGGGTTCTGGCCGGGATACTCGACATGCGCGTGCCGCTGACCTTTTCGCGCGAGGATTGCGCGCTGATCGCGCGCATCATTCGCGCCGAGGTGTCCGTGGCCTGGCAGACGGGCGCGCGATAGTCAGAACGTGACGTGGCCGTGCTGTCCGGCGTCGGTGATCTTGCTGCCGTCCACGTTGGCGCGGGCGACCTTGTAGAGAAACGACGCCGTGCCGTCACTGGCCCAGACCTCGGCGCGGGCGGGCTCGAAGCGGATCAGCTGCACATCGGGATCGTGCTTGCCGTCCTCGAACCAGGCGGCGGCAAAGGCGCTCCACAACTCGTCCAGCTTGGCCTTGTCGGTGACGGTACGCAGGGCACCGTCGATCCGGGCATAAAGGTTGGCGCTGTCGCTGGCCACCAGATATTGCGACTGCGCGCCGCCCTTGGCGGCCGTGGCCAGCGCCGTGTCGCGTGCGGTGATGAACCAGAGCGCGCCCTCGTCCCGGCCGGACTGGTGCGTCATCGGCACGGCCTGCGCATCTCCGGCCGAGAGCATCCCCGGTCCGGCCTTCTCGATACGGTCCCAGAATTCGTTCTTCAGAGTGTCGGTCATCGGACTGCCTTTTCTTCGGTGGGTCTTCACCTGTCCAACGCGAGTGCCGTGCA
>JAGRMG010000235.1 GCA_020441385.1 Paracoccaceae bacterium
AACTGGAAGGCCGGGGCGTGATCGGGGCCGAGGGGATCGAGGATATCACCGCCGTCCTGAAACGGGTCGAACGGTACTGGACGGACCAGATCCGCTATATCTACTGAGGCGGGACCGGCCCTGCCCGTGCGTGCCTCAACCGGCCCGGGGACGGCGGCATGGCCCGCGCAACGCGGCAGGCCGGGATGCGCGGGCCGGGCCGGCAGGCGCCGAAGCGACCGGGCGGCAGGCTGACAGGGTGGCGGGCCGGCGGCGGGCCGATGGCCGAGACCGCCGGAAGATCGGCCGGCATACGGGCGTGCCGGAATGTGGCAGGCGACGAAACGGCCGGGCGGGCAGCGGCATCTGGCGCAAGGTGGCGCGGCACGAAGCCGAAACGGTCGGGACGCCGCGCAACAGGCGGGCAGGCGAAAGACGGGCAGGCGCCGGGCAGGGCGGGCTGGAGGGTCGAAAGGGCAGGACTCTCCAGTTCGCGCAACAGCTTGCGCACCATCGCGGCCTCGAAATCCTCGAACCCCAGTGCGGTTTCGACGAAGGCGCCGGGACCGGAGACGACCCAGGCGAGGAAATAGCCCGAAAGCGCCTGAATGCTCTCCGGCCCGGACCCGCCGCTTCGGGGCGCATCGGCGCCGATCGCCAGGGCATTGATCGTCAGCCCCTCGCCAAAGAGCGAGCGGCGCACATCGCGCGGATGCGGCCCGACATTGCTTTGCCCGTCGCCCGAGATGTCAAGCGCGCGCTTGCGGCAGCCGCGTTGTTGCGCCAGCAGGGCGGCGCCGTGGCGCATGGCGCTGCCCAGCGCGGTGCCGGGCGGCGCCGCCGTGCGCAGGGTGCGGTGCAATCGTGCCGCCACCGCGGCCAGCGCGGCGCGATCCGAAAGTGCGGTCCAGCCGATCAGCGGGCGCTGATGGCCCGGCCCGCTCCATTCGAACACCGCCAGGCGTACCGGAGCCTCCGGCATGGCGAGCACGGCACTCACCACGTCCGGGTGCAGCAGCGCCGCCGCCAGCCCGTCGAGCTGCAGACGATACTCGGGGCCGCTCACCGAACCGGACACGTCCAGCCCCAGCGCCAGCGCCTGCCGGCAAGGGCCTGCCGCGCAGGGCCCCGCCAGCAGAAGAAATCCCAGGATGGCCGGCAGGGCGCGCATCAGCCCGGCGGCCCCGGTCGCGTCGCGTTCAACCGGACCCGCTCATTCATCCGCCGCGAAGAGGTCGCGTTTTCGACGACCGACGCGTCCGCACCAGCCGGTGACGCCGATCGAACGCGATATGTGCCGGCGGGTGCGCCCGGCGCATCACCGACCGCCTTGGCGCGCAGTTCACGCTCGAGCTTGCGGCGCATGGCACGTTCGAAATCGGCGAACCCCCGCGCGATCTCGAGAAACGCGCCGGGGCCGTGCAATACCTCGTCGCGGTAGAACGCGATCAGGCCGGCATCGGCCGCAAGACCCGAGGTTGCGATTACCAGGCCGTTCACCGTCACGCCGTCGAAGGTGAATTCCCGGTAGGCCATGGCCGGCGGAAACCCGTCATTGTTGCGCCCGTCGCCGGACACGTCCAGCGTCTTGAACAGGCAATCGGGCGCGCGGGCCAGGAACCCGGCACCAAAGCCCAGCGCATAACCCACGGCAGTGGGAAATTCATCCGTGCCGCGCCGCGACCGGCCAATGGTTTCCGCCGCCAGCACCAGCGCGCCCTCATCGCCGATCAGGCGCCAGTCGAGCAGCACATCCTGGTTGTAGCGCCCGCTCCACTCATAGACCGCCAGCGCCACGGGGAGCGGCGAGGACAGGAACGCGGCGCGGACCTCGGGCGCGATCAGCGCCGCCGCCAGCCCGCTGCGCTGCAACCGGTCCTCGGCGGCATCGACCGATGACGACACGTCGAGCGCGAGCGCCAGCGCCAGCCGGCACTCGGCCGCCCCGGCCGGCGCCGCGGCCAGCATCAGGGCCGCGACTTTGGCGCCCAGGTTCACCAATGGCCGGTGTTTTCCATGCTCGCCCAGGGTTCCGCCGGCGCCAGCGGATCGCCGTTCTGCAACAGTTCGATCGAGATGTTGTCGGGCGAGCGGACAAAGGCCATGCGCCCGTCGCGGGGCGGGCGGTTTATGGTCACGCCGTTGTCCATCAGGTGCCGGCACGTCGCGTAGATGTCATCGACGCCATAGGCGAGATGCCCGAAATGCCGGCTGTCGCTGGGCAGTCCGTCGTCGCCATCCCAGTTCCAGGTCAGTTCGACCGGGCATTCCTCCTGCCCGGGCGGGGCCATGAAGACAAGGGTGAAGCGGCCTTCCTCGCTGTCGTAGTGGCGGGTCTTCTTCAGCCCGAGAAGTTCATAGAAGGCCTGCGATGTCTCCAGGTCCTTCACGCGAACCATCGTGTGCAGATATTTCAGAGCCATGAGATGCGACCTCCACCTGTTGCGCGCCTCAGCATAGCGCGGCGGCGGGCACTGTCGAGACGGGCCGCGCGCCCGCGACGCTCAGAAAGCCGACTGGATGCCGAAATTGATGCCTGAGCGGTCGGCGTCGTAAAGGCCGATATTGCTGTTCGTGACCGATCCGTAGATCGTCATCGTCGGGTTGAAGCCGTAATAGTCGATGTCCGAGAAGATCAGCGTCACGTCGGCGCCGAGGCGGCGGTCGTGACGGCCATCGGGGCCATGGGGCGAAACGTCGTAGTCGCGGGCGCGGTAGCCCAGTTCAAAGACGAACTCGGCGCCCAGCACCGGGCGCGCCAGCAACAGTTGCGCCCGCAACCCCAGGCCGGTGAATTCCTCGGACGCCACCGGCGATGTCGCCGTGGCGGCGCTGGCGATCAGCCGGACCAGCGCGCCCGACGGCAGGATGCGCGACACCGAGACATCGGCGCGCAGCGTGTCCAGATCGTTGGTGGTGATGCCGATCTGCCTTTCGCCCGAGACCGCAGCCTGAACGCGGGTGGCCGGGGTCAGGGAATAGGACTGGCCGAGCGACAGACGGGCGAAACGCGCGTATTCGCTGCCGCTGTACCAGCTTTGGCCGAGATCGGCGCTGACGGTATATTCGCCCCGGTCCT
>JAGRMG010000236.1 GCA_020441385.1 Paracoccaceae bacterium
CCAACCTGTACCTGTCGGGCGACAAGGATACCGCCCGGGCGCATATGGAGGAATCCCACCACGCCATGTACGAGGATATCGCGCCCAAGCTGGCCGATCTCGGGGCGCCGGGATTCGATGCCGCGGCGAAGACATTCAACGATGCCGTGGCCGACGGCGCACCCGACGCAGAGGTTTCGGCGGCGCTGGAAACCCTGCTGGCCGAGGTGAAGGCGGCGGGAAAAGCGGCGAAGCTGTCGCTGCGCGATCAACTGGTTTCGATCAAGGATCTGCTGGCGCTGTCGCACGCGGAATACGAGGGCGGCGTCGATGACGGCGAGGTCGAGGTTCCGATCGAGTTCCGCGACAGCTGGGGATTTTACGAAACCGCCCGGCTTCGCGCCGAAGCGATGGCCGCCGATTCCGACCCCGCGACCGCCAGGGCCGGAGAGGCCGTTCTGGAACGGCTGGCCGGACTCGATGCGCTCTATCCCTCGCTGACGGCCGAGCGGGCGCCCGCCGATCCCTCGCCGCTGGCCGCGGCGGCGGGCTGGGTCGAGATCATCGCGTTGCGCCAGGACTGACCCCGGTGCCCGTCGTTCTGAGCGATCTGCTGAGCGCCACCGAGGCCGACATCCTGCACGAGGCCGCGGCAGCCCTGAAATTCGAGGACGGCCGGCGCACCGCCGGCCGCCTCGCCCGCACCGTCAAGGACAACCTTCAGGCGGTCCCCGGCCGCGACACCGAGGCGGTCCTGGAAAAGCTGCGCTCCAGTCTGCTGGCGCATCCCGTGTTTCAGGCGGTCGCCTATCCGCGGCGTTTCGCGAAACTTCTCGTGTCGTGCACCGAGGGCGGCGGCCAGTACGGCGATCATGTGGACAACGCCCTGATCGGCGGCGAACGCGCCGACGTGTCCTTCACCCTGTTTCTGTCGCGGCCCGACAGCTACGAGGGCGGCGAACTGGTGATCGCGGACCGGGCCGAGGACCGGGCCTTCAAGCTGAACCGGGGCGAAGTCATCGTCTACCCTTCGACCACGCTGCACCGGGTGGCGCCGGTGACGGCGGGCAGCCGCCTGGTGGTGGTCGGCTGGGCCAGAAGCTGGATCCGCGAACCCGACCGGCGCGAGGTGCTGTTCGATCTCTGGCAGGCAGTGGCGGCGGCCGAAACGGCGGGCGATGCGGCGCAGGTGCGGCTGCTGTCCAGGACCCGCAGCAACCTGCTGCGCATGTGGGCCGCCTGACGCGTCAGGCGTCGGCCTCGTAGGCTTCGATGATCGCCGCGACAAGCGGGTGGCGCACCACGTCTCGGGACGTGAAATAGTTGATGCCGATGCCGGAAAGCCTTGCAAGCAGGCGTTCGGCATCGGCCAGCCCAGAGGGCACGCCGCGCGGCAGGTCGACCTGGGTACGATCGCCCGTCACCACCATGCGCGAACCCTCGCCCAGCCGGGTGAGAAACATCTTCATCTGCATGGTGGTGGCGTTCTGCGCCTCGTCCAGCACGACGAAGGCATTGGACAGCGTGCGCCCGCGCATGAAGGCCAGCGGCGCGATCTCGATGCGCTTTTCCTCGATCAGCTTGGCCAGCGTCTTGCCCGGCAGGAAATCGTTCAGCGCATCGTAAAGCGGCTGCATGTAGGGATCGACCTTGTCCTTCATGTCGCCGGGCAGAAAGCCCAGCCGCTCGCCCGCCTCGACCGCGGGGCGCGACAGGATGATCCGGTCCACATGGCCGCCGAGAAACATCGACACGCCGACCGCGACGGCCAGATAGGTCTTGCCCGTCCCGGCCGGGCCGATGCCGAAGACGAGTTCGTTCTCGTAGAGCGACAGCACATAGGCCCGCTGCGCATCGGTGCGCGGTTCGACCAGCTTCTTGCGGGTCTTGATCTCGACCTTGCCGCCGCGAAACATCTCGAGTTGTTCGCCATCGTCGCGCTCGGACGCATCGGCAGCCGCGCCCATGCGCAATTCGCGGTCGATATCGCCCGGTTCGACGGCGCGCCCCGCCTCGAGCCGGTCATAGAGCGCCTCGAGCACCTCGATCGCCTGGCGGCGGGCGGGCTCGTCCCCCATCACCGACAACTGGTTGCCGCGGCGGACGATCTGCACGCCCGTGCGCTGTTCGATGTCGGCGAGGTTGCGGTCGTATTCGCCGCACAGGTCGATCAGCAGCCGGTTGTCGGGAAATTCGATCAGCACCTCATGGGGCGCGGTTTCGTCCTGCTGTGGGGTCGGGGCGCCGATGGCCAATCCGCTCTCCTCGTGTTTCGTGCTGCCCTCAGGGTGCCCGCGAACCGCCCGCCATTCAACCCGGCGCGTGCAGTTTCACGGCCTCGCGATGGGCCATGCCGCGACAGGAACGGCCGCCCCGCGAACGGGGCGGCCGGACATGGTCAAGGGCGTCAATGTCAGATTGCATCGACGATCTGCGAGCCCTTCTTGAACGGTCCGGTGGCCACGCCCGGCGGTGCCGCCCCCGAACAGACCGGCTTGCCGCTCGGATCGAGCCGCGCCGAGAGGTATCCTTCAAGTCCGTCGTCGATGATCCAGTGGTCGCATCCGGTCGGATCGACCCAGATGCCGGCCTTCAGCTGGCTCAGATCCTTGGAATCGATGCCGCGGTCCACCGTCTTGTCGGTGGCTTCGCAGGCACCAAGCCCGCCCAGCGCCGCGACAAGGGCGATTGCCCTGATCAGTCTCATGTCCGTCCCCCTCACTGCACGCATATTATTTCGACGCGGCGGTTCTGCGCCATGTTCGCCGCGCTGGTGTTGGGCACGCGCGGGTCGCGTTCGCCATAGCCGCGAACCTCGACCACGGTGGCCCCCGTGGAACGCGCGACGCGGGCCACCGAATTGGCCCGGTTGCGCGACAGGGTCAGGTTGTAGGCGTCCGAGGCCCGGCTGTCGGTGTGGCCGGTGATGATGTAGCCGCGCGCCCCGGTGGCGCGGAAGAACTCGCGCAGACGCTGCTGGCCCGATGCGTTGATCCTGTAGCTGTCGGTGGCGAAGAACTGGTCGGCCGGCATGGTGCCGCACAGATTGCCGCGCCGGCACACCGGGGTTCCGTCGCGCCGCACATGCGGCGTCATGTAGCCTTCGGCCCCGTCATCCATGGCCCAGTGTTCGCAGCCGTCCGGATCGACCCAGATGGTCGGGATATAGCGTTCGCCTATGATGGTTTTCGTCTGCGCCTGAACCGGCGCGGGCGATGTCACGGCCCAGGCCATCGCCATGACAGCGGCCAGCGCCGCGACGGCGCCTTTCACCTTGAGATCAAACACGGCTGATATCCTTCATCTTGCCCCCCAGGAAGTCGGTGCCCGAAGCAAATGCGCGCCGGAACCCGAACATGAACTGCCCCAAGGTTAGGAAAATCCCCTATGCTTGTGAAGCAAAATCCACCAGATATTGTGTTGCTTTCGGCGATACTTACCAGAATGGGCGCGAATTATTGCGAAAAGTCGCACATATTCCGGCCGGTTGTCCGGCCCCTGCGCGACGATTCCGCCACCCGGCGGCCCTCAGCCCGCCAGCACCCCGGACAGAGAATTGGCGCCCGAAGCGACGATTCTGACACGCGCGACATCTCCGATCGCGGCGCCGGAATCGCCGACATGAACCGCATGAAGATATTCGGACTTGCCCACCATCTGACCGGGCAGCCGGCCGGGTTTCTCGAACAACACGCCGACCTCGCGGCCCACCATCGCATCCTGAACGCTGCGCTGCTGCCGGGTGATCAGCGCCTGAAGCCGCTGCAACCGGTCGTCGGCCTCGGCCGCGGGCACCTGCGCGCGCTCCGCCGCCGGCGTGCCCGGACGGGTCGAATACCTGAACGAATAGGCCTGGCCGTAGCCGACCGCCTCGATCAGATCGAGCGTGGCCTGGAAATCGGTTTCGGTTTCTTCGGGAAAGCCGACGATGAAATCGCCCGACAACAGGATGTCGGGGCGCGCGGTGCGAATGCGTTCGACCAGCCGCAGATAGCCGTCGGCGCTGTGGCTGCGGTTCATCCGTTTCAGTATCCGGTCGCTGCCGGACTGCACCGGCAGGTGCAGATAGGGCATCAGCTTGGCGCATTCGCCATGCGCCGCGATCAGGTCGTCGGCCATGTCGTTGGGATGGCTGGTGGTGAAGCGGATGCGCTCCAGCCCGTCGATGTCGTTCAGTGCCCAGATCAGGCGTGCCAGCGACCAGTCCCCGCCCCCCGGTCCGGCGCCGTGATAGGCATTCACGTTCTGACCCAGCAGCGTGATCTCGCGCACGCCGCGCTCGACCAGGCCGCGCGCCTCGGCCAGAACCCGCTCGGCCGGGCGGGACATCTCGGCGCCTCGCGTGTAGGGCACGACACAGAAGGCGCAGAACTTGTCGCAACCTTCCTGCACCGTCAGAAACGCGGTCGGCCCGCGCCTGGCCCGGGGCCGCGCGGCCAGCGTCTGGAACTTGTCCTCTTCGGGAAAGTCGGTGGCCAGCGCCTTGCCGCCGCGCCGCGCCTGCTGCTCAAGCTCGGGCAGTCGGTGATAGCTCTGCGGCCCGACCACCAGATCGACCAGCGGCTGCCGGCGCATGATCTCCTCGCCCTCGGCCTGGGCGACGCAGCCGGCAACGCCGATCTTCAGATCGGGATTGGCCGCCTTCAGCCCCCGGAACCGGCCCAGTTCGGAATAGACCTTCTCCGCCGCCTTTTCGCGGATATGGCAGGTGTTGAGCAGAATCATGTCGGCGTCGTCGGCCCGGTCGGTGGGCACATAGCCCTGCCCTCCCATCGCCTCGGCCATGCGTTCGCTGTCATAGACGTTCATCTGGCAGCCATAGGTCCTGATGAACAGCTTGCGGGGCGGAGTCATGCGCGTCGCCTTCGGATCGGGGGTCGGGCGGCCCCGAATAGACCTTTCGCGCCGATCTTGCAATGCACGCCGGATTGGCCGAGGCTTGGCCGCGATACCGGGCAGGCATCGCGGAGCAGAACATGGCCAACCCAACGCTCGAAGCATATCTGAAGCAGAACGCGGCGGCCCTTGTGCCGGGGCCGGTGGCGCTGATCTTCGTGGAGGACGCAACCGAGATCGCCACCACCCTGCGCCATCACCTGCGATGCGGGTTCAGATCGGTGCTGGCGCTGATGCCCGAGGATTTCGACCTGCCCGCGGACGTGGCCGGCCAGGTGACGCGCATCCGCTTCGACTGCGGCCCGCGCGGGGCCGTCCCGGACGCGGTGAACCGGGTGATCGCGGCGGCGCCCGGGGTCTGGCTCTATTACTGCTACAACGCCGAGTACCTGTTCTATCCGTTCTGCGAGACCCGCACGGTGGGCGAAATGCTGACCTTCCACGGCGAGGAACGGCGCGACGCGATGCTGACCTACGTGATCGACCTCTACGCCGACGATCTTGGGGCGTTTCCCGACGCCGTGTCGCTGGACCGTGCCTATCTGGACAGGTCCGGCTATTACGCCCAGTCGCGCAAGGATCCGGAAACCGGCCACCCCCGCGAGAGGCAACTGGATTTCTTCGGCGGGCTGCGCTGGCGCTACGAGGAACATGTGCCGCGCGCCAGCCGCAAGATCGACCGGATCGCGCTGTTCCGGGCCGCGCCGGGGCTCAGGCTGAACCACGATCACACCTTCAACGACCAGGAATACAACACCTATTCCTGCCCCTGGCACCACAACCTGACGGCGGCGATCTGTTCGTTCCGCACCGCCAAGGCGCTGAAACGCAACCCGGGATCGACCTATGACATCGACACCTATCGCTGGCACAACTCGACGCCTTTCGAATGGCACTCGCGCCAG
>JAGRMG010000039.1 GCA_020441385.1 Paracoccaceae bacterium
GCAACCTTGCGCCTGATCACCGCAGCTATCAAGGATCAGGACATTGCCCGGCGCGGCGCCGACAGCGAGGGCGATCTGAGCGATGCCGACATTAGGGGCATCCTCGCGCGCATGATCAAGCAGCGCCAGGAAAGCGTGCGCGCCTACGAAGAGGGCGGGCGGCTCGACCTGGCCGAGCGCGAGACCCGCGAGATCGGGGTGATCGCCGAATTCCTGCCCAGGCAGCTGAACGACGAAGAGGTCGCCCGCGCCGTCGACAAGGCGATCGCCGAAACCGGCGCCAGCTCGATCCGCGACATGGGGCGGATCATGGGCCTGCTGAAGGAACGCCATGCCGGGCAGATGGATTTCGGCGCCGTCGGTCCGATGGTCAAGGACCGGCTGGGCTGAAGTGGCTGTCATGTCGCCGGACGGACCAGCCCCCTGCCCGGCGAGAGCAACATCTCCAATACCTGAATCGCGTCCTGTCACCGTTCCGCCCGTCGCGTCAGCGACGGGCATGCGCCCGCCCGCCCTGTCTGGTGGATATCTGTCATACTGGGTCCGGCGGTGACCCCGTCGCCCGCCCCGGGTCTGACGAACCCGTCCGTGGGATTGGGGCACCGCCGGTTGGTCTGACCAGCCTGAACAGTTGCATGTGCCTTGCGAGCACGTAGACATGGACAGGATTTCAGCATGACACGGAACCATATCGGCGTCGATCTTTCCAGGGACTGGCTCGACATCTTCGATCCGCAAGGCGGTCATTTTCGGGTGGCCAACCGGGCCGGGGCGGTTCGGGACTGGCTGGCGGCGCTCGGCCGGCGGGATCTGCCGGTTTTCGAAGCCACCAGCGGCTGCGACGGCGTTCTCCTGCGCCAGGCGGCGGCGCTCGGGCATCCGGTGCACCGGGTCAATCCGCTGCATGCCTGGCATTTCGCGCAATCGCTCAACCTGGCCAAGACCGACCGCGTGGATGCGCGGATGCTGGCGCGCCTGGGCGCCGAGCGGCGGCTCGGGGCAAGCCCGGCCTTCGTCGCCGAACGCGCGGAACTGGCCGAGCTGAACACCCGGCGCGATCAGATCAGGCGCATGGAAACGCAAGAGAAAAACCGACTGGCAAAGACCGTGTCCGGCGCGATCCGGGCCGATATCGCCAGCCTGCTGCGGCTGCTGGCGCGGCGGCGCGTCAGGATCGAGGCCGAAATCGCCGCCTTCCTCAAGACCCACCCGGCGAGCGCCGATACCGTGCGGCTGCTCGAGACCATCCCCGGCATCGGCCGCGTCGCCAGCGTCACCCTGGTGAGCGCCATGCCCGAGCTCGGCACATGCGACCGGCGCGCCATCGCCAGTCTCGGCGGGCTGGCTCCGAAAGCCCGCGAAAGCGGAAAATGGCGCGGTCGCAGGGCGATCGGGGCCGGACGCCGCCACGTCCGGCGCGCGCTCTACATGGCGGCGTTGTCGGCGCTCCGGCATGGCGGCTTCGCCGCGAGCCTGGTCTCGCGCATGCGCGCCGCCGGCAAACCCGGCAAGGTCATCGCAATCGCTCTCGCCCGAAAGCTCCTGACCGTCGCCAACGCCGTCATCCGAGACCGCAAACCCTTCGCAGCCACCGAGTGATTACCACAGTTGCCCAAGGCGGGCGCGTTCCGCGCCCACCCGGGCGGCCGCGTGCCCGTCGTCGAACCGTTTCCAATTGAACGCGACACGCCCTAATGGAAAATTTTAAGCTTTTCTTCACCCCCCTGCGATGGTGTATGCATCCGCAACGGTCAGACAAACGCAGGAGGGCGCGATGGCGGGCTCGGTCAACAAGGTGATCCTTATCGGCAATCTCGGCCGCGACCCCGAGGTGCGCACATTCCCCGACGGCGGCAAGCTGTGCAACCTGCGCATCGCCACCTCCGAACAATGGAAGGA
>JAGRMG010000237.1 GCA_020441385.1 Paracoccaceae bacterium
ATCTGGGAAACGATGACCCGTTCGGTGCCGTTGACGACGAAGGTGCCGTTGGGCGTCATCAGGGGCATGTCGCCCATGAACACGTCCTGTTCCTTGATATCCTTGACCGACTTGGCGCCGCTGTCCTCGTCGATATCGAACACGATCAGGCGCAGCGTCACCTTCAGCGGCGCGGCATAGGTCATGTCGCGCTGCTGGCATTCCTCGACATCGTATTTCGGCTTTTCCAGTTCGTATTTCACGAATTCCAATACGCTGGTCTCGTTGAAATCCCTGATCGGAAACACCGACTGGAACACGCCCATGATGCCTTCGCCGGCGGTGGGCTGGGGCGCATCGCCGGATTTCAGGAACAGGTCGTAGGAGGATTTCTGAACCTCGATCAGGTTCGGCATCTCCAGAACTTCGCGGATCTTGCCGTAATATTTCCGAAGACGTTTCTGGCCAATATAGCTTTGAGCCATGTCGGATGTCACCTTTTCATGTTCTCACCGGTCAAGGATACCGCCGGGCCCCGGCATCCTTGGCCATTCGAGACAGCGCGTTCGGATCAATTCATGGCCACCGTCCCGACTGGCGGCCTCCCGATCCCGTGAACCGCGCCTTGGAAAGCCGCCCCGCCCGGGGGCCCTTTCCAAGACAGGTTCGGCTGGACCCGGATTTCTCCGGGCCCAGCCAATTCTCAGCAGGTGGAAACGCCCACCCGGAAGGCTCAGGCGACTTCGACTTCGGCGCCGGCCGCTTCCAGCTTGCCCTTGACCTCTTCGGCCTCGTCCTTGGAAACGCCTTCCTTGATCTTGCCGCCGGCTTCGACCAGGTCCTTGGCTTCCTTCAGGCCCAGACCGGTGATGGCGCGCACTTCCTTGATCACGTTGATCTTGGAGGCGCCGGCGTTCTTCAGAACGACGTCGAATTCGGTCTTTTCCTCTTCGGCGGCGGCACCGGCATCGCCTGCGGGGCCGGCCATCATCACCGCGCCGCCGGCGGCGGGCTCGATGCCGTATTCGTCCTTGAGGATGTTCTTCAGTTCTTGTGCTTCCAGCAGGGTCAGACCGACGATCTCTTCTGCCAGTTTCTTCAGATCAGCCATTGTATCAGCTCTTTCCGTTACAGGTTCATGTGTTCCGACGTTCGGGCGACGTGCCCACGCGGTTCATTCCAGGTCGCTGCCCGCCTAGGCGGCTTCCGCCCTCTCTTCGATGGTCGAAAGGATGCTTGCGATGTTGCTTGCAGGTGCGCCAATGGCACCGGCGATGTTCGAGGCAGGCGCGCCGATACAACCGACGATCGAGGCGATAAGCTCCTCGCGCGACGGCATTTTCGACACGGACTCGACACCGGCCCGGTCCAGGATGTTCTCACCCATCGCACCGCCAAGGATCTCGAACTTCTTGTTCTCCTTGGCGTAATCCTCGGCCACCTTGGCTGCCGCCACGGGATCCTCGGAATAGGTCAGAACGGTCATGCCCGTCAGCAGGTCGGCCATGGCTGCGCATGGCTTGCCCTCGAGGGCGATCTTGGCGAGCCTGTTCTTGGCAACACGCACGGACCCGCCCGCATCGCGTGCACGCGCACGCAGGTCCTGCATCTCGGCAACTGTCAGACCGACATAGTGGGCAACCACCACGACGCCAGAGCTTTCGAAGATCTGGCCGAGTTCCTCGACCACTTTCTCTTTCTGGGCTCTATCCACAGTTTCACTCCAAATTTGGGACGCTCGCTCGCGCCCCGGCTCTCTTATGCCGGGCCAGGCCCGACGTTCAGGTCCGATCTACGGGGCTGAGCCAAGATACGCCCGAAGGTGCGAACCCTCGGCCAATCCGGTCTTTCCCGTCTCAGGCAGGATATTAAGGCATTGGCATCAAACAAGAAACCGCGCGCCCCCCGCCGTCTTGGACGAAATGAAATAAAGCGCACGAAGAATCGCACGCTTTATCTCCACGGCTGACTACGCCGAACCGGCAGGAATGCCAACCCCCAAAACGGACATCGCCGCCGGACAGGCGGGAATCCGGCGCGCGGGGCTTGAAAGGCTGGGCCATGATACACCGGTTTTGCCATCGGGCAACCGGGCCGGACCCGGCGGTCAGAAATACCGGGCGACGACCTCCTCGAACGCGAGTCCGGGCTCGAAAAGCAGCCCCAGGTCGCGGGCGGTTTCGGTCTGTCGCGCGTCGAAACTGTGCATCAGCCCGTAATGGCGGCGGATCTCCGCCTCGTCGCCGCGTTCCAGCACATCGCCAAGCCGTTCGCGCAGCCGGGGCCGGTAGCCCTTGAGCCGGACGCGGTATTCCAGCTTGCGCCGCCAGTCGTCATAGCCGCTGTCCACGTAGTGCAGCAGATAGAAGCCGTCGTTGCGATCGAGCACGCGGTCGATTATCCGCTCGCCCCCCGGCGCCTCGATCCAGTGCGGCCGCATCCTGAACGGCGCCAGCCCGGTCCTGACAAAGGACTTGCCGGCGTTGTGCCCCGCCAGCCCCTGGTTGCGGACCATGAATTGCCAGAAGTCGCCATAGACCCGCCTGCATTCCTCGCGGTTCATCGGCACGCGGAACGCGTCGCGTTCGTCGCCATCCGCAAGCGTGACCACCTCGGCGGGCCGCACCTGGATCACGCGCGCATCCTCGGGCGCGGCCGTCAGGAGCTGCGAAATCGAGCGCCCCGGCCCG
This sequence comes from Paracoccaceae bacterium, assembly GCA_020441385.1. GTDB lineage: Bacteria > Pseudomonadota > Alphaproteobacteria > Rhodobacterales > Rhodobacteraceae > JAGRMG01. Next base: position 2,670 of record JAGRMG010000237.1, read on the forward strand.
GCCAGCATCAGTTCGTCCGCATCCAGCGGCAGAACCCAGGCTTCCCCGGCGCGGTCATAGCCGTGCTTGCGCACCGCGTTCTGGATGAAGTTCATGCGCCGCTTTTCGCGCGAAATGCCCAGAGCGGCCCAGAATTCCGGGGTGCAGCGCACCGATTCGACCTGCGGCAGATGCGACAGCATCTCGATGCACGGATCGTCCGGGTCGTCGAAATGGATGAGGATGCGGGATGCGCCCTGGTCCAGATGCCAGGCGACGAAACGGCGGATCACGTCGGGCGGTTCCCTTGCGATCGTCACGATCGCCCAGCTTGCTCGGTCCGTCATGGCTCCGCCGCGAGATCTGTCCCCTGAAACGGGAAAGTGCCGCAAACGCGGCACTTTCTCAATGGTTCATTCGCTCGATGCGTTGCCCACATCGACACTGACGCCCGGCCCCATGGTCGAACTCAGCGCGATCTTCTTCATGTAGGTGCCCTTGGCGCCGGTCGGCTTTGCCCGGGCCACGGCGCCGACGAAGGCGCGCACGTTCTCGGCCAGCTTGGCCTCGTCGAACGACACCTTGCCGATTCCGGCATGCACGACGCCGGCCTTCTCGGCCTTGAACTGGACCTGCCCGCCCTTGGCCGCCTCTACGGCTTCCTTGACGTCCATGGTCACGGTGCCGACCTTGGGGTTGGGCATCAGGTTGCGCGGGCCCAGAATCTTGCCCAGACGGCCGACGATCGGCATCATGTCGGGCGTGGCGATGCAGCGGTCGAACTCGATCGTGCCGCCCTGGATCGTCTCCATCAGATCCTCGGCGCCGACGATGTCGGCCCCCGCCGCCTGCGCCTCGTCGGCCTTGGCGCCGCGGGCGAAGACGGCGACGCGCACCGTCTTGCCGGTGCCGTTGGGCAGACCGACGACACCGCGCACCATCTGGTCGGCATGGCGCGGATCGACGCCGAGATTCATCGCGATCTCGACCGATTCGTCGAACTTGGCCGAAGCGTTCTTCTTGACCAGCGCGACGGCCTCCTCGACCGACAGGTTGTCCTTGCCGGCGAAGGCCTCGCGTGCGGCGCGGGTGCGTTTTCCAAGCTTTGCCATGCTATTTCACCTCGATGCCCATGGAGTTGGCCGAGCCGACGATGATCTTCATCGCGGATTCGATATCGTTCGCGTTCAGATCCTTCATCTTGGCCTCGGCGATCTCGCGAACCTGCTTGATGCTCACCGTGCCGACCGTCTCGCGCGAAGGCGTCTTGGCGCCGGATTTCAGCTTGGCCGCCTTCTTCAGGTAATAGGCCGCCGGCGGCGTCTTGATTTCCATCGTGAAGGACTTGTCCTGGTAATAGGAAATCACCGTCGGGCAGGGTGCGCCCGGATCCATGTCGGCGGTCTTGGCATTGAACGCCTTGCAGAATTCCATGATGTTGATGCCGCGCTGACCCAGCGCCGGGCCGACCGGGGGCGACGGGTTCGCCTGACCGGCGGGCACCTGCAACTTGAGCGTGCCCCTGAGCTTCTTGGCCATCTGACCTTCTCCTTTTTCTCATCGGTGCGCGCCTTGCGCACCCTGCACACCGGAACGCGTTCCGGTGCAATGGCTAGCGTGGTGCGGTCCGGGCACGCGTGCCCTCGCCTTCCACGAACGAACCCGGTTGCCCGGGCATGCGGCCGCCGCGCGAAACCGCGCGCGCCGCCCCTCACCCCTGTTTCGTGACCTGGGTGAATTCCAGCTCGACCGGGGTTTCCCGGCCGAAAATCGAAACCGCCACCTTCAGGCGCTGGTTGTCCTCGTCGATCTCTTCGATCATGCCGTCGAAATCCTCGAACGGGCCGTCGTTGACCTTGACCTTCTCGCCGATCTCGAAATGGATCAGCGTGCGCGGGCTTTCCTCGCCCTCCTGAACGCGGTTCAGGATCTGGTTGACCTCGGCGTCGCGCATCGGCATCGGCCGCCCCTGCGGCCCCAGGAACCCGGTGACGCGGTTGATCGAGTTGATCATGTGATAGCCGCTGTCGGACATTTCCATATGCACCAGCACATAGCCCGGCATGAAGCGCCGCTCCGCCGTCACCTTCTTGCCCCGGCGCACCTCGATCACCTCTTCGGTGGGCACCAGAACCTCGTCGATCTCGTCCTCCAGGCCCTTGTCGGCGGCAAGGGTCCGGATCTGTTCGGCGATCTTCTTCTCGAAATTCGAAAGAACGCTGACCGAATACCACCGTTTCGCCATGAACCTGTCCGCCCTTCTTACGCCCTGACCGCCCTGCTCAGGACGCCGAAAACCTGAATTATTTCAAGCGGTTGAACCGCGTCGCCCGGGAACAAAAAGCGGCGCGCAACACGAATCGCCGCGCGCCCTTGCCCTGAACAGGGTGTGACCTAACCGGCAATCGCGCGATGATCAAGAGGGACGGGCCGTTTCTTGACGGGTCCGCTAGCGGCAGGCGGGGGGTCAGCCGAAGATACCGAGAATGCCCTGAAGCCCGGTGCGGATCAGCAGATCGACCAGTGCGAAGAACACCGCCGTCAGTGCCGCCATGATGAACACCATGACCGTGGTCAGCAAGACCTCGCGCCGGGTCGGCCAGATGACCTTGGCGACTTCGGCGCGAACCTGCTGAATGAACTGGATCGGATTGGAGGTGGCCATTGGTCGTGCCTGTAGCTGGGGTGCGATCACCGGGCACATAACCGGGCGGTGCGGCGAATTCAAGGCCGCAGATGCGCGGGCCGGACGGCACCGCCACCGCGCAACCCTGTTGTCGCGCGCGCCGGGCCGGACTAGACATCGGATCGGGGCACCCCCGAAACCCCCGACCCGGCCGGGGCACGGGCAGCCACGCGGAAAGGGGCGACATGGACTGGCGCGATACCGGCATCCTGCTGTCGATGCGCCGCCACGGCGAGACATCGGCCATCATCGACGTGTTCACCCAACGCCACGGCCGCCATGCCGGCGTGGTGCGCGGCGGCGCCAGCCGCAAGGTCGCGCCGATCCTGCAACCGGGCGCCCAGCTCGACCTGGCCTGGCGGGCGCGGCTCGAGGATCACATCGGCGCCTACAAGGTCGAACCGCTGCGCAGCCGCGCCGCCGCGGCCATGGGCGGACGGCTGGCGCTGGCCGGGCTGAACGCGGTCACGGCGCTCGTCGCCTTCGCCCTGCCCGAACGCGAGGCGCATCCGCGACTCTACCGGCGCACCGAACGGCTGCTCGATCTGCTCGGCCAGGACGAAGTCTGGCCGCTGGCCTATCTGGGCTGGGAACTGGCGCTGCTCGAGGAAACCGGCTTCGGGCTCGATCTCGACCGCTGCGCCGCCACCGGCGCGACCGAATCGCTGATCTACGTCTCGCCGAAATCGGGGCGCGCGGTCTCGCGAGAGGGCGCGGGCGAATGGGCCGACCGCATGCTGCCGCTGCCCCCATGCCTGCGCGGGCAGGGCCCGGCCCCCGACGACGAGATCGCGCAGGGCCTGGCCACGACGGGCCATTTCCTCGAACACCGGCTTGCCCCGGCGCTGGGCAACAAGCCGCTGCCCGATGCGCGGGCGCGATTCGTCGCGGCCTTTCTGCGGGCCGGCGCGTGACGGGGCGCGCTTCAGGCGCCGCGCACCGTGTCGATCATCAGTTGCACGTTGTCGGGGTTTGCGTCGGGTGTGATGCCGTGGCCCAGGTTGAAGATGTGCGGCCCGCCGGAAAACGCGCTCAGGATGCGGCGGGTCTCCTCCACCAGCGGCTGACCGCCGGTGACCATGTGACGCGGATCGAGATTGCCCTGCACGCAGCCGTCGACCTGCACATGCTGCGCCGCCCATGCGGGATCGACGGAATTGTCCAGCGCCACGCAATCGGCCCCGGTGGCGCGGGCGAAACCGGCATACCGGTCCCCGGCCTCGCGCGGGAAGGCGATGACCGGAACCCCCGGGTGGCGCGCCTTCAATGCCGCGGTGATCTGCCGGCACGGCTCGAGGGCGTAGCGATCGAACGCCTCGCCGGTCAGCGAGCCGGCCCAGCTGTCGAACAGCTTGACCGCCTCGGCGCCGGCCTCGATCTGGGCCGACAGATAGTCGATGGTGGCTTCGGCGATGCGCTCCAGCACCGCCTCGAACAGCACAGGGTTTTCCGCCCGCAGCGCATGGGCGGGCGCCTGATCCGGGGTGCCGCGCCCGGCGATCATGTAGGTGGCCACCGTCCAGGGCGCCCCGGCAAAGCCGATCAGCGCGACCTCGGGCGGCAGTTCCCGCGACAGGATGCGCACCGTCTCGTAGACCGGCGCCAGCGTATCGTGAATCGCATCGGCCGGCTTCAGCGCCGCGAAATCGTCCTTGTCCGTCACGGTGGACAGGCGCGGCCCCTCGCCGGTGACGAACCACAGATCGGCCCCCAGCGCCTGGGGCACCAGCAGGATGTCGGCAAACAGGATCGCCGCGTCAAAGCCATAGCGGCGGATCGGCTGCAAGGTCACTTCGGCGGCCAGATCGGGGGTATAGCACAGCGACAGGAAATCGCCCGCCTGCGCCCTCGTGGCCCGGTACTCCGGCAGATAGCGCCCCGCCTGGCGCATCATCCAGACCGGTGGCGTCGCCTGCGTCTCGCCCGCCAGCGCGCGCAGCAGTTTCTTGGTCTCGGCCATGTCGTCCCCCTTGGGCTTTGGCGCTTGGTCCCTTCCGGACGGCGGATTGTCAAGCCGATGGGCGGTTGGATGGTGTCCTAGTTTGAATTTCCGGCCTGATGCTTCTTGTATGGGCTAGGCTTTTCCGGAGCGGGCGCTCGAGCGTCAATCAGACCGAAGGCCCATTTCCATATCGTGCCGACTGTCGCTAACACCAGATGCCATCGTCGGGGTCATACCCAGAGCCTCAAGTACGGCCTTCGCCTTGAACCGAACTGCGAACTTCTGGCGTTTCGCCGTCTCGTATCCCTTCAAAAGGTTCGGGATACTCCTTGGCCAATTGTCCAAATCTCCGGGACCACTTCAGTATTGCTTGCATCCAAAAGCATTCCGGATTCTTGCAAAATCGAAACGGATTCACATCAGGGTCGGTTTGGACGCCGCGGCCGCGCCAGAGTCCACTTGAGCGAAAAGCCGTTTCGCAAACGTCTTTGACGCGCGCTGGCCCGGCATCTCGATCCATGCAAATGTCAAGTGCGACACGGCGATGACCAGAGCAAGCTGGGCAATCACGAACAGGTCCATGAACCACGGTGACCCAAAGCAAGTGACGATCACGTCATGGCCATTCACGATGCGCTGGCACTCCGTGCTGGCCTCGAAAGTACCGGCGCCCACTCGGACCACCTTGGCTACCACGCTCAAGACGAGGATGTGGGTCAAGTACACGGAATACGACAATTCGCCCAGCCTCACCATCGGGCGCGCAGTCAGAAGCCGGGAGACCGCACCCTTGTTGTAGGCAAACGATACCAGCATGAGTGACGCTAGCAGGGCGGTCATGGGGGTGGCTGCAGGGAGATGCCGCAACGTGGCGAGAACGACGATCCATCCCGCGACAAGCGCCATCTCGGCCCCGGTATTCCCGAGCACCTTTGCAAGCGCCCCGTGCTCCCAGACGCGGAATGCGACCGTGCCGCAAGCGAAAAAGAAGATGGCGCGAAACAGAGACCACCCCCAGGCAGCACCAAACGGTGGGGTAATAGCCCCGACGACAACCAGCGCAGAGGCTGTCGCGGCGCCATAGAACACAACTCCGCGCAGCAGCTTCGATCCTGAAAAGAAACACATGATCAGACCGAACGAGACATAAGCCCAGAACTCGGCGTTGATGCTCCATGCGGGGAAGTTGGCGAATAGGTGCCTGACCCGCCCCTCGTTCATGAAAGCGTTCAGAAACAGAGCTTCACGCACGTTCCATCCCCATATCCATCCTGCCGAATATTCACCCGTGGTGCCGAACGGGCCTTTCCCGCGCATGTAGTACATCGCACCGTAGTAGAGCAGGAACATCCCCATCATGAACCCGTGAAGCGGCCAGAGGCGACCGAGGCGCACGATAATGAAGCGGACAAAATCGCGCAGGTTCTCAAGCCGAGGTCCATAGGATTTCGCGATCACGAACCCGCTCAGGGCAAAGAAGAAGTCGACCCCGATATAACCGTTTCGGATGAGCGGTGAATCAAGAAGGTGCCAATCGGCGGAGGTGTGCAGCAGAACGATCATGACGGCGAATACGCCGCGCAGGCTGTCAAGGGCGAGTAGTCGTGAGGCGGAACTCGCAAGGGCCACAAAAACGGTCCATCGAAAGGATACTCAACTTCAAATATGAACTACTTCAAGTGATTCCCGCAAGATTTCAATGAAAGATACGAGACTTGGTCTGATCCGACCTTATGTCAGGACGTGCCGGATTCGTGAGTCAAAAATTGATAGCGCGGATCCAGACAGTTGCCCATATCCGCCCACACCCAATCAACGAAAGCTCTCTCGCCCACATCTTCTGTATGACGGTTTACAGGCTCAGCGAATGGGTTGGCAAATTGCGCTGTCGTGCCGCGCACGTTCGATCACAGCGTCAGATTTCAAACCGGGACGTTGCTGGCGGTTGTCACCCCCATTTGACCCGACTAAAGATCGCCCCATGACAGCTTCGCTCCCCTCACCCGCATCGCCCCTGAAAATCGGCACCCGCGGTTCGCCGCTGGCCCTGGCGCAGGCGCATGAAACCCGCGACCGGCTGGCCGCGGCCTTCGATCTGCCGGCCGAGGCGTTCGCCATCGTGGTGATCCGCACCAGCGGCGACGATGCCGCGCTCATCGCGCGCGACAAGCCGCTGAAGGAGATCGGCGGCAAGGGACTGTTCACGAAGGAGATCGAAGAGGCGCTGCTGTCGGGCGCCATCGACATCGCGGTGCACTCGATGAAGGACATGCCGGTGGCGCAACCCGGCGGGCTGCTGCTGGATACCTACCTGCCGCGCGAGGACATGCGCGATGCCTTCATCTCGCCCGGCATGTCCGGCATTGCCGGCCTGGCCCCGGGCGCCGTGGCAGGCACCTCCAGCCTGCGCCGCCGCGCCCAGCTTCTGCACCGGCGGCCCGACCTGAGGGTGGTCGAGTTTCGCGGCAACGTGCAGACCCGGCTGAAGAAGCTGGCCGATGGCGTGGCCGATTGCACCTTTCTGGCGATGGCCGGGCTGAACCGGCTGAAGGCGTCGGACGTGCCGGCAACGCCGATCTCCACCGACGACATGCTGCCCGCCGTGGCGCAGGGCGCCATCGGCATCGAACGGCGCGAAGGCGACGCGCGCATGGCCGACATGCTGGCGGCGATCCACGATGTGCGGACCGGGCAGCAGCTGGCGGCCGAACGCGCCTTTCTCGCGGCGCTGGACGGATCCTGCGAAACCCCGATCGCCGGGCTGGCGGAACTGGACGGCACCACGCTGCGGCTGCGCGGCGAGGTGCTGCGCCCCGACGGCTCCGAGGCGATTTCGGACGACCGGACCTGCCCCATCGCCGATGGCGCGGAACTGGGCCGCGCCATGGCCCGGGATCTGCTGGCGCAGGCAGGCCCGGGCTTTTTCGACTGGCGCGGCTGATCGCCCCACCCGCGCGGCACGGCGGCACCCCTGCGCGACCCGCCCGGCGCGCGGCGGCGCGCGATGCGGATCGCCTGCAATTGACCCCCGGCGGCAAGCCGGGGCATGATGACCCGGCAACTGCATGACGGGATCGGGGGACTTTTGCGATGAAAGCCTTTCTTGCGATTGCCCTTGGCGGGCTTCTGGTCGCCGGATGCGAAGCCTGCGACGCGCCGGCCAATGTCAACGCCGGCGTCGGCATCGGCACCGGCGGCGTCTCGGGCGGCGTGTCGGTGGGCCGCAGCTGCGGGCCGGGTTACATCTCGCTGGGCACCGGCAACAGCTATCATGTGGGCTGGTAGGGGGCCTTGCGCCCGCCCGGGCCGAATTGCGCGATTCTGATACCGCCCGCGCTCAGGCTGTCGCGCACGGCGCGGGCCAGATCGACGGCCCCGGGCGTGTCGCCATGCAGGCAGATGGTGCCGATGGCGGCGGGAATGCGCTTGCCCGAGATGGTGATGATCGCACCCTCGCGCACCATCTCGAGGATGCGCGCCCCGGCGGCAGCGGCATCGTGGATCACCGCGCCGGGCCGCGACCGGTCGACCAGCGTGCCGTCGTCGTTATAGGCCCGGTCGGCGAATATCTCTCCCACCCAGTTGCAGCCCAGATCGCGCACCGCGCGTTCCTGCGCCGTGGCGGCAAGCACCATGACGATGATGTCGGGATCGACCGTCAGCGCCGCCTCGTAACAGCGCCGGGCAAGGGCCTCGTCCTCCGATGCCATGTTGGACAGCGCGCCGTGCAGCTTGAGGTGGCGCACCCGCGTACCGAGGCTGCGGGCCATGCCCTGCGCGGCGCCCAGCTGGTAGCGGATCGCGTTCTGCAAACTCTCGTGCGCAAGCGCAAGGCGGCGGCGCCCGAAGCCCTGAAGGTCGGCGAATCCGGGATGCGCGCCAATGCCGACACCGTGGTCGCGCGCGGTGCGCATGGTGGCCGCCATCACGTCCGGGTCGCCGGCGTGAAAGCCGCAGGCGATGTTGGCCGAGGTCACGATTTCCAGCAGCGCCGCATCGTCGCCCATCTTCCAGGGGCCAAAGCTCTCGCCCATGTCGGCGTTCAGATCCACGCTGCCGGTCATTGCTCGTCTCCCCTGTCGTCGCTGGCCGAAATGACTCCGCCGATCAGCTGATAGGACAACAGATCGGGGATATCCGCAACATCGCGCACCAGCGGGCGCAGCCGTGCCGAAAGCTGCCCCAGCGCGGCCTCATGCGCGGCCTGCGCGGCCGCCGCCTCCTCCAGCCCGACAAGGCGGAACCGCAGCGGCGCCCCCGGCGGGGCCTGCGCCACGATGCCCAGATCGCACGGGATGACCGTGCCGATCCGCGGATAGCCCCCCGTCGCCTGGCACTCGGGCATAAGCACATAGGGGCGCCCGTCGCCGGCCATCTGGATATCGCCGGGCACGATCACCTCGGACAGGATGTTCAACTGCTCGCGCGCGGCAAAGCCCTCGCCCTGAAACGCAAGCTCCACCCCCATGCGGTTGGCGCGGCGGCCGCGCGCAAATGCGGTGGCCGCGAACCGCTCGCGCACCGGGCCCGAAAACAGCCCGGTCTGGAAGCTCTCGACGATCCGCACGGGGCCGCCGCAAAACCGGTCGGCCACGTCCAGCGCCAGGCCGGTACGCCCGCCGCCATCCCTGCCCGCCGGCAGCAGGTCGCCCTCGCGGATCGCGCGCCCGATCCCGGCCGCCAGATGCGCCGAACGCGACCCCAGTTCGGGCGCGCTGTCGATGCCCCCGCCCATGTGCAGATAGCCATAGCTGCCGGCCCGCGCCGCGCCGATGCGCAGCCGCTGGCCCTCGCGCAGCGGATGGCTGGCGTTCCAGGCCACGGCGGCACCGTCGATCGTGGCTTCCATCTCCGCCCCGGTCAGGGCGATGCGCAGATCGCCCCGGGCCTCGTACTCGGCCCCCGTGCCGGCCATTTCCAGCGCCGCCAGTTCCGGCGCCTGTCCCAGCAGCGCCGCGCCCTCGGCCAGCGCCTGCACGTCCATCGCGCCGCCGCGCGACAGGCCGTGTTCCAGGTATCCCGGCCGGCCCATGTCCTGCACCGTGCAGGCCGGGCCGGGGCGATGCACGATCAGGCCCGCCATCAGGCGATCTCCTCGCAGGTCGCGCCGCCGGCCTCGTCCTCGCGCAAGCGGCCGTAATCGGCGCGTTCCGCCGGCTCGAACCTGACCTCGTCGCCCGGGGCCAGCGGAAACGGGTGCCGCTCCCCGCGCCGGAAACAGCGGAACGCGGTCTGGCCGACATGGCGCCAGCCGGTCGGCGCCGGCGCGGCGAACAGCGTGAACTGGCGCACCGCCAGCACCAGCGCGCCCTCGGGCACCTGCGCGGTCAGCCGGGTCTGGCGCGCCAGATCCCACTTCGGCGCCAGCGGGCCGAGATAGGGCTGGCCCGGCGCGAAACCGATGCTCAGCACCCGCACCCGCGCCGCGCCAAGATCGTGAATCGCCTGTTCGGCGCTCAGCCCGGCCCCGGCCGCCGCCTCGTCCAGCTGGGGTGCCAGATCGGTGCCATAGATCGTGGGAATGCGCCA
>JAGRMG010000238.1 GCA_020441385.1 Paracoccaceae bacterium
CAAGGGCGGCAACAGCCGCCGCGCGGCCTGACCGGCGCCGCCACACAAGCCACGGCCCGGCACGGGGCGGCTTGGCTTGCCCTCGAATGTTCGGGGCCGCGCCGCGCGAGGCGCGCCCCTCCATTCCCGGCGGAGCACTGGACAGGGCAAAGCCCGGGCGTGTAAATGAACGCGTGTTCATATCAGCGGGAGCGAACCGATGAAACTTTCCACCACCTGCGCAATCGTTACCGGCGGCGCCTCGGGTCTGGGCGAGGCCACGGCGCGGCATTTCGCCGAAAACGGCGCCAAGGTCACGATCCTCGACCGCGACGCCGAACGCGGCGCGAAGGTGGCGGCCGAGATCGGCGGGCATTTCGCCGCGACGGACGTGACCGACGAAGCGTCGGTTCAGGCGGCCATCGACCTGGCCATGGAGAACATGGGCGCCATCACCGCTGCGGTGAACTGCGCCGGCATCGCCTATGCGATAAAGACCGTGGGCAAGGACGGCCCGCACCCGCTGGATGTGTTCCGGCGCACGATCGACGTCAACCTCGTGGGGTCGTTCAACGTCGCGCGCCTTGCCGCCGTGCAGATGGCCCGGAACAGTCCCGAACCCGACGGCGCGCGCGGCGTGATCGTCAACACCGCATCGGTGGCCGCCTTCGACGGCCAGAAGGGCCAGGCCGCCTATTCCGCCTCAAAGGGGGGCGTGGTCGGCATGACCCTGCCGATGGCGCGCGATCTGGCCTCGAGCGGCATCCGCGTGATGACCATCGCGCCGGGCATCTTCCTGACGCCGATGCTGCAAAGCCTGTCCGAGGAGGTGCAGCAGCAACTGGCCGCCGACGTGCCCAACCCGCCCCGGCTGGGCGATCCCTCGGAATACGGTCGCCTGGCCGGATTCATCGTCGAGATGGGATATCTCAACGGCGAGGTGATTCGCCTGGACGGCGCGCTGCGGATGCGCTGATCCGGAAAATCCCGGGGAAAACACCATGTCAAAGGACCGCCCGCAGGCCAAGGCCACCCAGCTGATCGACGATGACAGGGTCCGCGTGAGCAGATTCGATTTCGCGCCGGGCGCGGAAACCGGCTGGCATGTTCACGGGTTCGATTATGTGATCACCGCCATCACCGAATGCCGGATGCTGCTGGAAGACCCCGGCGGCACCTGGCGCGAGGCCCGCATCGCTCCGGGCGAGGCGTATCGGCGCGACAAGGGTATCGAACACAACGTGATCAACGCCGGGCCGGCGCCGATGTCCTTTGTCGAAGTCGAACTGAAGTCCTGAGCGGCAGAGGGGCGGCGATCACATCGCCGCCGCCTTCTCCTCCAGCATCAGCCATTCTTCCTCGGACGCTGCCAGTTTCGTCTGCCGTTCAACCAGCGCGGCGGTCGCGCGTTCGAACCGGGCCGGGTCGCGGGTGTAAAGCTGGGGATCGGCCAACAGCGTCTCAAGCTTGGCGATCTCGGCCCCAAGGCGGTCGATCTCGGCCGGCAATTGGTCGAGCCGGTGCCGTTCGGTGAAGGTCAGATCGGGCTTTCCCGACCCCGAATTGCGCTTTGACTTCGCCTTTGAAGACTTTGTTTTCTCTTTTTTTTCCGTCTCGTCCGGTGGCCGCTGCGCACGATAGTCCGACCAGCCGCCGGCAAAGACGGCGGCCCGTCCGTCGCCTTCCATCGCCACTGTGACCGTCGCCACCCGGTCAAGGAAATCGCGGTCGTGGCTGACCAGGAGCACGGTGCCGTCATATTCATCCAGCAGTTCCTGCAACAGATCCAGCGTTTCCACGTCCAGATCGTTGGTCGGTTCGTCCAGCACCAGCAGGTTGGAGGGTTTCGCCATCAGCCGGGCGAGCAGCAACCGCGCCCTTTCCCCGCCCGAGAGCGAACGCACCGGCGCCCGTGCCTGGGCATCGTCGAACAGGAAATCCTTGAGATAGCCGACGACATGGCGCGGCGCGCCGCGCACCATGACCTGATCGGAGCGGCCCGAAACCCGCATCCCCGGATCCCCGGTCAGGCTGTCCCACAGGGTCGCGTCGGGGTCCAGCTGCGCGCGCGCCTGATCGAACACCGCCACGTCCAGGCCGGTGCCCAGCTGCACGCTGCCCCGGTCCGGCGCCACCTCGCCCAGCAGCATCTTCAAGAGCGTCGTCTTGCCGACACCGTTGGGCCCGACAAACGCCACCCGTTCGCCGCGCATCACCGTCAGGGACAGATCGCGCAGGATCACCTTGTCGCCATAAGCCTTTGATATGCCTCTCGCGTCTATCACCTTGCGGCCCGATTTGGGGCCGGAATCGAGCGCCATGGCCGCGCTGCCCTGGCGCCGGATCTGCGCCGCCCTCTCGGCGCGCATGTCCTGCAACCGCCGCACCCGGCCCATGTTGCGCCGGCGCCGGGCGCTGATCCCCTCGACGGCCCAGCGACTTTCGGCCTTGATCCGACGGTCGAGCTTGTGCCGGGCCGCGTCCTCTTCGGCCCAGACGGCATCGCGCCAGGCTTCGAACGCGCCGAACCCCTTTTCCTGGCGCAGTATGTTTCCCCTGTCTAGCCAGAGTGTTGCGCGCGTCAGTTCACGCAGGAACGCCCGGTCGTGCGAGATCAGGACGAACCCGGCGCGCGTGGCCTTCAACTCGCGTTCTAGCCAGCCGATCGCCGCGATATCGAGGTGGTTGGTCGGCTCGTCCAGCAGCATCAGTTCCGGCCCCTGGGCCATCAGCCGCGCCAGGGCGGCGCGCCGCCGCTCTCCGCCCGAGGCGGTCGCCACCGTCTGATCGGGGTCGAAATCCAGCCCCTCCGCCGCCCGCTCCACCCGGTACATCTCGCCCGGGGCCAGACCGTCGCCGGCAAACGCGCCCAGCGTGTCGAAACCCGCCATCTCGGGGTGCTGGTCCATGTAGCCGACCGAGCTTCCCGGCGGCACGCTCACGACACCGCCGTCGGGTTCGACCAGCCCCGCCATGACCTTCATCAGCGTCGACTTGCCCGACCCGTTGCGCCCCACCAGCGCCAGCCGGTCGCCGGGCTGCACCACCAGATCGAGCCCGCGAAACAACGGCTCGCCCCCGAAAGAGAGCGAGATGCCGGACAGTTGCAGCAAGGGAACACGCGCCATGCCGGCGGGCTACCGCGGCCCCGGCCCGGGGTCAACGCCCGTCTTCGCGGGGGCCGCGGATTGCGGGGCGAACCGGCCCGGCGGATGCCGCCGGGGGCGCCGCGACCGCCCCCGCCACGGCCCGCAGGCGGCGCTGGCGCAGGGCGGGGATCGCGCCGGTTTCAAGCCCGGTGAAGACATGCAGCGTGTTCAGTTGCCGGTCGATGACCGCATGGTCGCTGACCCAGCCGCCCATGGCCAGGTAGCTGCGCAACAGCGGCGGCATGCGCAGCATCGCGCGGCGCATGTCGGGGTCTCGGCGCGGCCGGGCCGCGAAGGCGAACACATCGCCCGCCCCGGCCCGCGGGCGCCAGCGGCGCGGCGCCAGATGGCGCGCGGCCAGCAGCGCGAAACTGTCCAGATAGGGTTCGGGCGAGGTTCCGGCAAAGGACGAACAGCCAAACAGCATCGCCACGCGGTCGGCGTCGACGCAGGCGGTCATCGCGGCCCAGGCGAGGCGCAGTATGTCGGGGTCGCCGTGCCCGGGCCGGACGCAGAACCGCCCCAGTTCGGCCATGGGGCCCGAAAAGCGCCCCAGCGCCGAAAGGTCGTAGAACTGTGCCGAATAGCTGCCGCCGATCTCGCCCCCGCCCGCCAGCACCAGCAGGCGGAAACAGCAGACCAGCATGCCCCCGGCCCGTTCGCGCACCAGCACATGCCGGCAGCGATCGTCGAACCGGTCGCGGTCGGGGCCGGGGGTGGCAAACGCCAGCGCCCGCAGCGCCTGCGCCTCGGCCAGATCCGGATCACCCGCCGCCAGCCGCGCATGATAGCGGCCCAGCGTCAGCGGGAACATGCCCTGGCGCATCGCCTATTCCAGAACGGTGCCCGGGTTGAACCGGCCGAGATTGCCCAGCAGCTGGCGCAGGAAGGTCTTGTCCTCGACGCTGGAACTGGTCACGCGGCGGCTGATCGCGACCACCTGCCCGTGCTCAAGCCCGTAGCGTTCGATGTTGCGCACCACGCCGCGCTGGTCGAAGCTGATCGCCACCAGTTCGCGCGACACCACCTCCGGCTGGCGCGCCCCGTAGTGGCGGATTCGCGAGGACACATAGTAATAGCCGCTGTTGTCCAGCACCCCGCCGGCCGACGGCGGGCCGACGGCTTCGGCGACGCTGTCGCGGGTGTCGACGCCGACCTGGATTTCGGCCAGTTCGGCATCGGTAGGCACATAGCCGTGATTGCGGTAGACCGACGCGCAGGCCACCAGCGATAGCGCCGCGGCGCCGAGGATCGCGGCGCGGATCGTCCGCGTCAGCCTGGATACCGATGCCACCATGGCGAACTGCCCCCTTGCCCCGGCATTGCTTGCCTTTTATCCCGATTACAGAAACTGCGCCGCCGGTTCAAGAAACGAAAGCCCCGTCATGACCGACCAGACCGTCCTTCGCGTTGCCGATCTGGCACAGAACGCGCCCACCGGGTTCGACCTGCAACCCGATGACGCGACCCTGAAGGCGCTGGCCGGCGCGCTCGGCCTCGCCGATCTGCGCAAGCTGCGCTTTGCCGGCCAGATCGCGGCGCACGGGCGGCACGACTGGGAATTGACGGGGCGGCTGGGCGCGACCGTGGTGCAGCCCTGCGTGGTCACGCTCGAACCCGTGACGACGCGGATCGAAACCGACGTGTCGCGCCTTTATCTCGCCGAGTTCGAGGAGCCGGCGGAGACCGAGGCCGAGATGCCCGAGGACGACCGTATCGAGGCGCTGGGCCGGGTCATCGACCTGGCCGCGGTGATGGCCGAGGCGCTGTCGCTGGCGCTGCCGCAATATCCGCGCAAGGACGGGGTCGAACTGGGCGAGGCGGTGTTCACCGAGTCCGGAAAGGCGCCGATGCGCGAT
Organism: Paracoccaceae bacterium; assembly: GCA_020441385.1. Lineage (GTDB taxonomy): Bacteria > Pseudomonadota > Alphaproteobacteria > Rhodobacterales > Rhodobacteraceae > JAGRMG01. Next base: position 4,988 of record JAGRMG010000238.1, read on the forward strand.
GAGGATGCGCGCCCTTTCGCCGGTCTCGCCGGACTGCGCGACAAGCTGAAGGATTGACCGGCCGCCCCCGGCCCGGGCGCCATGGGGGGCGCGGATTTTGCCCCTTGAACATGGCGCAATTCAAGGTATTTTCGCGCGCTCATCTGAATTAAGGTTGGACATCGGGCAGGACGCGGCCTAAACGCTCGTCACGCCGCCTGAGTCGGACCCTGAGAGAGACAACGCAACACGGGCCGCCGGGATCGCCCGGCCCCCAATCGGATAAAGGTTGAGACATGGCTGTCCAACAGAACAAAGTTTCGAAATCGCGCCGCAACAACCGCCGCGCGCATGATGCGCTGGTCGCGGCAAACCCCAACGAATGCCCCGAATGCGGCGAACTCAAGCGGCCCCATCACGTCTGCCCCTCCTGCGGCCATTACGCCGAGAAGGAAATCGTCGCCATGACCGACGATATCGACCTGGACGAAGACGCGGCCTGAGCCACGCCCCAATTGCATGACGGCCCGGTCCGATCATTCCCGCGCGCAATCCGGGCGCATCATCATCTCGGTTGACGCCATGGGCGGAGACGCCGGCCCCGCCGTGGTGGTGGCTGGCCTGGCCGCCTTTGCCGCCGGGAATGCGGATGTCGGACTGATCCTGCACGGCCCCGAAGCCGAGCTTGCCCGCCTGGTCGAGCGCCGCCGCGAACTGGCGGGCCGGGTCGATTTCCGCGACGCGCCCGACGTCGTGACCATGCAGGACAAGCCCAGCCATGTCGCGCGCAACGGCAAGGGCACCTCGATGTGGTCGGCACTGGAATCGGTGCGCGAGGGCGAGGCCGCCGGCGCCGTATCCTGTGGCAATACCGGCGCGCTGATGGCGCTTTCGACGCTGCGGCTGCGCCGTCTGCCCGGTGTGAACCGCCCGGCCATCGCCATCCTGTTTCCGTCGCGGGCGCCGCAGCGCTTCAACGTCATGCTGGATGTGGGCGCCGACGTGCGCGCCGACGCCCGCGACCTGCTGCAATTCGCGCTGATGGGCGCCTCGTATGCCCGCAACGGCCTGAACGTGCAGCGCCCGCGCGTCGGGCTGCTGAATGTCGGCACCGAAGAACACAAGGGCCGCGCCGAACTGAAAGAGGCGCACGGGCTGATTTCGCAGGTCGCCGAGGCCGCGAGTTTCGAATTCGTCGGCTTCGTCGAAGGCAGCGACATTCCCGGCAACCGGGCCGACGTGATCGTGACCGACGGCTTCACCGGAAACGTGGCGATCAAGACCGGCGAAGGAACCGCCGGCATGATCGCATCGCGGCTGCGCGAGTCGTTTCGCCATTCGCTGCTGTCGCGTCTGGCTTCGGTGCTGGCGGTGGGTTCGCTGAACCGGCTGCGCGAACATATCGACCCGCGCCGCGTCAATGGCGGCGTGTTCCTCGGCCTGAACGGCACGGTCGTCAAGTCGCATGGCAGCGCCGACGCCACCGGCGTGGCGGCCGCTGTCAAGCTGGCCTATAACCTCGCCGTATCGGGATTCGCCGAACGGCTTGCGGCCCGCATCGCCACGACCGCGGATCTGGTACAACCCGGCGTCGGCGCCGAGCAGGCCGCGGCGGGCGGTGAAACGACGGAAGAACAGGCGTAGCACATGACCACACGCGCGGTAGTCAAGGGAATCGGCCACTACCTGCCCGAACGGGTGGTGGAAAACGCCTGGTTCGAAGACCGGCTGGACACGTCCGACGAATGGATCCGCGCGCGCTCGGGGATCGAGCGGCGGCATTTCGCCGCCGAGGGCGAAACCACGTCCGACCTGGCCACCCACGCCGCGCGCGCGGCACTGGACGATGCCGGGCTGGCCGCCGACGACATCGACGCGATCATCCTGGCCACCTCGACCCCGGACCTCACCTTCCCTTCGGCCGCGACGATGGTGCAATCGGCGCTGGGCATGACGCGCGGTTTCGCGTTCGATCTGCAGGCGGTCTGCGCGGGGTTCATCTATGCCCTCAGCACGGCCAACGCGATGATCCTGTCGGGCCAGGCCCGGCGCATCCTGGTGATCGGCGCCGAGACCTTCTCGCGCATCCTCGACTGGGAGGACCGGTCGACCTGTGTGCTGTTCGGCGATGGCGCCGGCGCGCTGGTGCTGGCGGCCGAAGACGGCGCGGGCACCCCGCAGGACCGCGGCATACTCGCGGTGGATCTGAATTCGGACGGACGCCACCGCGACCTGCTCTATGTCGATGGCGGCGTCTCGACCGGGACAACGGGCCTGGTGCGGATGCAGGGCAACCAGGTGTTCCGCCACGCCATCGAAAAGCTGGCCGCCACCGCCGAAACCGCGCTGGCGCGGGCCGGGCTGCAAGACGACGACGTGGACTGGATCGTGCCCCATCAGGCCAATATCCGCATCATTCAGGGCACCGCGAAACGGATGAAGCACTCCATGGACAGGGTGGTTGTGACCGTGCAGGACCACGGCAACACCTCGGCCGCCTCGATTCCGCTGGCGCTGTCGGTCGGCCGCGCCCGCGGACAGATCAAGCGCGGCGACCTGCTCGTGACCGAGGCGATCGGCGGCGGGCTGGCCTGGGGCGCGGTGGTGCTCCGCTGGTAGCGTCCGCGCCAACCCGCCCGAAGCGGCGCATGCAATTCACTGATATTGACAGCTAAATTGCCCCGCGCCTATTGTTCGTCAGAAACATGGGGGACAGCATGGGCGACAAGACCTTGACACGGATGGATCTGAGCGAAGCCGTGTTTCGCGAAGTCGGACTGTCGCGCAACGAAAGCGCGCAGCTTGTGGAAAGCGTTCTGGAACACATGTCCGACGCGCTGGTGCGCGGCGAACAGGTGAAGATCTCGTCGTTCGGGACGTTCAGCGTGCGCGAGAAATCGGCGCGGATCGGGCGCAACCCGAAGACCGGCGAGGAGGTGCCGATCCAGCCGCGACGCGTCCTGACCTTCCGGCCATCGCATCTCATGAAGGACCGGGTTGCCGCGGGCAACCGGAAATAGGCGGGACCATCTGCATGGCCAAATCACCGGACGCCTTCCGCACCATCAGCGAAGTTGCGGACTGGCTGGGCATTCAGACCCATGTCCTGCGGTTCTGGGAAAGCAAGTTCAGCCAGGTCAAGCCGGTCAAGCGCGCCGGGGGGCGGCGGTATTACCGACCCGGCGACATGCTGCTGCTTGGCGGTATCCGAAAGCTGCTGCACGACGACGGCATGACGATAAAGGGCGTGCAGAAGATGCTTAGGGAACAGGGCGTTGCACATGTTTCTTCACTTTCTCACGCGATTGACGAAATGGCCCCGGGAATGAAGACCGTCACCGAGTCCGCCAGCGATGGCGAAGTGCCCGCCGGCGATACCGTGGTCCGTTTCCAGGGCCGCCGCGAGCCTTCGGCGGAAAAGCCCGCCGATCCCCCCGCCGAACAGATCGGTTTCGACCTGGAACAGGGTGGCGGCGCGGCCTCCGATGAGGCTGCCGAGGACAAACCCGCGCCCGAGGCGCAGCCGCGCACCGGCGCGTTGCCCTCGTTCCTGCACCGGCAGCCTCCCAATCCGCCGCCCGCATCGGACAACCCGCCGCCGGCCGGCGAGACGGCGGCGCACGAGGCGCCGCCCGCCACCGAAACCACGGCACCGCCGCCGGCGCTTGACGCGGACGCGCCCGAACCGCCCGCCGAGGACAGCATCGACTGCGCCCCCGGCCCGTTGTCGCGGCTGGCGGCGCTTGAGCGGCTGACCGCCGGGCAGGCGCGCGAGATCGCGCCGCTGGCGGCACAGCTGCGCGGATGGCTGGACAGAAACCGGCACGCCGGGTCGCGCTGAGGCCGAACCGGTGATTCCCCCTTGCTCCCGGTCTGAAAACCGGTATGAACACCGCATCGTCGGGCTATGGCGCAGCCTGGTAGCGCGTCCGTCTGGGGGACGGAAGGTCGCAGGTTCGAGTCCTGCTAGCCCGACCAATTCACGCCGGCGATTCTCCGCCCCGCCCGGCCGCCGCGGCGCAAGTCACAGCCCTGGCGCAGCCGCGCGAAAGGATGCTGCATGACCGGTGTTTGCCCCAGCCAGCAGATCGAGGCGATGATCGCCGAAGGCACCATCGCCGCCGATCCGCCGGTCCTGCCCGAACAGGTGCAGCCGGCCAGCCTGGATCTGCGCCTGGGCGCGCGCGCCTATAGGGTGCGGGCGTCGTTCCTGGCCGGTCATGGCCGCAGCGTTGCCGACCGGCTGGCCGAGTTCGAGATGCACAGGATCGACCTGACCGGCGGCGCGGTGCTGGAAAAGGGCTGTGTCTATCTGGTGCCGCTGATGGAAAGCCTGGCCCTGCCCCGCGGCATGACGGCAGTGGCCAACGCCAAGAGCTCGACCGGGCGGCTCGATCTGCTGACCCGCACCATCACCGATGGCGGCACCGAGTTCGACCGCGTGCCCGAAGCCTATCGCGGCCCGCTATACGCCGAGATCTGCCCGCGCAGCTTTTCGGTGCTGGTGCGCCCCGGCATGAGGCTCAACCAGATCCGGTTCCGCCGTGGCCAGGCGGCGCTGGAAGACGCCGACCTGAAGGCACTGCACGCACGCACGCCGCTGGTCGACGGCCCCGCGGTGATCCGCGACGGGCTGGGATTCTCGGTGGATCTGCGCCTGCCCGGCAACGATCTCGTCGGCTACCGCGCCAAGCCGCATACCGGGCTCATCGACCTTGGCCGGATCGGCCATTACGACCCGTCAGAATACTGGGAGGAAGTGCGCACATCGCAGGGGCGCATCATTCTCGACCCCGGCGCCTTCTACATTTTGGTCAGCCGCGAGGCGGTGCATATTCCGCCCGAATACGCCGCCGAAATGGCCCCCTATCTGGCGATGGTGGGCGAATTCCGGGTGCATTACGCGGGCTTTTTCGACCCCGGCTTCGGCCATGCGGCGGCCGGCGGCGCGGGTTCGCGCGGGGTGCTCGAGGTGCGCTGTCACGAGGCGCCCTTCGTGCTGGAACATGGCCAGGTCGTCGGCCGGCTGGTCTATGAACGCATGGCCGAGGTGCCGACCCAGCTTTACGGCGCCGGCATCGCATCGAACTATCAGGGCCAGGGACTGAAGCTGAGCAAGCATTTCCGCAGCGGCTGAGGGATCGCGCGTCAGACGGTCACGTCATGGCGGTAGATCCAGTCAAAGCGGCGTACCATCCGCCCCGGCATCACCGCCCCGCCCAGCCGCAGGCCCAGATGCGCGGCGCCGCGCAGCGCCGGTGTCCGCAGGTGGTATTTCCAGGCGTTGCCGTTGGCCGCTGCGATAACGCGCGCCGAGCGGGGGCGCCGACGGGCCTGATACCGCGCCAGCCCGTCCTCGGGCGTAGCGGAACGGGCCAGGGAATCGGCCAGAACCCAGGCATCTTCCAGCGCCATGTTGGCGCCCTGCGCCATGAAGGGCAGCGTGGGATGCGCCGCATCGCCCAGCAGCGCCACGCGCCCGTCATGCCAGCGCGCCGCCACCGGGTGGCGGAACAGCCCCCAGAGGCGAACGTCCTCGACCCGCTCGAGCAGTGCCGTGGCGGTACGCTCAAAGCCGGCGAACACCGCGCGCAGGTTGTCCGGGTCGTCGCCATGGTGCCAGCCTTCGTCGGCCCAATCGGCGCGCTCCTGCACCGCCACGATATTGACCGCGCTGCCCTGGCGCAGCGGATAGCAGACCAGATGCCGCCCCGGCCCCATGAACACCTGCGCCTCGGGGCCCAGCCCGGCATCGTTGGCCACCACCGCGCGCCAGGCCACCTGGCCGGTGAAGAACGGCGCATCCGCCCCGTTCAGCGCCACCCGTGCCCGCGAATGCAGCCCGTCGGCGCCGATCGCCAGGCCGGGGCGAATCTGCGCGCCGCTGGCCAGATGCAGCACCGGCTCGGGGCCGGGATCGACCCGCTCGACCTTCTGCAACAGCCGCACCTGAACGCCCGCCGCCCGCACCGCGCCGGCCAGCAGGTCGATCAGGTCGGCGCGATGCACGAAGTAATAGGCCATGTCGGGTGCGTGGCGCGCCAGATCCAGACGCAGCAATTCGCCCGGCCGCGCGTGATCGCGCAGCACCACGGCGCGCGCCCGGACGGCACCGCGCGCCAGCTCGTCCTCAAGCCCCAGCGCGCGCAGCACGGCAACGCCGTTGGGGCTGATCTGCAAGCCGGCGCCGACCTCGGTGATTGCCTCGGCCTGTTCCAGCACCGTGACCTCGGCACCGCGCGCCCGGAGGCAGAGCGCGGCCGCAAGCCCGCCGATGCCGGCCCCGATGATGGTGATCTTGCGCCCGTCGAGTGTCATGGCATCCGTTTTAACGCAAAAACGCCGGGGCGATAGACCCCGGCGCCTTGCAATCCTGCCACGGCCCGCGGCCGGACCCGGCGCATGGTTCAATCGTCGCGATGCACCTTCTCGCGGCGTTCGTGGCGTTCCTGGGCCTCAAGGCTCATGGTCGCGATCGGGCGCGCGTCCAGCCGCTTGAGCGAGATCGGCTCTCCCGTCACTTCGCAATAGCCGTATTCGCCCTCCTCGATGCGCCGCAGAGCCGCGTCGATCTTGGCCACCAGCTTGCGCTGCCGGTCGCGGGTGCGCAATTCCAGCGCGCGGTCGGTCTCCTCGCTGGCGCGGTCGGCCACATCGGGAATGTTGCGGGTGCTGTCCTGCAACCCCTCGATCGTGTCGCGGCTGCCTTCCAGCAGTTCCTGCCGCCAGACATCCAGCTTGCGGCGAAAATACTCGAGCTGCCTTTCGTTCATGAAAGGTTCATCCTCGGCCGGCCGGTAGTCGTCGGGGAGAAATGCTGCCTGTTTCATGTGTGTTCCTCTGGTTTTGGAACGAACGTCCGTCATCAATGCAATCCTAGACTTCTGGCGCCCCTTCTGCCGCTGCGTTTATCCGACGCCTGCCAGATTGTCACTACACAATGCCGCCCCGGATCGGCTAAAAGCGCGACGAATGCACGCGCGCGGACACGAAACAGCAAAGGGTTGGAAAAGCATGAAATTTCAAGGCACCAAGGAATATGTCGCGACGGACGACCTGACCATCGCGGTCAATGCGGCCGTCACGCTCGAGCGCCCGCTGCTGGTCAAGGGCGAACCCGGAACGGGCAAGACCGAACTGGCCCGGCAGGTGGCCGACGCGCTGGGGCTGGCGATGATCGAATGGAACGTCAAGTCGACCACCCGCGCGCAGCAGGGGCTTTACGAATACGACGCGGTCAGCCGCCTGCGCGACAGCCAGCTGGGCGAGGAAAGGGTGCATGACGTTCGCAACTACATCCGCAAGGGCAAGTTGTGGCAGGCCTTTGAATCGGATGAAAGGGTGGTGCTTCTGATCGACGAGATCGACAAGGCCGACATCGAGTTCCCCAACGACCTGTTGCAGGAGTTGGACAAGATGGAATTCTACGTCTACGAGACCGGGGAGACCATCGCCGCGCGCCATCGCCCGATCGTCATCATCACCTCGAACAACGAAAAGGAACTGCCCGACGCGTTCCTGCGGCGCTGTTTCTTCCACTATATCCGCTTTCCCGACGAGGCCACGATGCGCAAGATCGTGGACGTGCATCACCCCGGCATCAGGGAATCGCTTCTGAGCACCGCGCTGACCCAGTTCTACGAAGTGCGGGAGACCCCGGGGCTGAAGAAGAAGCCCTCGACCTCGGAAGTGCTGGACTGGCTGAAACTGCTGCTGGCCGAGGATCTCGATGCCGAGGATCTCAAGCGCGACGGCGCCAGCGCGCTGCCCAAGCTGCATGGCGCGCTGCTGAAGAACGAACAGGACGTGCATCTGTTCGAGCGGCTGGCCTTCATGGCGCGCGGGCGGCGCTGATCGCGCCCCTGGCCGCCCGCCGGGTGGCGTCGTCGCCGGCGCGATTGTTCACCCATGGGCACGAATGAAAGGTCAATCCGGCCATTGTCGTCAGAAAGTTGCGGCAAGGGGCCGGGAAATCTGTTAACCCTGCGAAGATGTTGAGCGGTCCGCCGCCCTCTGCCAACGTGAGTGCCATGCCCGTAGCCAGTTCCCTCGTCATCCGGCCCCTGCGCGCCGCCGACCGGCCGGACTGGGCAGTGCTGTGGACGGGTTATCTGGACTTTTATGAAACCACGGTGACGGAAGCCGTCTATGACAGCACCTTCGCCCGGCTGCTGGGCGACGATCCGCGCGATTTGAACTGTCTGGTGGCCCAGCGCGACGGGCGGCTCGTCGGGCTGGCGCATTACCTGTTCCACCGTCATGCCTGGAAGATCGAGGACGTCTGCTATCTGCAAGACCTCTATGCCCGCCCGGAGGCACGCAACAGCGGCATCGGCCGCGCCCTGATCGAGGCGGTCTATGCCGCCGCCGACGCCAACGGCACACCGACGGTCTACTGGCTGACCCAGGATTTCAACGAAACCGCGCGCCGCCTTTACGACCGTATCGGCAAGGTGACGCCCTTCATCCGGTATTCGCGCCCATGATCCGTTTGTGCCTTGTGACCGCTGCCCTGATTCTCGGTGCCTGCTCGGACACCCGGATGCAGGACACGCCGACCCGGGCCGCACAGATCTCGGATAGTACGCTGCCGCCGATGAAGGTGTTCACCGCCCCGCGCCCGGACGCGCCCTTGCGGTCGAACGGCAATATCGGCGCCGACTTCCTGTCGCTGCATTTCGAACTGGAAAGCGGGCGCAAACTCCCCGTTCTGACCCGCTTCGAAGGCCCGATCACGGTGCGCGTGACCGGCAGCCCGCCACCCAGCCTGGAACCCGACCTGCACCGCCTGATCGCGCGGCTGCGCAGCGAGGCCGGCATCGACATCAGCCGCACTTCCGGCGGCCCGGCCAGCATCACCATCGAAGCGGTCAGCCGCGCCGACATCCGCCGCGCCCTGCCCGACGCCGCCTGTTTCGTGGTTCCCAACGTCTCGAGCCTCGCCGAATTCCGGCGCGACCGGCGCAAGCCCAAGACCAGCTGGGCCGACCTGACCACCCGCACCCGGCTGGGCGTGTTCGTGCCCTTCGATTCCAGCCCGCAGGAGGTCCGCGACTGCCTGCACGAGGAACTGGCCCAGGCGCTGGGGCCGCTGAACGATCTCTACCGGCTGCCGGATTCGGTGTTCAACGACGACAACGTGCATACCGTGCTGACCGGGTTCGACATGCTGATTCTGCGCACCACCTATGCCCCGGAACTGCACAGCGGCATGACCGAGGCGCAGGTCTCCGCGCGCCTTCCGGCAATTCTGGCACGGCTCAATCCGCGCGGCAATCTGGTCGAACCCTATCCCGTGACCGCCACGCCCCGGGCCTGGATCGACGCGGTGCAGACCGCGCTCGGCCCCGGCGTCAGCCCCGACGCCCGGCGCGCCGCGGCCAGCGCGGCGGCCCGTACCGCCGAACAGATGGGCTGGGACGATCAGCGCCGCGCCTTCAGCTATTACATGCTGGGCCGGATGACCCAGGTCTATGATCCCGCGGTGGCACAGCAGTATTACGGCAACGCGCTGCATTACCTGGCCCGCACACCCGGCACCGATCTGCACCGCGCCTATCTGACCACCCAGACCGCCGCCTACGCGATCTCGACCGGCGATGGCGCCACGGCGCTGCGCCAGATCGGCCCCAGCCTCGATGCGGCCGCGCGCAACGAGAACGCCGCCCTGCTGGCAACGCTGATGCTGCTTCAGGCCGAGGCGCTGGACCTGACCGGCCAGCCCGAGCGCGCACGCGCCGTCAGGCTGGACAGCCTGGGCTGGGCGCGCTACGGCTTCGGCTCGGACTGGGCGGTCCGGGCCAAGATGCAGGAAATCGCGGCCCTCAATCCCAAGGGGCGGCTCGGCGGCTGACTGACGCCGGCCGCCGCCCCGACACACGAGGCGGGCGGACGAGAGTGACATGCTGATCATCGCGGCGGCGCTGCTGGGCGCCATCCTCGGTGCGCTGAACGCGCGACGGCGCGGCGGCAAGCCCGCCGACATGGCGCAATACGCCGCCGCGACCGGTATCGTATTCGCATTGATCGGGTTCGCCGTGACGATCCTTCTGGCCCGGATGGGAGGTTAGACGCATGTTTCTGCCGTTCTTCGAAAACCTGCGCAAAGCCGGCGTCCCGGTTTCGCTGCGCGAATATCTCACCTTTCTGGAAGGCATGAAGGCGGGGCTGGCAACCTATGACGTGGAAGCCTTCTACTACCTCGCGCGCACGGCGATGGTGAAGGACGAACGCAATATCGACAAGTTCGACCGCGCCTTCGCCGCCAGCTTCGAGGGGCTGGAAGCGATATCGCTGGATCAGGTGCTGGAAGCGGTCGACATCCCCGCGGACTGGCTCGCCAAAATGGCCGAAAAACACCTGAGCGAAGAAGAGAAGAAGACCATCGAGGCCCTCGGCGGGTTCGAGAAGCTCATGGAGACGCTGCGCGAACGTCTCAAGGATCAGCAAGGCCGTCACCAGGGCGGCTCCAAGTGGATCGGCACCGCCGGAACCTCGCCCTTCGGCGCCTATGGCTATAACCCCGAGGGCGTGCGCATCGGCCAGAAGGAAAGCCGCCACCGGCGCGCGGTCAAGGTCTGGGACAAGCGTGAATTCCGCAATTTCGACGACACCGTCGAACTGGGCACCCGCAACATCAAGGTTGCGCTGAAACGGCTGCGCCGCTGGGCGCGCGAGGGTGCCGTCGAGGAACTGGACCTCGACGGAACCATCCGCGCCACCGCCGAACATGGCTATCTCGACGTCAAGACGCGACCAGAACGCCACAACGCGGTCAAGGTGCTGCTGTTTCTCGATGTCGGCGGGTCCATGGACAGCCATGTCAAGGTGGTCGAAGAACTGTTCAGCGCCGCCCGCGCCGAGTTCAAGCACCTGGAATACTACTATTTCCACAACTGTCTTTACGAAGGCGTGTGGCGCGACAACCGCCGCCGCTGGGACGCGCAGACCCCGACGCATGAGGTACTGCGTACCTACGGGACGGACTACAAGTGCATTTTTGTCGGCGATGCCAGCATGAGCCCCTACGAAATCGCCTATCCCGGCGGCGCCAACGAGCACTGGAACGCCGAAGCCGGGCAGACCTGGCTGATGCGCGCCCGCGAGCAATGGCCCGCGAGCCTGTGGGTCAACCCGGTGCCCGAAAGATACTGGGACCATACCCATTCCATCGGCATGATCCGCGAACTCTTCGATGGAGCGATGGTGCCGATGACGCTGTCGGGACTGGAACAGGGCATGCGCGCCCTGACCCGGTGAGGGTCCCGTTGCCCAGGTCGCCTGCCAGACTTTCGCGAAAGTCTGGTAGCAAATCCTGGTTCAGGATTTGCTGTCGCGCGCAACCGTTCAGCATCCGCCCGGCCGGCGGTCGCGCCACAGCCTTGCCGGCGCGCCCGACCGGCGCCATATAGGATTCATGCTGCGCGTCGCTCCGATCCTGCTCGCAATACTCTACGGTCTGGTCATGTACCGGTTCTCGGTCTGGCGCACCCATCGGGAACTCGACGCGAAATCGACGGAGCTGGCCGACCCGGGGTTGAAGGTGGTGACGGATCGGCTGGCGGCGGCGCTGGATCTGGCGCGTATCCCCGTCTACATCCACGAGGTCGATCCGGTGAACGGGCTGGCCGCCCCCGATGGGCGCATCTTCATCACCCGGGGCTTTTACAGGAAGTTTCAGAACGGTGAAGTGACGGGCGAGGAGATGGCGAGCGTCATCGCCCATGAACTCGGCCATGTCGCCCTGGGCCACGCCAGGCGACGGATGATCGACTTTTCCGGCCAGAACGCGCTGCGCACGGCGCTCATGATGGTGCTGGGCCGGTTCGTTCCGTTCTTCGGTGCCTGGATAGCCAATATCCTGGCCACGATGCTGGCCGCCGGCCTGTCACGCTCGGACGAATACGAGGCCGACGAATACGCGGCCGCCCTTCTGACCCGGGCGGGAATCGGCATCGGGCCGCAGAAATCCATGTTCGCCAAACTGGACGATTTGACCCGGGCACGCGCCGGTGTCGCACCGGCCTGGCTGATGAGCCATCCCGCAACGGGCGAACGGATCGCGGCGCTGGATCGGCTGGAGGCGCGCTGGGGTGCCGGCGGCTGAGCGCGAGCGGCGCCTTGCCCCAAGTGGGCGTGGCCCGTCGGAACGTGTCGCGCTAGCCGGAAACGGCCTTGGCCAGGCGCGGCAATCGGGCCTTTTTCAGCAGCGGGCGCGTTTGCCACCGCGACCCCGACAGCCGGTTGGCTTGGAGCAGGACGCGCCCGGCCACCGCCGCGATGCCGGACGGGTCGTCGCGCCACAGGTCCGTCAGAAAGCCGTCAGGGTCGAGCCGCCGCAACCCCTGTTCGGCCAGTTCGCGGCGCGGGAAGTCGGAGGCGTTCAGCGTCAGGATCGCGTCGGCCGATCCGGCGACCGCCACGGCGAGAACGTGGATGTCGGCCGGATCGGGCAGCCACAACCGCGCCTCCGGACCCGGCGCCGGCGGCAGTTCGGCCCGTGGCCAGGCGGCGCGCAGGAGCGCGATCTCGGCGCGCGCCTGCGCCTCGCCCGCCGGCCCCAGCCTGACCGCGGCGCGCGCCCATTCCTCTAGGATGCGGCCCGACCAGAGCGGGGCGAAGTGGCCAAGGCCGGCGGCCCCGAGCAGCATCTCGCGCATCACCGTCGGATAAAGTACGCAGGTGTCCAGCACGATCCTCACAGGCGGAAGAACAGCGCCTTGAGATAGCCGCTCTCGGCCAGTTGCGGCAAGATCGGATGATCCGGGCCGGCAAAACCCGTATGCAGGATCTGCGCCGACCGCCCGGCCCGGCCGATGCCGCGTGTGCAGGCGCCGCGAAACCGCGACAGATCGGCGGCGTGCGAACAGGAACACAGGGCCAGATAGCCGCCCTCGGCCACCAGCGGCGCGGCCAGGCGCGCGATCCGCTCGTAGGCGCGCAGCCCCGCGACGAGCGCCTGTTTGGAAGGCGCGAAGGCGGGCGGGTCGCAGACCACCAGGTCGAACTGCGCGCCTTCGGCGGCCAGCGCGGTCATCACGTCGAACCCGTCGCCCTGGCGCGTGACGAACCGCTCGGCCATGCCGCCGGCGCTGGCGCCGTCGCAGGCCAGGGCGAGGGCTGCGGCCGATCCATCCACGGCCAGCGCCTCGCCGGCGCCCGAGGACAGCGCGGCCAGCGCGAAGCCGCCGACATGGGCGAAGACATCCAGCACCCGCGCCCCCGGCCCCGCCAGCCGCGCGGCAAAGGCGTGGTTGTCACGCTGATCGAAGTAGAGCCCGGTCTTCTGGCCGCCGGTCAGGTCGGCCATGTAGATCGCGCCGTTCATCGGCACCGGCACCGGGGCTGCGGGAGCCGTCCCGTGCAGCACCCCCGATACCCCGTCGAGCCCCTCCAGCACCCGCGCCCGCCCGCCGGCGTTCTTGAGGACGTTGCGCGCGCCCGTGACCTCGAGCAGCGCCGCGACCAGCGCGTCCAGATGCAGCTCGGCCCAGGCGGCGTTGGGCTGAATCACGCAGGTGTCGCCGAACCGGTCGATCACCACGCCGGGCAATCCGTCGGCCTCGGCATGGACCAGCCTGTAGAACGGCGCATCGTAGAGACGCTGGCGCAGTGCCAGCGCGCGGCCCAGACGCGCCGCGAACCAGGCCTCGTCCGGTTGCGCCTGCGGATCCCAATCCAGCATCCGGCAGATGATCTTGCTGACGGGATTGACCGCCACCAGCCCCAGCGGCATGCGGCCTTCATCCTCGAGCACCGCCAGCGAACCGGGCGGCAGCGCCCTGGTGCGCCGGTCCGTGACCAGCGAGCTGGCATAGACCCAGGGAAAGCCGTGCCGGATCGCGCGGGCATCGGCCTTGGGTTTCAGGCGGACCGTCGGCAGGTCCAGAAGCGAAGAGGGCGCAACCATGGCGCCCTCTTACTCTCAAAGTCCGGGGGAAAAAAGACTCAGAGATTGTTCAGCATCTGGATGAGACCCAGCTTGGCGTTCCGGTAGCCTTCCGGGCTGCTCAGTTCCTGGCGGATCACTTCGGCGAGATGGTTGCCGATGCGCACCTTCTGGGTTTCGCCGCGGGCATCTGCCTGGATCGCCTTCTGCCCGCCGAAGCCTTCCAGATCGGCGCGGATGGTACGGATCGGCATCAGCAATTCGCCGCTCGCGGTATCCTTGAGCGCCAGATCGAAGGTGATCGAATGCACACCGCCGGTGGTATAGCGGGCCTTTTCGGTCAGGGCGTGAAAGCGCCTGACCTGCACGTCGAGATCGACCTTGACCGGGCCATGCAGTTGGGCCACGCCCCGGCTCAGCGCATCCTCGAAGATCTTCTGAACCTGGACGTAGCGGTCGCCCATCGGGTCGCCGCGCCAGACGATGTCGCCGCGCGGCAGATAGCTGTTGCGTTCGGATACCTTGAGCGAACGCGGCACCCGGACGGTGACGGAATTCACCGAAACCGGCGCGCTGTCGGCGAGCGGCCCCGGATGAGCGATCGCCGCACCGGCGGCGGATGTGTTCCGTTGGCCCGGCGTCACCGTCCCGGCCGGGATCTCTTGCGCCGAGGCGGTCATCTGATAGCCTGCCGGAGTCGCGACGGCCGATGTCGGCAGGTGTTCGTAGGGCGCATTTCGCGTCGGGACATCGACCGCGGCACAGGCCGATACGCCCAGCCCCAGCCCAACCAGCAGAATCGTTCGTGCGATTTTCATTGTTCTTCTCCTCGGACAAGCCTCAGAACGGGCCTCTGAACGGGCCTTCGGCTCTCTGCTCACGGCATTCATGCTCCCGAAATCGGGCAGGAATTAGACAATTTCGAATTGATTTGAGGTTTGTTTCGCGTTCCGCGGCGCCGGGGGAAGGCGGTCGGATGCGGCCGCGACTCAGTAGAAATAGCCCAGTCGTGCCTCGAAGGCGTGGTCGATCTGATCGGCTATGAAGGCCATGTCGGCCGCGCCGATCCGGTCAGGCGTGGCCGGGCGCGGGCTCACCGACGGCACGAATTTCGACCCGAGCCGGCGCTTGACCGGGCGCACCGGCGCGCCGTCATCGGCCACGCCCAGCGCTGCGCGCAGCCGGCCGATCGTCTCTTCCTGTCCTGCCTGGACCGTTTCAAGCCGCAGGATGGCGACGGTGCAGCCCCGCCCCAGATAGCTCAGCAGCCCCGCCTGCTTGGCCCGGCGCAACGCGAAGATATTTTCGAACGCGCCGCCGGTGATCGGATCGCGGTCCTGTTGCAGCGGCTGGCCCCTGATGGCGCCCTCGGGTGCGGCACGGAAGTACTGCACCCGGTCGACATGGCTTTGCCATGGGGCGCGGATGAACTCGGAAAACGTCAGCGCCTGCATCGGCGCAACCGCGTGCCACGGCCGGCGATGCATCGAAAGCGCCCAGTCCGCGGCGTTGCGCATCATGCAGATCACCGCCAGGTCGGCCGGAATCGCGACCGCCTGCGCCAGCCCGTGTTTCCAGCCCAGCGCCTCGGTCGGGTGCAGTCCGGTGTTGCGGGCCACCAGACGCTTGACGAGGTTGGTGCCGGTCGATCTCTCGCCCAGCACCTGAAACCGGGCCGGTGGCGGCCCGTTGCGGCGCGAAACATGAAGTCCGGTTCGGGAAAAATCCTCGGGCAGCACGGGCGGCGGTCCTGTGGGTGCGGGGCGCGGGGCAGCGGATCCCAGGCGGTTCGGACCGGATCCTAGCCATGGCGTTGCGCGGCGTCATCCCGAAAACGCTGAACGCGCCTGGCGTGATTAAGGCTTTGTTAGCCTTTTGGATGGCTGATGGCAAAATGATCCCTGGCAACCGAAAGAGCGAGAAAGGAACGTCAATCGCAGATGCCCCAAGCTGTTCCTGCCCATCCTGGCACTGGCGGTTTCCGCCTGCGGCATACCGGCCGATCCGATCGTGGCGAACTATAACGGGGACAGCGTGACGCTTGTCACCTCGACCTTTGCCGACAACGAAAGCGTCAAGACCCAGACCCAGGCCGAGGCCAACAGGATTTGCGCCAAGGGCCACAAGAAGCGGGCCGAATACGCCTCGACCCGCGTCAACCAGCAAACCTATGAGGCCAGCCACCTGTTCTTGTGCCTGAACTGAGCCTGCTCTGGCGGTGCTTTGCAAGCCGGGCCACCCCGGCAGGTTCGCGGCCGGCGCGCCAGCGGATAGGTGGCTGCCGGCAACTCGCCGCCGATCACGGCCAGCGCTGGTACGAGCGGAACAACGTCTCGGGATCGGCACCGGCGAAATAGCGCGCCTGCGTCCAGAGGTTGCGCGCGCCGCGCCGCAGCCAGCCGTCGCGGCTGTAGCGTTCGGCGCTCGTCGTGGCCCGCACCGGCAGCGCAAGGACGCGGCGTTCCAGCGCCCTGATCAGCGCCACGTCCTCCATCAGCGGCTGGTCGGGGTAGCCCCCGGCGCGGTCGTAGTCGTCGCGTTGCACCAACAGGCCCTGGTCGCCGAAGGGCAGACCGAACAGCAGGGCGCGCTGATTGGCCCAGCCCGCCACCAGCCACGGCCGCACCCCCGCGGCCCGAAAGACCAGCCGGAAATGCGCCGGCCCGGCCCGCGGGTCGGCAACGTGATCGGCCACCGCCCGGGCCCAGCCGGGCGACAGCACCGTATCGGCATGCAGGATCAGCAGCCAGCGGCCGCGCGCCAGCGCGCAGCCGCGGCGCAACTGGCCGCCGCGCGATGCCGCGCCGATCACCACCACCGCGCCCGCGGCCTGCGCGATGCCGGGCGTTTCGTCCTGCGATCCGCCATCGGACACGATCACTTCGCGGATCAGCCCCCCGCTCAGCCCCTCGCCCAGCGCGGCAAGACAATCGGGCAGGTCTGCGGCGGCCTGCAGGGTGGGAATCACGACACTGATTTCGGCAGGCATCTGGGCGGGGTTTCCGTCGGGCTTCACTGGTCTTCGTACCGGGTTTACCTATATCATCGGCGGGCAGACGCAAGGAGCACCCGATGACCGCCACGCGCCGTATCCTCAGGCTGACCGGCCGCGACACCGACAGCTTTCTTCAGGGCCTTGTCACCAACGACATCGCGGGGCTCAAGGACGGGCTGGTCTATGCCGCGTTGCTGACGCCGCAGGGCAAGTATATCGCCGACTTCTTCCTGCGCCGGGATGGCGACTCCGTCCTGCTGGATGTCGCCGAAGCGCTGGGCGACGATCTGGAGCGGCGGTTGGCGATGTACCGGCTGCGCGCCGATGTGCGGATCGAACCCTCGGGGGTGAACCTGCAACGCGGCACCGGAACCGCGCCGGCCGGCGCCCTGCCCGACCCGCGCCACCCGGACATGGGCTGGCGGGCCTATACGGGCGCGCCCGAATCCGATGACGCAAGCGACTGGGATGCGATCCGGGTCGCCCATTGCATCCCCGAGACGGGCATCGAGCTGACGTCCGACACCTTCATCCTCGAAGCCGGCTTCGAGGCGCTGAACGGGGTCGATTTCCGCAAGGGCTGCTATGTCGGGCAGGAAGTGACGGCGCGCATGAAGCACAAGACCGAACTGAAAAAGGGCCTGCGCCGGGTCGCCGTGGAGGGCAGCGCACCGGTCGGAACCGCCATCGAGGCCGATGGCAAGCCGGCCGGCACGCTTTATACCCAGTCCGGGGGCCGGGGCATCGCGCATCTTCGGCTCGACCGGGCGCAGGGCGGCATGCGGGCCGGGGCCGCCGGGCTGGCGCTGCTCTGAACGCAACGGCCGGGCGGCCACGCTTGGGGCTTGCGGCAAGGCGCTGCACGGGTCACGATCCGGCCAACCGTCACACGCCTGCCGAGGTCTGCCCTTGTTTCAGCTCTACGCCGTCATCTGGCAGGCCAGCGGGCGCCGACAGATCGTCCTGATCTTCCTGTCCGCCGCGATCGCCGCCCTGGCCGCCGTGCCGCTGGAATTCCAGAAGCGCATCGTCAACCTGCTGGGCGACCCGAACGCCAGTTGGCAAAAACTGATCCTGCTGGGCACGGGCATGATGGCGGCGATCCTGCTCAGCCTGGGGCTGAAATGGCTCATGGGCTATCGTTCGGGGCTGCTGGGCGAGGATCTGATCCGCCTGATCCGCGCCCGGCTGGTCCGGGCGGCCGCACACGGCACCGGGGGCGAACGCATGCCCGCCGGCACGCTGGCCACCGCCGTCACCGCCGAGGCCGAAGAGGTGGGCAAATTCGCCGGCAGCGCCTTTTCCAACCCCGTGGTGCAGATCGGCACGCTGGTCAGCGTCGTCGGCTACATCGCCTCGAACCAGCCGGCGCTGGGCCTCGTCGCGCTGGCGATGATCATGCCGCAGCTGGCGCTTGTCTACCTGTCGCAGCGCAAGGTCAACGCGCTGCTGGCCAGGCGGGTCCGGATCCTGCGCCGCGCCACCAACAGGATCACCGGCGACGATATGCGCAAGCTCGAAGACGAGGTGATGGCCGATTTCGACCGCATCTTCCAGGCCCGCCGGGTGATGTTCCTGTGGAAGCTGTCCACCAAGTTCCTGCTGAGCGCGATCAACGGCGCGGGAACCGTGGCGGTGCTCACACTCGGCGGCTGGATGGTGCTGAACCGGACCACCGATGTCGGCACCGTCGTCGCCGCCGTTTCGGGGCTGAGCCGGATCCAGGGGCCGAGCGCGTTTCTCATCGCCTTTTACCGGCAGGTCAGCGCCAACCGGGTCAAGTTCGAACTGCTGCGCGACCTGCTGGTCGAACCAGGCCGGGGCGCGGCCTGATTCAATCGGATGCGCCCGATCTCAGGCGCGTTCGGAATATTCCATGGTCTCGGTGTTGACCACGATCAGCTCGTCGGGGCCGACAAAAGGCGGCACCATCACCTTGACGCCATTGTCCAGAACCGCGGGCTTGAACGAATTGGCTGCCGTCTGGCCCTTCACCACCGGTTCGGTCTCGACGATCCGGCAGGTGACTTTCTGCGGCAGCGTGGCGTTCAGCGCCTCGGATTCGTGGAACTCCACCTGAATGGTCATGCCGTCCTGAAGAAACGGGCGGCGGTCGCCGAGGATTTCGGCGGGCAGTTCGACCTGGTCGTAGGTTTCGGCATCCATGAACACCAGCATGCCGGAATTTTCATAGAGGAACTGCATGTCCTTCTGTTCGAGCCGCACGCGTTCGACCTTGTCGGCACTACGAAAACGTTCGTTGAGCTTGGAACCGTTGCGCAGGTTGCGCAGTTCCACCTGAGCGAAGGCGCCGCCTTTGCCGGGCTTGACGTGGTCGACCTTCACGGCCCCCCACAGCCCGCCATTGTGTTCCAGGACGTTGCCGGGACGGATTTCGTTTCCGTTGATCTTGGGCATTAAGGTAAACCCTTGAAAGAGGTTGATGTGACTCTGGTTGCTCCTATATCTGGCGGAGGTACACCTGGCAAGACAACGAAATATCGTGCTGCACTTGCAGAAAGCCATGCGCGAGATGCAATGCAGCCATGCACAATAGGGGTATCCGAATCGCACCTGTTGGGTATAACCAACGTCACGCCGCAAAACGCAAGAGCAAGAAGACCAAGGAAAACGAGATGATAGATTTCGTTGACGGCACTGCCTTTAACAACGAACAAGGCAATCGTGCACGTAAACTGTTCGCGGCCGTGGTACTGGCCGCTCTCGACGATGCCATCGCCGATGACAAGAAATATGGCAACGGCCCCGATCAGATCGCCCGCTGGGCGCGGTCGCGCGACGGGCGCGAAGTGCTGTCCTGCGCGGGCATCGACCCGAACGAACGCGTCGTGTCCGGGCTGATGGAATTCGTGGGCAAGGGCGTGCGCACCTCCGTGGCGCTGTCGCGCGAGGAAAGCGAACGGCGCAACGCCGCGGCTGCGGCCCAGGCCGAAGCCGCCTGAGCGCAAGCACTCGCGAACCGGAAAAGAACGCGCCCTCGTGGCGCGTTTTTTCGTGGCCTGAACGAACCGGGAGCGGCCGCAGGCCAGAAGGATCGTGCATGAGGCGGGCCGCATTCGGGAAATTCAACGCGACGCGCGCTAGTCAAGCTCCTGCGCGGTCAGCGCCCGGTGGATCTCGCGCCGCACCAGCTTGCGCACGTTGCGGGTGATGCGTTCACCCAGCGCGCCCTGCAATTCCTCGCGCACGATATCGGCCACCAGTTCGCGCAGGCTGTCCTCGTCCAGGAATGTCTCGTCCGAAGACAGGACATCGGCGGCGCCTGTCCCGGGTTCCGGCCGCGCCGCCCCGTCGGCTTCGTCAGCCGGCGCGTCCGGGCCCTCGTGGTCGTGGTCTTCCCACTGGATGGTCTCGACCGGGGTCCCGGCATAGTCGTCCATGCCGGTGCCATCCGGCTCCCACTGGTCGCGGGTCCGGCCTATGGCGGCCTCGAGCGCCTGTATCTTGGCGTTGAGCGTTCCGGCGCGGAACGCCCCGGACGGTTCCCCCGGAGCCTGACGCCCGTCCGGCGCATCCTCGGGAACGTCCTGGCCGATCTCCGGTTCGGCTTCGGTCTCCGGTTCGGGCTCGTCGTGGCGATCCCGCGCGGACGGCTTCCCTGCCTGGGTATCGCCATCGTCCTCGGCCGGATCGTCGGCAATCTCCTCACGCGGGGCCGTGCCTGCGCGCTCGCCGTCTTGCGCCGCTTCAGCCTCCGGCTCCGGGTCGTCGCGCTGCGCAGCCTCGCCGATGCCGCCCTCGGCGTCACCGGCATCCGCGGCGTCAGGGTCCGGCCCGGGGCCGGCTTGCGCGTCGTGCGGCTCCTCCCGAGGCGTGGCGACGGCCGACCGGGCCGAGGCGAAAAGCGTGGCGCTGGGATCGCTCCAGGGGGCACCCTCGCCCGTCGGGTCGGCCTCGGGCCCCGACATGTCGTCATCGCCACCCGCGCGGTCGGATGGCGGATCGGCCGCAAGATCGCCGGCCTGGGTCTCGGGCTCGAGAAGGAACGCCAGCGGCCCCGCCGGCCCGTCGGTGTTCGCGGCGGCGTCGGCCGATTCCCGCGCATCGCCGCTCTCGGCCACCCTGAGCGGTGCCTTGCCGGCAGTCGGCGATTGCGGGTCCGGTTTCGACCTGGGCGTATCGGCCACCCGGAGCGATGGCGTCAGGACCAGCCGGCCATGCTCGACCTTCTCGGGCGGCGCGGCCCGACGCGGCTCGGTCCAGCTTTCTTCGCTGACAAGACGGCGAATCGAGGACAGCACGTCCTCGATCTCGGTTTTGGAAACGGGATCAGACATCAGCTTGTACCACTCTCACCTCGAATACGAGTGTAGCGGCAGTCAGGGATTCACACAACCGAAACGCAGAACGGTCACTTCTTGCCCAGCGCCTTCATCACGCGGTCAAGGTCGCGGCCGCGCTTGCTGACGGCGGCGGGCGCGTCCTTGACCAGGTTGTAATACAGCGTCGGGTCGTAGATCTGCACCGCCAGCCCCAGCCGTTCGGCGGTCAGCAACCCCTGGGCGACAAGCAGCTGATAGGCCGCCAGCGACTGTTCGGCCTGGGCCGAGATGCGCGAGGTCAGCGCGTCCAGAAGTTCCTGTTCGGCCGACAGCACATCCAGCGTGGTGCGCGCGCCCAGCGTCGCCTCTTCGCGGATGCCCTCGAACGCGACGCGGGCGGCGCGTACCTGTTCCTGCGTCGCGACCAGGCTGGCCCGGGCCACCTGAAGCCGCGCATAGGCGTTGCTGGTCTCCTGGATGATCTGATCCTTGACCGTCAGAAGGTTGGCGCGCGCGGAATCCCGCGTCGCCATGCTGCGCCTGAGCGATGCCGCCAGGGCGCCGCCCTGGTAGATGTTCTGGCGCAGACCGAGGGAAACCGAGGCCGTGTGGTTGTAGTCGTCAACCTTCATGTTCTCGGTCACGCCAACCTCGGCGCGCAACGAGACCGTGGGACCAAGCGCCTTGGACGTGCGCAGAACCACGAGTTCGGCGGCCGAGACCTGATGCTGCGCCGCCTTGATGCTGGGATGGTTACGCAGCGCGAAATCGCGTGCCGCCTCGACCGAGGCGGGCGGCGCCGGCAGCTTCGGCTGACCGGCCAGGGTGCCCGGAGGGTTGCCCACCGCGGTCAGGTATTCCGCCTGCGCCCTGACCAGATCGCCGCGCGCCGCGGCCAGACCGGCCCGGGCATTGGCGACCCGCGATTGCGCCAGCGCGACGTCGGTGCGCGTCACTTCGCCCACGTCGAACCGGTCCTGCGCGGCGCGCTGCTCCTCGCCCAGCACGCGCAGGTTGTTTTCGCGCAGGGTGACGTTTTCCGTGGTCAGCAGCACGTTCAGATAGGCGCCCACGGCGCGGAACAGGATCTGCTGTTCGACCGCGACCAGCGATTGCCGCGTCGCCAGCACGGTTTCCTGCGCCGCCTGCTTGCCCAGCACGCTGGCACCGCCATCGTAGATCAATTGGTCGAGGGTGATGCCGGTGAAGAAATTCGGAGTGTTGACGTGCCGGAAAATCACGCCGGTACGGCTTTCCGTCCAGGTCTTGGATGCCGACACCGTCCAGTTGATGACCGGCCGCAATGCCGCCACTGCGATCGCCACGTCCTCGTCTGCCGCCCGCAACAGCGCCCGGTTCTGTTCCAGCAACCCGCTGGTGTTGTAGGCGCCGATCAGCGCGTCGGCCAGGTTGTCGGCCTGGCCCGGTTTCGGCGCCGCCGCGGCCAGCGCCATCCCGGCGGCCATGACCGCCGCCCTGAGATATCCCGATTTCATCGCCCTGCGCATCCCCGCCCCTCCGTTGCCCGTCGGCGTGCGCCGATCCTGCTGCCTTTCGCGGCCGGCGGCAATGCCGGGCCAGGCAGGTTTCCGCCGCGCTGCCGGTGCTTTCTCACAGCGCGAAGACGCGCTGGCGTTCAAAGCCCGGCAGAACCGGAGCGCCGGCGTTGAACTCGAACCGCCACGACATCGCGCCACCCGCCTTGTAGCCGATACGCACGGTTCCCAGGGCGTTGTCCATGAAGATGCAGGCAATGCGCCCGCCATCCTTGAGTTGCGCCAGCAGCGGTTCGGGCAGGTTCTCGACCCCGCCCTGAACCAGGATCACGTCATAGGGGCCGTGTTCGGCCGCGCCTTCGGCCAGCGGGCCGGTATGCATGACCGCGTTGTCCGCCCCGGCCTGCGCCAGCAGCGCCTGCGCCTCCTCGGCCATGGCCGCGTCGTCCTCGACGGCGATCACCGCCTGCGCCAGCCGGGCCACGACGGCCGTGGAATAGCCCAGCCCCGGCCCGATATCGAGCACCAGTTCGCCGCCCGAGATATCCAGCGCGTCCAGCATCTTGGCCAAGGTGCGCGGCTCCAGCAGCACGCGGCCGCCGCCGATGTCGAGATTGTTGCCGGCATAGGCGGCCTCGCGCAGCGCCTCGGGCACGAAAATCTCGCGCGGAACGTCAAGCATGGCCTCGATGATCGGAAACTTGGTCACGTCCGACGGGCGGACCTGGGTATCGACCATGACATTGCGGCGGGCGGCGAAATCGGTCATAGCTGCATTCTTTCGGGCAATCGGTTGCGGGCGTTGCCCGGGTTTTGCCACATCCCCGACCGACCGGCAACGGGCAGAGATGCGAAATGACGCCGCGCCCTGCGCCTGCGGCGCACGGGTCACAGGCGCGGCTGGCATGGCCTGCTGCCGCGCCCACGCCTGCGCCGGTTGACACGCCGTGACAGGCCGCGGCCGCAAGCGGGCAACGGGACAGGACAGCGCCCCGGCAGGCTGCGCCCCCTACCCGCTCAGCGCCCCCTACCCGCTCAGCAGCGCCGGCAGCCAGAGCGTCAGCGCCGGAAACGCCAGCAGGATCGCGACCCGCACCATTTCCGCCATGAAGAACGGCGCGACGCCGCGAAAGATCAGCCGCATCGGCACATCGCTGGCGATCGCGGAGATGATGAACACGTTCATTCCTACCGGCGGCGTGATCAGTCCAAGTTCCACGACGATCAGGGCAAGTATCCCGAACCAGACCTTCAGATCCTCGGTGGACAGGCCAAAGCCGGCCCCCTCGGCGCTTTGGTAGAGCCCGCCGTTGATATCGACGAGCACCGGCCAGAAGAACGGGATGACCAGCAGGATCATGCTGAGGCTGTCCATCAGGCAGCCCAGGAAGATCAGCACCACCAGCAGCACCAGCATCACCGTCATCGGCGACAGCCCCGATTGCAGCACCCATTCGGCGCTGGCCTGGGGCAGGCCGATCCGCGACAGGAAGATCTTCATCAGTTCGGCACCCAGCAGGATCAGATAGATCATGCCCGAGGTGATGGCGGTGCTGCGCAGGCTGTCCAGCCCGTCCACCCAGCCGATGGTGCGCCGCGCGATACCGTAGATCAGCACCAGGAAGACCCCCACGGACGCGCCCGGCGTGGGGTTGAAGACGCCGCCGTAGATACCGCCCAGCACCAGCCCGAAAATGGCGAAGACCGGCAGCACCCCCAAGGTCGCGTCGATCACCTCCCTGCGCTGCGCGCCGGAATGCGCGGGGCCGGAATCGGGCCAGATGGTGACGTAGATCGCCGTGGTGACGATGAACAGGAACACCGCCAGCAGGCCCGGGATCAGGGCGGCCGCGAACATGGTGACGATGTTGGCCTCGACGATGATCGCATAGATGATCAGCACGACCGAGGGCGGAATCAGGATGCCCAGAACCCCGCCCGCCGCCAGCACGCCGGTGGCCAGGGACGGTTCGTAATTGTAGCGCCGCAACTCGGGCAGCGCCACGCGCCCCATGGTCGAGGCCGTGGCCAGCGACGACCCGCACACCGCGCCGAACCCCGCGCAGGCGGCGATGGCCGCCATGGCGGTGCCCCCGCGCAGATGCCCCAGCCAGGCGGCCGCGGCGCGAAACAGCGCCTGGCTCAGCCCCGCCTTTGATGCCAGCACCCCCATCAGCACGAACATCGGCACCACCGACAGGTCGTAATTGGCGAACTGTCCCCAGGCGAGGGTCTTCATCTGCGACAGCACCAGCGCGGGGCCGTTGACGAGCATCGTGCCGATGCCGCCGACCAGGATCATGGCATAGGCGATCGGCATGCGGATGGCGATCAGCCCCACCAGCACGACCAGGCCCAGGATGCCGAGCGTTATCGGATCGCTCATTCGTGCCCCCGGGCCAGATCGCGCAGCGCCTCGGCCAGCGTCATGCCCGCCGCCACCACCAGCAGCCCGAGCGAGACGACTGCGGGAACGAAGCCCAGCCAGATCGGAAACTGGAGGATCGCGGTTTCATAGCCGTATTCGCGCTGGCTCAGCATGCCGTCATACATCTTCCACAGCAGCAGCGCGGCGAACATCAGCGCCACGGCGCAGGCCAGGCTGCGGAACAGCGCCAGCAACCGCGGCCCGGCGGCCTGCGTGAAGATGTCGGCACTGACGTTGCCGTCCATGAGCTGCACATAGGGCAGGAAGGCAAAGGCCGCCACGGCGACGCCGATCTCGGTCAACTCGAAATCGCCGGGAAAGGACGACCCGGCCATCGACAGGCCCACCGACACCACGTTCATCAGCATGACCAGCGCCAGAACGGCACCCCCGGCCAGCGCCCACAGTTCGATCAGGCCGGCGGCCGCACCGGCAATGCCGGAACGGCCGCTCCTGGCGGATTGCATCATCAGCTCATGCCGTGCCTGGCCACCAGTTCGCGCGCGCGCCCGACCAGCCCGGCGCCGTCGATGCCGCCGCCGGTGACTTCACCGACCCAGCGGTCGACCACCGGCTCGAGGTAGGGACGATAGGCCGCCGTCTCCTCCTCGCTCAGCACGACATGTTCATTGCCGTGGTCCACGGCGAACTTGATGCCGAAATCGTCCGTGGCGCGCCAGATGCGGCCCACTTCGGCCCACCAGTCGGCCCCGGACGCATCCTTGAACGCCTTCTGGATCTCGGGCGGAAGCCCGGCCCAGCGATCGCCGTTCATGGAGACCTGGAAGCTCGTGGTGCCGAACCGGGTCTGCTCGTGACCCTCGATCTGGTATTTGGTCTGCTCCTGCATGCGCAGCGGCGGGATGGTTTCCCAGGGCAGCAGCGCGGCATCGACGACACCCTTGGCCAGGGCCTGCGGCAGTTCCGGCACCGGCATCGCCGCCGGGTTCGCCTTGAGCGCCTCGATGACCCACGCGCCGGTGCGGGTGGGGATGCGGATCTTCATGCCTTCCCAGTCCTCGGGCCGGCGCACGAGCGTGTCGCGCGTATGCAGCCCCTGACCGGCATGGACATGCAGGAACATCACCTCGACGCCCTTGTATTCCTCGCGCAGCGTGTCCTCGAACATGTCGTGCAGCGTCAGGTTGGCGGCGACCGGGTCGTTCACGAAGACCTCGGGCAGTTCGATGACCTCGGTGCGCGGAAACAGCCCCGGGGTGTAGCCGTTGACCGTCCAGATCAGATCGACGACGCCGTCGCGCACCTGGTTGATCAGTTCCGGCGGCCGCCCGCCCAGCGACATGGCCGGAAACAGCTCGATGGCGACGGCGCCATCCGAATTCGCCTCCACCGCCCTGGCCCAGGGTTCCAGCATGGCCGTATGCGCGGGCGCCTTGGGGCCGAGAAAGTGATGCAGCTTGAAGTTCAGCGTCTGCGCCCGCAGGATCGACGGCGCCCCGATCGCCGTTGCCGCAAACGCCGCCGCGCCCGCGGTCTTCAGAACTTCCCGTCGTGTCCGTCTGGTTGTCATGATGCTCACTCCCTGGTCTGTCTCATGCTGATCTCAAGCCGGTCCGTCCCGGAGTCGCCACGGCTCCAGCGGCCGCCGCGCATCCGAGAGGGACAAATCTCGCGGCAATGCTTGCATCGACCCTTTTGCGAGACAAGGGCGTTTATCGGTCCCGACATGCGCAGGGGCCGGTTTGCATCGCGGCATGTTGTCTCACACCGGGAAATTCCGACCGCGCCCAATAACATACCGGAAACACGCATCATTTGCCGAGGCAACCCGGCCCGAGGTGCCGGTCGGAACGAAACCGCCGCGCGGCCGGCCCGCCGCGCCACCAGCGGGGCAGCGCGCACCGCCGGTCCCCGCCGGGGCCGCCGGCGATATCCGCTTGACGCTGATGGCGGGAAAACCTAAGCAGTGCGAACCACCGGCGAGTTGGCGGAGTGGTGACGCAGCGGATTGCAAATCCGTGTACACCGGTTCGATTCCGGTACTCGCCTCCA
>JAGRMG010000239.1 GCA_020441385.1 Paracoccaceae bacterium
CGCGCGGGGCCGGCGCGGCGGCGCATCGGCCCTGTCGCCGGTCGCGCCCGCCCTGGCGGGTGTGCCCGGAGCCTTGGCGGGCAAGGCATAGCGGTCGACCGGCACGTCGCCGATCGCTTCGCTCACGCCCATTTCCAGCTGCCATTCCAGCAAGGCGCGCACGGTCTGATGATCAAGGCCCGATTCCATGCGCCCACTCTACCCGCCCGGGCGGGAAGCGAAAGCCGGTCGCGCACTTGCCTTCGCCGCGACGAGGCATCACGCTGCCGGCACCACTGTCCGAGGCACCGGCCATGCCGCCGACCCCGCCCTTGTTGCTGCGCATCGCGGCCCTCGCGTTGCTGTTGATGGCAGCCGCCGTCCCGGCGGCGTGGGCGGGCCTGGACGACACCTGCCCTCTCGGCCAGCGAAAATGCGGATTCAGCACCTGCTGCGGCGCGGGCGAAAGATGCAGCTGGGACGGGCACTGCATCCCACCCGGCTACAGCTATTGCGGCGGCGGGCGCAGCTGCCCGCCCGGGCAGCCATGCACCGATGGCGGCACGCGCTGTGCCCCGCATGGATCGCGCGAATGCGCCGACGGGATTGTGTGCCCGCCCGGAACCGACTGCGGGCCGGGCGGCACCTGCGTCGGGCGCGGCGAAACCGTCTGCGCGCCGGGCCAGGTCTGCCCTGCCGGAACCGAGTGCCGGCCCGGCGGGGGCTGCACCCGCCCGGGCACCTTCCTGTGCCCGACCGGATCGCAATGCCGCCCCGGATTCAAATGCTCGCTGATCCGGGGCTGCGTGCCGCAAAACGCAACCGATTGCGGCCGTGGCCGCTGGTGTCCGCCCAACAGCCTGTGCCTGGCGGGCGGCGGCTGTTCGCCGGTCGGGGCGACCCGCTGCCCCGGCGGCACGATCTGCGAAGCCGGATTCACCTGCGCGCGGGGGGGCGGCTGCGTGCCATCGCCCTGCGCCGAAGACGGTTCCTGCCCGCCCGGTGCCGACTGAAACGGCGGCGGCTGTTCTGTTGCCCCTGCCCCGGCGGCTTTCTATAAGCGGGGTGCGCGGATATCATTTCAGAAAGACGCCCGGATGTCTCACGATCAGCCCTTTGCCCACCGCCATCTTCTGGGAATCGAACAGCTTGGCCCGCGCGACATAGCGACGATCCTCGATCTGGCGGACAGCTATGTCGATCTGAACCGGCAGGCGTCGAAACATTCCGACGTGCTGGCCGGGCTGACCCAGATCAACATGTTCTTCGAGAACTCGACCCGCACCCAGGCCAGTTTCGAGATCGCCGGCAAGCGGCTGGGCGCGGACGTGATGAACATGGCCATGCAGGCCAGTTCCATCAAGAAAGGCGAAACCCTGATCGACACGGCTATGACGCTGAACGCCATGCATCCCGACCTGCTGGTGGTGCGCCATCCGCAATCGGGCGCCGTCGACCTGCTGGCGCAGAAGGTCAACTGCGCGGTGCTGAACGCCGGGGACGGGCGCCACGAACACCCCACGCAGGCGCTGCTCGATGCGCTGACGATCCGGCGCGCCAAGGGCCGGCTGCACCGGCTGAACGTGGCGATCGGCGGCGATATCGCCCATTCCCGCGTGGCGCGCAGCAACATCCTGCTTCTGGGCAAGATGGAAAACCGCATCCGCCTGATCGGCCCGCCGACGCTGATGCCGGCACAAATCGGCGAGTTCGGCGTTGAGGTTTTCGAGGACATGCATCAGGGGCTGAAGGAGGTCGATGTGGTGATGATGCTGAGATTGCAGAAGGAACGCATGGATGGCGGTTTCATCCCGTCTGAGCGGGAATACTACCACCGCTACGGGCTGGACGCGGAAAAGCTGGCGCTGGCCAGACCCGATGCCATCGTCATGCATCCGGGGCCGATGAACCGCGGCGTCGAGATCGACGGCACGCTTGCCGACGACATCAACCGCAGCGTGATCCAGGAGCAGGTCGAAATGGGCGTGGCGGTGCGCATGGCGGCGATGGAGCTGCTGGCGCGCAATCTGCGCAGCGTGCCGGCATGACGGCGCCGCCGGCCGACCCGCTGACCGCCCGCGCCGGCGAGAAGGGCATCGTGCGGCTGTTCGCGCTCGACATGGCGCCCGAACAGGCGCGTTTCCTGCGCGAACCCGGGGCAGCGGCGCAGGCGCTCGGGCTTGCGTCGCTGGAGCCGGGCCAGGTCGATATCTTCGCGGTTTCCGATCTCGACGATCTGGGGCTCGAAGGGTATCTGACCGAGGGCGCGGGCATCGCGCCCGACCGGGTCGCGGCCGACCGCGCCAGGCTGCGGGCGCTCGAGGGCTGGGTCATGGTCGTGCGCAGCCCGGCCTTCGGCGGCAGGGCGGCGCAGATCCGACCCCAGGCCGGGGTCAGGCTGATCGGCGTCTATGCCGAACCCGGCACCGACTGGACGAGCGACGGTGCGATCGAGACCGCAAGCGCCCGGCCGGGCGGCGCCGGCGCGCGCCCCGCCCCGCGCGAGGCCCGCGCCCGGTCCCGCCGCGCCGGGGCGGCGGTGTTCGCCGTGGTCATGCTGATCGTGGCGGCGGTGGTGCTGCTGGTGGCGCTGTGACGGCAACGGCCCGGTTCCCCGCCGACCGGGCCGCCTATCTGCGCGCGCAGGCCTGGATGGCGGCGCTCGCCATGGGCGGGGCGATGGCGGTTCTGTGGATGATCGGCAATGCGCATGTCTGGACCGGGGCGATCGCCGGGCTGGCCGGAATCGGCCTGCGCGGCTGGTATCTGGCGTCCGACGAACTGGCCGCCGTCTGGCGCATCGAGGACGACCGGCTGATCGGCCCCGGCGGCCGCGAGGCGCGGCTGGAGCAGGTCGAAACGGTCCGCTCGTTCGGCAGTTTCGTGCAGGTCGTCACCGGTGCCGGCGACAAGCACCTGATCAAGTATCAATCCGACCCGGCGGCGACCGTCGCGGCGATCCGCGCGGCCGCCGCCCGGGGCCGGGCATGAAGCTGCCCGGCGGCAGCCGCCGCGGTCACAGCCAGGAAACGAGACGCTCATGAACCTTCTTTTCACCAATGCCCGCCTGATCGACCCGGAGGCCGGCACCGACCATCCCGGCAGCCTCGCGGTCGGAAATGGCCGTATCCTGGCCAGCGGCGGCGAAGTCGCGGTGCCCGAGGGCGCGCAGGTCATCGACTGCCGCGGCGCCTGCCTGGCGCCGGGCATCGTCGATATCGGCGTCAAGGTCTGCGAACCGGGCGAGCGGCACAAGGAAAGCTACAAGTCCGCCGGTCTTGCGGCCGCCGCCGGGGGCGTGACCACCATCGTTACCCGCCCCGACACCACGCCGGCCATCGACAGCCCCGAAACGCTTGAATTCGTCACCCGGCGGGCGCAGGCCGACACGCCCGTCAACGTGTTGCCCATGGCGGCGCTGACCAAGGGCCGGGCGGGCCGGGAAATGACCGAGATCGGCTTTCTCATGGATGCCGGCGCGGTCGCCTTCACCGATTGCGACCACGTCGTCGCCGACACCCGCGTTTTTTCGCGCGCGCTGACCTATGCCCGGTCCTGCGGCGCGCTGGTGATCGCGCATCCCCAGGATCCGGGCCTGAGCAACGGCGCGGCGGCGACGAGCGGCAAGTTCGCCTCGCTGCGCGGCCTGCCCGCCGTGTCGCCGATGGCCGAGCGCATGGGGCTGGACCGCGACATCGCGCTGATCGAGATGACCGGCGCGCGCTATCACGCCGACCAGATCACCACCGCCCGCGCCCTGCCCGCGCTGGAACGGGCCAAGGCCAACGGGCTGGACATCACCGCCGGGGTCAGCATCCACCACCTGACGCTGAACGAGATGGATGTGGCCGACTACCGCACCTTCTTCAAGGTCAAGCCGCCGCTGCGCGCCGAAGACGACCGCCTGGCCGTGGTCGAGGCGCTGGGCGCGGGGCTGATCGACATCATCAGTTCGATGCACACGCCGCAGGACGAGGAAAGCAAGCGCCTGCCCTTCGAGGAAGCCGCGAGCGGCGCCGTGGCGCTGGAAACGCTGCTGCCGGCGGCCCTGCGGCTGGTCCATGCCGGGCATCTCGACCTGCCCGGGCTGTTCCGGGCGCTTTCGCTGAATCCCGCGCGCCGTCTCGGGCTGGGCTGCGGCCGGCTGGCGCCGGGGGCGCCGGGCGATCTGGTGCTGTTCGACCCCGATGCGCCCTTCGTGATGGACCGCACCACGCTGCGTTCGAAATCGCGAAACACGCCGTTTGACGGGGCGCGGATGCAGGGTAGGGTCGTGGCAACCTATGTGGCCGGAACACCGGTCTATCGGAGATAGCGATGCCGCCGCTGGACAGCACCACCGCGCAACTGATCCTCTGGGCCGCGATCGGCTATGGCCTCGGCTCGGTTCCATTCGGCCTGTTGATCGCCCGGGCCATGGGCCTGGGCAACCTGCGCCAGATCGGATCGGGCAATATCGGCGCCACGAACGTGCTGCGCACCGGCAACAAGGGCGCGGCCGCGCTGACGCTGCTGCTGGACGGCGCCAAGGGCGCGGCGGCGGTGCTGCTGGCCCGCGCCTTCGCTGCCCCGGACGCGCAGCAGGTTGCGGCGCTGGCGGCGTTTCTGGGCCATTGCTATCCGGTCTGGCTCGGCTTTCGCGGCGGCAAGGGCGTGGCGACCTTCATCGGGGTGTGGCTGGCGCTGGCCTGGCCGGTGGGGCTGGCGGTCTGCGCCAGCTGGGCCGTGGCCGTGGCGGTCACGCGCGTATCCTCGATGGGCGCGCTGGTGGGCGCGGCGCTTTCGACCCTCTGGGCGGTGTTTCTCGGTTACGGCGAAAACCTGGTTCTGGGGGCGGTGCTGACGCTGCTGATCTTCTGGCGCCACCGCGCCAACATCGCCCGCCTGCGCGCCGGGACCGAACCGCGCATCGGGACAACTTCCTGACGCGCCGGGGCGGCACCTGGCCGAAAGCCGGGCGGACCGGCGCGCCACCTGATTGAACCCGCCCCGCGCATGCGGCATTATCCCGGCCCCAAGCAACAGGATATCCGACATGGACCGCCAGACCGAAACCGAACTTCAGGCCGCCGCCTTCCGGCGCCTGCAACGCCATCTGATCGAGGATCGCCCGGACGTGCAGAACATCGACCTGATGAACCTGGCCGGGTTCTGCCGCAACTGCCTGTCGCGCTGGTATCAGGAAGCCGCCAACGCCCGTGGCATCGAGATGACCAAGGACGAGGGCCGCGCCGCCTTTTACGGCATGCCCTATGACGAATGGCGGGCGCAGAACCAGACGCCGGCCGGCCCGGAGAAACAGGCCGCCTTCGAGAAGGCGTTCGCCGAGAACGTCGGACCCAAGGACTGACCGGCGCGCGCGCCGGCCGGGCCGGCGCAGGCCGCCGCCCGCCGCGCTCAGTCGTTGCTGGCGGTGCGGATGTCGGGGCGATAGAACAGGTGCACGCCGATGCGCGCGGTCCTGGTAAAGCGCTTGGCCCAGCGCGGCCGTACCGACGTGTTGTGATAATAGGTCGCGCCGTCGGTCAGGTTGCCCGCCACACCGTCGATGATGGCGCGCGCCACCGTGGACACGCGGCGGTAGGCCTGCGGTTCGGCGATCACCTCGCGATGGCCGTCGCAGGTATAGGTGAACTGGCACTGGAACCGCTTGCCGGTACCCTGCCGGATGACCGCGCAGGGGGTATCGGGAAAGCGGCTGCTTTTCACCCGGTTCATGATCACCTCGGCGACCGCGAACTGGCCCTTCACGGTTTCGCCGCGGGCCTCGAAATACAACGCCTCGGACAGGCATTTCCAGTTCGCATCGCCTTCCGGCGCCGGCTGCCGGTCCAGCCAGTCAAGCGAATAGCTGACCGGTTCGGGTTTCTTGCGGGTCAACTCGCCCGATTTGAGCGCGGCAAACAGACTTTTCAGTCCGCCCGCCCCGGCCTGCGATTGCGCGCTTTGCGTTTCCGTTTCAAAGCCGTCGCGGCCGGTATCGGATTGCACCGGATGCGCGATCGAAAGGGCCGCAAGACATGCGGCCAGAACAGTCAATTTGGTCATTTTGCCCCCACCAGTCAGCGGTTCGCGCCAGACCTTCCCCCAGACGACGCAAGCAGCGCCTTAGACCAGTTGGGCGCAAAGGTCCAGTTTTTCAGAAAATGCAAGGCTTTACAGCGCGATCCTGAGCAAGAAACAGCGCATCTTCAGGATGCGTCGGCCACAACATCTGGACCTTCTGCGCGTTCGTCTGCGCCGATCTTGTGGGAAACCGCCAATTGTGCCGCGGCCAGCCGCGCCACCGGCACACGGAAGGGCGAACAGGAAACATAGTCGAACCCGGCGGCCCGGCAGAAGGCGATTGATTCGGGGTTGCCGCCATGTTCGCCGCAGACCGACAGCGTGATTGCCGGGTTGGCGGCGCGGCCGCGTTCGGCGCCCAATTGCAGCAACTCGCCGACCCCGTCGGTGTCGAGCACATGGAACGGATCTTCTCCATAGACGCCCTGCTTGACATAATCCGACATGAACCGGCCGGCATCGTCGCGCGACAGGCCATAGGTCATCTGCGTCAGGTCGTTGGTGCCGTAGCTCAGGAACGCGCAATGGGGCGCGATCTCGCCGGCGCGCAGGGCGGCGCGCGGGGTTTCGACCATGACCCCGAAACGGTACTCGAAATCCTGCCCCTTCTCGCTGCGCACCGCGGCGGCGACGGCGTCGATGCGGGCCTGCACCAGTTCCACCTCGCGCCGGGCGCTGACCATAGGGATCATGATTTCGGGCACCACCGGGTCGCGGTCGCGGCTGGCCTCGAGCGCGGCCTCGAAAATCGCCCGCGCCTGCATTTCGTAGATCTCGGGCACGGTCACGCCCAGCCGGACCCCGCGCATCCCCAGCATGGGATTGTATTCGCCCATCGCCTGCACCCGGCGGATCACGTCGGAAACCGGCAGGTCCAGCGCCTCGGCCATCTCGCGCTGGCCGGTGCGGGTTGTCGGCAGAAACTCGTGCAGCGGCATGTCGAACAGGCGGATGCAGACCGGCAGGCCCTGCATGATGCGGAACAGCTGAACGAAATCGTCGCGCTGCATCGGCAGCAGCCGCGCCAGCACCGCCGCCCGCCCGTGGCTGGTTTCGGCAAAGATCATCTCGCGCATCACGGTGAGGCGGCCGGGGTCGAAGAACATGTGCTCGGTCCGGCACAGCCCGATGCCCTGGGCATCGAAGTTGCGCGCGGTCTGGGCATCGGCGGGGGTGTCGGCATTGGCGCGGATGCCGATGTCGCGTGCGGCGTCGGCCCAGCCCATCAGCGTCTGGAACGCATCGTCGAGCGCGGCCTCGAGCATCGCCGGTTCGCCGGCCAGAACCTGCCCCGACGTGCCGTCGATGGTGATGATGTCGCCCGCGCCCAGCACCCGCCCGCCCGGCGCCACCAGGCGTTGATCTTGGGTCGAGAACTGCATGGACGACGCGCCGACGATGCAGGGCAGGCCAAGGCCCCGGCCGATCACGGCAGCATGGCTGGTCATGCCGCCGCGTTCGGTCAGAACCCCGGCGGCGGCGTGCATGCCGCGTATGTCCTCGGGCGCGGTTTCGCGGCGCACCAGGATGCAGGCCTCGCCGCGCGCCGCGCTGGCCTGGGCCGCGGCGGCGGTAAACACGATGCGCCCCGTCGCGGCGCCGGGGCTGGCGGCGATGCCGGTGGCCAGCACGTCGCGCTTGGCCTCGGGATCGACCTGACGGTGCAGCAACTCGTTCAGGGAATGCGGGTCGATGCGCATCACCGCCTCCTGCGGCGTGATGATGCCGTCCTGGGCCAGGCGCACCGCGATCCGCAGCGCCGCGCGCGAGGTGCGCGGCACCCGCACCCCGTCCAGGATATGCACCCGTCCGCTCTCGATCACGAACTCGACCTGCATTTCCTCGCGCAGCCTTTCGCGCATCAGCGCCGCATGGCCCTTGAGCGCGGCGAAGGCCTCGGGGGCGGCGTCTTCCAGCGAGGGCCCGCGCGCGTCCCGTTCCAGATAGAGCGCCCCGGCGCCTTCGCCCAGCGCGTCGCGGCCCTGGCTCTGGCTCAGGTATCGGCCGGTGATCTGGGGCTGGCCGGTGCGGCGGTTGACCAGCTGCAGCACGCCCGATCCGCATTCCCCCTCGCCGAAGCCGGGGATCATCTGCTGCACCACGAGGCCGAGCCCGGCATCGGCCGGCGCCCCCTTGGCCTGGCGCAGGATCCGCGCCGTGGTGCCCTGCCAGGCCCGCGCCATGGATTGCAGCACACCGGCCAGCTGCGCGCCCGGATCCTGGGGAAACGGCTCGTCGGTTTCCTCGGCATAGGCATGCAGCGTCTCGCCCAGGCCGATCGGGCCGGTATCGGCGACATGGTCGAACACGTCCGGGTCGAGCCGGGCCACATGCACGCCGTAGGACTGCACGAAGCGCAGATAGATCGCCGCCGCCGCATCCCGGCCCAGCGTGTCGCTCAGGTGGACATAGGCGGCATCGTTCATGCCGACATTCAGCACCGCGCGCGGCCCACCCCAATCGGGATCTTCCGAGGACGGCCGCACGCAGAGCAGCGCGCCGGGGGCGAACTGTTCCAGCACCGCGGCGATGTCGGGCATCTCGCCCTCGCCGATGCGGCGCACAGCATCGAACGACAGCGCGACCGTGCGCGGCACCGGCATATCCAGCCGCACCAGCCGTTGCAGGCACTTGGCACGCCCGCCATGGGTCGCGTTGGCGATCGCCGCATCGGCGGTGATCAGGGTCGTGTGCGGATTATTCTGCAATGCAGCACCTGTCTGTTCGCCGGCAGCATAGAGCGGCACCATCCGGGCGCAAGAAAAACCGTGGCGCGGCAGACGTCGGCGCCGGGAGGGGCCTTGCCCCTCTGCCCGCCTGCGGCGGCCATTCACCCCAGGATATTTCGGGTCAGAAGAAGACCCACGGGCCGGCTATCCCTCGATCCGGGTCAGGTCGGCGACGCCGGTGCAGACGCGGCGGATGTCGTGCAGCAGGTTCAGCCGGTTGCGGCGCAGAACGGTGTTTTCGGTGTTGACCTGGACATCCTCGAAGAAGGCGTCGATGGGTCCGCGCAGACCGGCCATGGCGGCCATCGCTTCGGGGAAGTCCTCGGCCGCAAGCGCCGGAGCGATCCGGGCCTCGGCCGTCGTCAGGGCCGCGAAAAGGGCCGTTTCGCTGGCGGTTTCGGCGAATTTCGCATCCGCCCCGAACGAATATTCCACCCCGTCCTTTTCTTCCGCCTGGGTCAGGATGTTGTTGGCGCGCTTGAACCCTTGCAGCAGGTTCTCGCCGTCTTCGGTGTCCAGCACGTCGTTCAGGGCGCGGGCGCGTTTGACCAGCAAGGTGAGGTCGTCGTTGTTCGGCATCGCGATGCAGGCGTCGATGATGTCGTGGCGGATGCCCTGTTCGCGCAGGTGGACCTTGAGGCGGTCGTGGAGGAAGGCGAGGAGGTCAGTCTCCTTCTCAGGCTCTATCCCAATCATGGAATGGTCCGGGAACCCTCTTATCAGATTCTCTGCCTTGAAGGGCTGGTCGTCCTGCCGCGCTTCCACCATTTCTCGGTCGAAGATCGCGCGACCCATTGCGGCTTCCACGACTTCGGCCAGTTTCAACCGCAACCCGTTCTCGAGCACCAGCCGGATCACCCCCAGCGCGGCGCGGCGCAGCGCGAAGGGATCCTTGCTGCCGGTGGGCTTTTCGTCGATCGCCCAGAAGCCGGCGAGCGTGTCGATCTTGTCGGCCAGCGCCACCGTCACCGAGACCGGCGCGCCGGGCACAGCATCCGACGGCCCGAGCGGGGCGTAATGGTCTTGCGCGGCGGCAGCGATGGCGTCGTCATGGCCCGCCGCCGTGATGTAATAACGCCCCATAAGTCCCTGAAGTTCCGGGAATTCGTAGACCATCTCGCTGGCCAGGTCGAGCTTGGCGAGCCTTGCCGCCGTTTCGGCCCTGTCCGCGTCGGCGCCCGTCACCGGCGCCAGGTCGCGGGCCAGTGCCGCGATGCGGCGGATGCGCGCGCCCTGCGAACCGAGCTTGTTATGAAACGTCACATTTTCAAGCGATTGCGCCCATGCCTTCATGCCATTCTTCGCAACCCGCAGATCGTTTTCCCAGAAGAACCGCGCATCCGCCAGCCGCGCCGACAACACCTTGCGGTTTCCCGCCAGGATGGTGGCGCCGGCATCTTCCGTTTCCCGGTTGGCGACGGTCACGAACCGTTCGATGCGCCCGGTTGCGGGGTTTTTGACCGAAAAGAACTTCTGATGCTCGCGCATCGAGGTTTGCAGCACCTCCGGCGGCAGGTCCAGGAACTCCGCCCCGATCTCGCCCATCAGCGCCACCGGCCATTCCACCAGCCCCGCCACCTCGGCCAGAAGGGCGCCATCCTCGACCATCTCGAACCCGCTGGCAAAGGCCAGGTTGGTGGCGTCCGCCCAGATGCGCCCGCTGCGCTCATCGGGGGGCAGGATCACATGGGCGCGCTTGAGCTTCGCCGCATAATCCTCGAACCCTGTTACGAAAAACCGGTCCGGCGACATGAAGCGGTGGCCCTGCGTGCTGTCGCCCGCGACAATCCCGTCCACGACCAGCGGCACCACCTGCACCCCGTGTTCGTCGCTCAGGATGCACAGGATCGACTGCAACGGGCGCACCCAGCGCAAGCTTCCGCTGCCCCAGCGCATCGACTTGGGCCAGGGGA
>JAGRMG010000240.1 GCA_020441385.1 Paracoccaceae bacterium
GACGCGCCGCCGCCTGCGCCGCCGCCCGATCCGCCGCGGCGCCTGCCGGCGGGGCCGGATTTGGCCGCCGGATCGGGCAGCGTTTCCCAGGGGCGCCCCGAGGCCACCGGGATCGACTGCCCCGTGACCTTCTGGATCGCCTTCAATTCGCCCATCTCGTCGGGCGCGCAGAAGGCGATCGCGGCACCGTCCTTGCCTGCCCGCGCGGTGCGTCCGATCCGGTGCACATAGGCATCGGGCACGTTGGGCAGGTCGTAGTTGTAGACATGCTTGACATCGGGAATGTCGAGCCCGCGCGCCGCCACGTCCGTGGCCACCAGCACCTTGACCTCGCCGGCCCTGAAGGCGGCGATGGCGCGGTCGCGCTGGCCCTGGCTCTTGTTGCCGTGAATCGACGTGGTGGCAAAGCCCGCCTTGTCGAGTTGTTTCATCAGCTTTTCCGATCCGTGCTTGGTGCGCCCGAAGACCAGCGCGCGTTCGTCGCGGTGGGCGTCCAGCAATTCGATCAGCAGGCCGGTCTTTTCCGCCCTGGCGATGAAATGCACCTCTTGGGTGATCTTGTCGGCGGTCTTGCCCGGGGGCGAGACCTGAACCCGTACCGGGTTGCTCAGGTAGCTTTGCGCGATCTCGTTCATCTGCTTGGGCATGGTGGCCGAGAACAGCATGGTCTGGCGCCGGGCGGGCAGCATCGCCGCGATCTTGCGCAGCGCGTGAATGAAGCCCAGGTCGAGCATCTGGTCGGCCTCGTCCAGCACCAGGAAGGCGCAGTCGGCCAGGCTCAGCGCGCGGCGGTCCATCAGGTCGATCAGCCGCCCCGGCGTGGCGACCAGCATGTCGCTTCCCCGTTCCAGCCGCTTGATCTGGGCGTTTATCGACTGGCCGCCGACGACAAGCCCGACCCTGAGCGGCGTGCCCTCGGCCAGATCGCGCAGGCTGGCGGCGATCTGGCCGGCCAGTTCGCGGGTCGGGGCCAGCACCAGGGCGCGCACGGCGCGCCGCTCGGGCCGGTGGCCGTATTGCAGCATCTGCGCAAGCAGCGGCAGGCCGAAGGCGGCGGTCTTGCCGGTCCCGGTCTGTGCCAGCCCCATCACGTCACGCCCATCCAGCGCATGCGGGATGGCGTGGCTCTGGATCGGGGTCGGGGCACCGAAGCCCAGTGCCGCCAGCCGCGCCACCAGGTGCGCGGGCAGGCCCATCATTTCGAATTCGTTCAACTCATGTCCTTTCGGACCCGCGCAGCGCGCGGGCCGGTTCTTGCCGCTTGCGCGCGGCACATGGGGTGCGCCGGACCTCGGATCCGGTGGCCGAATGCCACGGACGGACCGGTCGGGCGCCTTGGCCCCACGCGTGATCTTGGGAACACTCGGGTCGTCGTCTCGCTGACCGGCCACATGGCCCGGCGGATCGCGCGATCCGCCCCCGGTCCTTCCTGCTCACGCGGCAGAAGACGACGCCCGAGGGGGCACATGGCCTCTGGCGCGCGCAAAGTCAATCGTTTCCGCGGCAGATTTGCCTGTGGCGGCCCCGGCCAAGGCGCGCTAGACGTGCAGGCCAGACCAGAACGGGGGCCGGACATGCCTGACACCACCATCATCGCCCGCTGCGAGGCCAAGGGCCTGCGCATGACCGGCCAGCGCCGCACCATCGCCCGTGTCCTGCAGGAGAGCGAGGACCATCCCGATGTGGAAGAGCTCTATTCCCGCGCCAGCGCGATCGATTCGGGCATTTCCATCGCCACCGTCTATCGCACCGTCAAGCTGTTCGAGGAGGCGGGCATTCTGGAGCGGCTGGAATTCGGCGACGGCCGGGCGCGCTATGAGGATGCCGAGCGCGACCACCACGACCACCTGATCGACCTGACCACCGGCGAGGTGATCGAATTCGTCGATGCCGAGATCGAGGCCTTGCAGGAACGCATCGCCACCGAACTGGGCTATGAGCTGCGCGGCCATCGGCTGGAACTTTACGGGGTGAAGCGGCGCAAGAGCTAGATGCGTTGCGCCGGAAGTGCGCCCCGGCGGGCGCATGCCCCGGGGCGTGGCATGAGCGCAGCCGGCGGGCTTGAGTATTTGCAACCAGAAAGAAGCGGCGGGGAAGGGGGCCCGGCATCGCGGCGGAACCATGTTCGCGCTGACGGGTTGCGGCCGCGAAGGGAGACTGTCATGGCAAGATTTTCGGTTGGCGACCATGTAAGCTGGAATTCCGAGGCCGGCCGGGTGAGCGGCCGGATATCGAAGATTCACGAAAGCGACTTCACCTACAAGAGGCATCGGCGCCGGGCATCGCGCGAGTCGCCGCAATACGAGATCGAAAGCGACAAGACCGATCACGTCGCCGCGCACAGGGAAGACGCGCTGACCGGGATCGACTGATGCCGGCCCGCTTCGCCACGGTCGGCCATTCCAACCGCGGCATGGGCGAATTCCTCGATATCCTGCGGATGGCCGGGACCGGGACGGTGATCGACATCCGCGCATTCGCGAAATCGCGCCGCAATGCCGTTTTCAACGACGACCGGCTGGCCCGGACCCTGGGTGAGGCGGGGATCGGGTATCGTCACATGCCCGCGCTTGGCGGGCGCAGGGCAAGGCAGACCGGCGTGGATCCGGCGCTGAACGCCATGTGGCGGGTCCGCAGTTTTCACAACTATGCCGATTACGCCCTTGGCGGGGCGTTCGCCGCCGCGCTGGCCGAACTGGTCGCGGCGGCGCGCGACCGGCCTCTGGCCCTGATGTGCAGCGAGGCCCTCTGGTGGAGGTGCCACCGGCGCATCGTTGCCGATCACCTTCTGGTTCACGGATATCCGGTCTGTCATCTGATGGGGGCCGGGCGCATGCAGCGCGCGGCGCTGACGCCGGGCGCGCGGCCGACGGCGGGGGGCAGGGTGATCTATCCGGCGGCGGAGTGACGCGCGCCCCCCTTGCGGCAGCGGCCGGCGCCTTGCGGGCGGGGCGGCGCCGATCGGGGCGCGTGCGGGCCGGGCAATTGCGGCAGCGCGCTTGCGGTCGCGCCGTATCCGGCTATCCTGCACGCGAAATGTCGCGATATGCACGTCTTGCGGGAAAACCATGGATCTGAGAGCCTACACGCGCCGGTTCACGGAAAAGGACAACCGCCTGGCCGGTCTCAGCTATGGTGCGACCTTTGCCGCCTATTTCGCGTCGCTCTGGCTGGCGGTGGTTTTCGTCCAGTCGTGGTATGTGCTGATCCCGGCGGGCATCGTGCATGCCGTTTCGGCGGTGCGCCTTTATGTGCTGCAGCATGATTGCGGCCATCATTCGCTGTTCGAGACCCGGTTGCAGAACGAGGTGGCGGGCCATGTGCTTTCGCCCTTCACCTTCGCCCCCTTCGAGGTGATGAAGCAGAACCACAACCTGCATCATGCGAATGTCGGCAATCTGGCGCATCGCGAAACCGGAGAGATCCACACCATGACGTTGCGCGAGTGGCAGGGCGCCGGGGGCTGGCAGCGGCTGCTCTACCGGCTTTACCGCAATCCCTTCGTGCTGATTCCGGCAGGCGCGCTGTTTACCTATTTCATCCGCTACCGCTGGCCCAAGAACGCCATGCGGTTCGGACCCGGCGCGGTTCTGGCGCACAATCTGGCGATCGCGGCATATCTGGCGCTGCTGTGGTATCTGGCGGGCATGACCGGCATCGCGGTGTGGCTGGGCTTTTCCCTGCTGGGCGGCATGCTGGGGGTGTTCCTGGTCTATCTGCAACACAATTTCGAGGATACCTACTGGAGCCGCCGCCCCGATCTCGACCCGCAGGCGGCCGCGCTTCAGGGCTCGTCGGCTCTGGATTTCGGCTGGTGGTTCGATACCGCGGTGGCCTGCATCACCCTGCACGACATTCACCATTTCAATGCCCGCATTCCGTCATACCGGCTGCGCAAATGCCACTACGGCCTGGCGCCGGAATTCGCGCCGCGCCGCATCGGGTTTCGCGAGGCGGTGGCGGCGCTGAACCTCAAGCTTTGGGACGAGGACGCGGGGCGGCTGGTGCCGTTTCCGAAACCGGGGCCGGAACCGGCGGGGCAGGGCGCGCGCGGCACAGGGGCCTGACGGGCCGGGCGGCATGGCCGGTGCGGCGAACTGGGAAAGGAATTGCACATGACATCGCTCGACAAGGTCCGCGGAGTGGGGGCATCGCTGGAACGCGCCCTGCGCGAACACGGGATCGCCACCGCCGAAGACCTCGCCGCGAAGACGCCCGGCGATCTGGCACTGGTGCCCAAGATCGGCAGCGCCCGCGCACCGGCGCTGATCGCTTCCGCCAGGGCGCTTGTCGCGGCCGGC
>JAGRMG010000040.1 GCA_020441385.1 Paracoccaceae bacterium
CCCTGCGAGGTCACGACCGGGGCCTGCATCAGCGCGCCCACCGGGTCCGCATCCAGCGTCGCCGACATCGCCAGCAGGATCAGATCGTCGCGCAGGGCGCCGGCCACCTCCAGACACAGCGCCAGCCCGAGATCGGCATTCAACGAGCGTTCGTGGAATTCGTCGAAGATCACCGCGCCGATGCCGGGCAGATCGGGGGCCGATTGCAGCATGCGCGTCAGGATGCCTTCGGTCACGACCTCGATGCGCGTGGCCCGCGACACCTTCGCCGCGCCGCGCATCCGGTAGCCGACGGTCTGGCCGGGGGTTTCGCCCAGGGTCCGGGCCATCCGTTCGGCCGCGGCCCGGGCGGCCAGGCGGCGGGGTTCCAGCATCAGGATGCGCCCCGCCGTCAACCCCGCCTCGAGCATCGCCAGGGGTACGCGCGTGGTCTTGCCCGCGCCAGGGGGCGCCTGCAACACGGCGCGCCCCTTGTCGCGCAGGGCGGCGATCAGGCCGGGCAGGGCGGCGTCGATGGGCAGCGGCATGTTCATTGCCGCCTTATCGGCAATGGCGCGCGGCCCGTCCAGTGCGCCGCGCCCGCGTATCGGGGCCGGCGCGATACTGGACAAGCCGCCCGTGGCACGGCAAGAAGCCGGCGGCAATCGTATTGGTGGTGCAGGCGAATGGCGGATCTCGGCGAACGGATAGCGGCAGGCGACCGGCGGGCGCTGGCACGGGCGATCACGCTTGTCGAAAGCCGGCGCGAGGATCACCGCGCCCAGGCCGCCGAACTGCTGCAAGGGCTGCGCGGTTCGGGCCGCCAGGCGCTGCGCATCGGGCTGTCGGGAACGCCGGGGGTCGGCAAGTCCACCTTCATCGACGCCTTCGGCACCATGCTGACCGGGCAGGGCTTGGGCGTGGCGGTGCTGGCGGTCGATCCCAGTTCGGCCCGCTCGGGCGGGTCGATCCTGGGCGACAAGACCCGGATGGAACGGTTGAGCCGCGACCGGCGCGCCTTCATCCGCCCCTCGCCCAGCCAGACGCATCTGGGCGGCGTGGCGCGCCGCACCCGCGATGCGGTGGCGCTGTGCGAGGCGGCCGGGTTCGACGTGGTGATGATCGAGACCGTCGGCGTCGGCCAGTCCGAAACCGTGGTGGCGGAAATGTCGGACCTGTTCGTGCTGCTGCTGGCGCCGGGGGGGGGCGACGAATTGCAGGGCGTCAAGCGCGGAATCATGGAAATCGCCGACATCATCCTTGTCAACAAGGCCGATGGCGATCTGAAACCGGCCGCCACCCGGACCTGTAGCGACTATTCGGGCGCGCTGCGGCTGTTGCGCAAACGCCCCCAGGATCCGCCGGGCTTTCCCAAGGCGATGATGGTCTCGGCCGCCGCTGAAAGCGGCCTTCAGGACGCGTGGGCGGAAATGAAGACGCTGGTGGAGTGGCGCAAGGAGAACGGCCACTGGGAACGCACACGCGCGCGCCAGGCACGATACTGGTTTGCGCAGGAGGTGCGCCAGGCCCTGCTGGCGCGGCTGGAAACGCCCGAGGCCC
This sequence comes from Paracoccaceae bacterium, assembly GCA_020441385.1. Classification (GTDB taxonomy): domain Bacteria; phylum Pseudomonadota; class Alphaproteobacteria; order Rhodobacterales; family Rhodobacteraceae; genus JAGRMG01. The sequence continues at coordinate 1,540 of JAGRMG010000040.1, forward strand.
GCGCCGCGATGGAGCATCTGGCGCGCAAGGTCGAATCCGCCGAGATGACCCCGGCCGCCGCCGCGCGCAGCTTTCTGGCCGAGTTCGACCGGACCTGAGCACCGGCGCGTCGGAAAGGCCGGCTCCGAACGGTCAGATTGTCCCGGCACGGTCGGCAAATCCTCGCGACCCGGCTTGACCCGCCCGGCGATTCCCCCTAAAGGCAGCGCAGCAGTTTAGGGCGCAGCCAGGGGCGGCGCCCCTTTGATTTGGCGACCCGCCCCCGGGCCGCGCCATCCAGAACGAAGGAATATAGCCATGTCGCGCCGTTGCGAACTGACCGGAAAAGGGCCGATGTCCGGCAACAATGTCAGCCATGCCCACAACAAGACCCGGCGGCGGTTCCTGCCGAACCTGAACGATGTGACGCTGCAATCCGAAGTGCTCGGCCGCGGCATCAAGCTGCGGATCAGCGCCGCCGCCCTGCGCAGCGTCGATCACCGTGGCGGGCTGGACGCCTTCCTGGCCAAGGCCAGGGACGGCGACCTTTCGGCCAACGCCCTGAAGGTCAAGAAAGAGATCGCCAAGGCAACGGCCTCGGCCTGATCGCCCCTTCGCCGGCAATCCCGATAGCGACCCCGCGGCCGCCGCGGGGTTTTCGCGTTGCGGGCCACGGCCCGGCGATGGCCCGGCGCCCGAGCGTCGCCCTGTGGCGAGGTGCCGCGCCCGAAGCTGCCGCCTTGCGGCGCCGCCGGGGCCGCCCTAACATCGCAGGCGGCATGCAACCGATGGTCCGTACATATCTCGCGATCGCGCTGGCGCTGCTCCTGTCGGTGACGGGGCAGACGATGGCGGTTGCCCGTGGCGCGGCTGCGTCGGCCGGGGAAATGGTGCTGTGCACAGGCACCGGCCCGGTTACCGTCTATGTGGACGAGAACGGCAAGCCGACCAGACCGCCCTATGTATGCCCCGACTGCGTGATGCATCTCGTGGTGGCGGTTCTGCCATCCGATCCCGCGCCGGTCCGGCTGCCGCGTACCGAATGTCCCTTTCCGGTACGCAGCGCGCTGGTCGGCGTCGTCCGGTCGGTCTTTCGCGCCACCGCCCGTGCCCCGCCGGCCTGACGCCTTTTTCCCTGAACTCTGAATACCGATCGAGATCAACACCTTGGAAGAGGGAGAAGGACATGTCCTTCAAGACGTTTATGGGCGCTGCCGCTGCGGCGCTGATCATGTGCGGTGCGGCCAGCGCCGGTGATATGGCCGACATCACGGTACGCGACGCCTATGCGCGTTCATCGACGACGATGTCGGATTCGGGCGCGGCCTTCATGGTCGTGATGAACGCGGGGCAGGAAGACGACCGGCTGGTTTCGGTCAGTTCCGACGTGGCCGAGCGGGTCGAACTGCATACCCATGTCGAAGACGAGAACGGCGTGATGAAGATGGTGCATGTAACGGATGGCTTTGCCATCCCCGCGGGCGGCATGCACGCGCTGGCCAGGGGCGGCGATCATGTCATGTTCCTCGGCCTGAAGCGGCCGCTTGAACAGGGCGATATCGTCAATCTGGATCTGACCTTCGAAAAGGCCGGAACGATCAGCGTCGAGGTGCCTGTGGACCTCGAGCGCAAGCCGGGCCAGGGCATGCAACACATGCACGGCCAGATGAAGCCCAAGGCCGGCGGCTGATCGGGGCGCGGCGCGCCGGCCCCCGCGGGGTCGGCCCGCCCGGTCTCAGCACCGGGACAGAAGTTCGCCCACCCAGGCCGGGACCGTGCGCGAGGCCGGTCCGGTCCGGATCTCGGCGAACTCGGCCGCCATGTCGGACGGCTCGAGGTTCAACTCGACCGTATGCGCGCCCGCGGCGGTGGCTTCGGTGACGAACCCCGCCGCCGGCCAGACCTGTCCCGAGGTGCCGATGGCGGCGAACAGGCCGGCCCCGGCCAGATGGGCAAGGATCTCGTCCATGCAATAGGGCATCTCGCCGAACCACACCACATCGGGGCGCGCCAGCGGGGCGCGGCAGGCCGGGCAGGGTTCGCCTTCGCGCATGGTGTCGGGCGCCCGCCAGCGGTGGCCGCAGGCGCCGCACAGCGCCCCGGCCATTTGCCCGTGCATGTGCAGCACATCGCGCGCCCCGGCACGTTCGTGCAGGTCGTCGACATTCTGGGTCACGATAACCACCTCGCCGGGCCAGCCCGCCTGGAGCCGGGCAAGCGCGAGATGTGCGGGGTTCGGCCGCGCCCGCGCCGCCTTGGTCCGGCGGGCGTTGTAGAACGCCTGCACCAGCGCGGGGTCGCGGGCAAAGCCTTCGGGTGTCGCCACGTCCTCGATCGAATGGCGCGTCCAGAGCCCGCCGGCGTCGCGGAACGTGCCCAGCCCGCTTTCGGCCGAGATTCCCGCGCCGGTGAGAATCACGATCTTTTCCATTTGCCTTCTCCGCATCGCCAGGTGGAAACGCCAGCGCCGGTTTCACCCGGCCACGACCCCGGCAGGGGATGGGCGTACGCTCGTGGTTTAAGCATTACCGAATTCTCCGCGTTTCGTTGCCAAATCTCGCCGGCCCGGTCTTGCCCCGCCCGCGCGGGTGGTGACTGATGGGGCGGACCCAAGCGGAAACCAGGCCCATGCCCCGAGGTGCTTTGCCCGACAGACCCGCCGCAACGGCAAGGATGGCGCGCGTCACGCATGCGTCAGTCGGGCTGCGCCTGGTCCTCTATCACGCGCAACTGGCCCGCCAGCCAGGGCAGGCGGGCGATTCCCGGTTCGATCATCTGGCTTTGCACCAGCCGGCGCATGGTCCGGGCCACGTCGCGGGGCACCCGGTCGGCCCAGTCGGCGCCGGCAAACAGCGAAATGGTACGCGCGAAGGCCGCCATCGGCAGCGCGTGCGCCTCGATCTCGTCGTGGAATCGCGCGGCGCGCACATAGCCCAAGGGCGTGGTGATCGCCCAGCCGATGCGCCGCGCCACCATCGCCATCAGCGCCAGGTGGCTGCCGATCTGGAACCGGTCCTCGAAGGCCAGCTTCTGGCGCGTCAGATGCGCCTCGATCTGGCGGCTGATCAGCTGTTCGCGCGAATAGCGCAACAGCGGCATCCGCGCCAGATTGCCCATGATATCGGATGTTTCCGCAACCGAGCCTCGTGGCGTGACCAGGATGAACGGGTCGCGGACCAGCGGATATTCGATCACGCCCTCAAGCATCTCGCCGGTGCTGGCGGAAACCGCGATATGCAGTCGGCGGGCCTGCATCGCCTCGTAGATCTCGTGGCTGGGCGCGGTGATCAGCTTGAATCGGCAGCGCGTCAGGCTGTCCGCCAGGATCGTGACCAGCCGCGGCGTCAGGTCGTTGTCGAAATCGTCGATCAGGCCGATGGACAGCGTCCTGAGATGGGTGAGATCCATCACCGTCAGTTCGCTTTGCGCCAGCCGCAATTCGGACAGAACGGTTTCGGTGCGCGCCAGGAAACCCCGGCCCGCCGGAGTCAGCTGCATCGGGCGCCTGCCATGATCCACCAACTCCGAACCCAGCGCGGTTTCGAGGTTGCGCACCTGCTGGGAAACCGCCGGCTGGCTCAGCCCGGTGATGCGGGCCGCATGCGCCACCGAGCCGGTATTGGCCAGCGCCTCGAACACTTCGAGACCGCGCAGGGTCACGCCTTTCATGAGCATATTCCGACCTCCCCGGTTTTGCCTTTTTTGAAACTCCGTTTCCGTTTGGTCAAGCATTGATGTGACAGGACAGGGGCCATGACTTTCGAATATCTGAAAACCGCGCCGGGCCTGCCGCCCGATCCGCGGGGCGATACCGCCGACATGGTGCGCGTGATGCTGGCGCGGCTGAAGGCGCGGGGCGAGGCGGCGGCGCGCGACTACGCCGCCCGGCTTGACGGCTGGACCGGCGAGATCGCGGTGACAGAGGCGCAAGTCGCGGCAGCCTCGGCGCGGGTGCCCGACCGGCTCAGGGCCGAAATCGGCTTTGCCCATGACAACATCCGCCGCTTCGCCGAGGCCCAGCGTGCCAGCGCCCAGGATTTCGAGATCGAACTGCGCCCCGGCCTGATCGCCGCGCAGCGCCAGATTCCCCTGAACGCGGCCGGGTGCTATGTGCCCGGCGGGCGCTATGCGCATATCGCCTCGGCGCTGATGACGATCGCCACGGCGCGCGCGGCGGGGGTTGAGCATGTCGTCGCCTGCGCGCCGCCGCGTGACGAGACGGGCATTCACCCGGCGGTACTTTACGCCATGTCGCTGGCCGGGGCCGACCGAATCCTGTGCCTGGGCGGCGTGCAGGGCATCGCCGCGATGGCCTTTGGCATGTTCGGCTGCACGCCCGCCGACATGCTTGCCGGTCCCGGCAACCCCTTCGTGGCCGAGGCCAAGCGTCAGTTGTTCGGCCCCGTCGGCATCGACATGGTGGCCGGGCCGACCGATGCGATGATCCTGGCCGATGCGACGGCCGATCCGTCGGTCGTGGCCTGGGATCTGGCCGCGCAGGCGGAACACGGCTGCAATTCGCCGGTCTGGCTGGTCAGCGACGACCGCGCCCTGGCGATGGAGGTGCTGCGCCTTGTGCCGCGATGCGCGGCCGGGTTGCCCGAGCCCAACGCCACTGAGGCGCGCGCCGCCTGGCAGGCGCTGGGCGAGGTGATCCTGTGCCCGGACCGCGAGGCGATGGCGCAGGTGGCCGACCGCTACGGCCCGGAACATCTTCACGTTCAGGCCGCCGACCCCGATTGGTGGACATCGCGCCTGCGCGTATACGGTTCGCTGTTTCTGGGCGCGGCCACCACTGTGGCCTTCGGCGACAAGGCCGCCGGCCCGAATCACGTACTGCCGACCGGCGGGGCGGCGCGCCATACCGGGGGGCTGAGCGTGCACAAGTTCCTGAAAACCGTCACCTGGCAGCGGGTCGATGACCGTGCGGTGCCCGATCTGGCCCGCGCCACCGCCGCGATCAGCCGGGCCGAGGGCATGGAGGGCCATGCCCGCAGCGCCGACATCCGGCTTGCCAAACGCGCGCCGCCGTTGAAACTGGCGGTGAACCAGAAGGATTGAACCCATGAACCTGGCCAAGTTTCCCCGGGTGCGCCTGGCGCATCTGCCCACGCCACTGGAACCGCTGCCCCGCCTCAGCGCCGCCTTGCGCGGCCCCGAGATCTGGATCAAGCGGGACGATTGCACCGGGCTTTCGACCGGCGGCAACAAGACCCGCAAGCTGGAATTCCTGATGGCCGAGGCCCTCGCGCAGGGGGCCGACATCGTGCTGACGCAGGGGGCGACCCAATCCAACCACGCCCGCCAGACGGCGGCGGCGGCGGCAAGGCTGGGCATGGACTGCCATCTGCTGCTGGAGGATCGCACCGGCTACAACCACCCCAACTACAAGTACAACGGCAACGTGCTCCTTGATGTGCTGCACGGGGCCAGTATCGAACATCGCGGTCCCGGTCTCGACATGAACGCCGAGATGGAGGCAGTGGCCGAACGGCTTCGCGCCGACGGGCGGCGCCCCTACACCATCCCCGGCGGCGGGTCGAACCCGACCGGGGCGCTTGGCTATGTCAACTGCGCGCTCGAACTGCTCGGGCAGCTGGTGGATCTGGGGCTTGACGTGAATCACATCGTCACCGCCACCGGATCGGCGGGCACCCAGGCCGGGCTGATCACCGGGCTGAAGGCGATGAACGCGCAGATTGCGCTGCTGGGCATCGGGGTGCGGGCGCCCAGGGCAAAGCAGGAAGAAAACGTGTTCGACCTCGCCGTCAGGACAGCCGGAAAACTGGGCTGTCCCGGCGTGGTGGTGCGCGAGGATGTGGTGGCCAATACCGACTATGTCGGCCCCGGCTATGGGGTGGCGGCCGACAGCACGCTCGAGGCGATCGACATGTTTGCCCGGACCGAGGCGATCCTTCTCGACCCGGTCTATTCCGGCAAGGGCGCGGCCGGGCTGATCGACCTGATCCGCAAGGGGCGCTTCACGTCCGGCCAGCGCGTCGTGTTCCTGCATACCGGCGGCGCCATCGGGCTGACCGGCTATACCCACGAATTCGATGTGGCGTCCCGGGCGTGAGGCGGTGCGGATCGCGCTGCGCGCGATGCCTTCGGCGAGGATATTTGCGGTCAGAAGAAGATGCGGGGGCGCGCGATGAGGCCGGTGGGGATCCTGGGCGGCATGGGGCCGCAGGCGACCATCCTGCTCATGCAGAAGGTTCTGGACGCGGTTCCGGCCCGCGACGACGCCGACCATGTCCCGCTGATCGTGCATCAGAACCCGCAGGTGCCATCGCGCATCGCCGCGCTGATCGACGGGCGGGGAGGCGACCCGGGGCCGGTGCTGGCGGAGATGGCGCGCGCGTTGCAGGGGGCCGGCGCGCGGGCGCTGGCGATGCCCTGCAACACCGCGCATCACTATGCGCCCGCCATCCGGGCGGCCAGCCCGTTGCCGTTTCTGGACATGCCCGACCTGACGGGCGCCGCGCTGGCCGCGCGGGGTGCGGTGAGGGTGGGCATGCTGGCCTCGCCCGCGGTGCGCCTGACCGGCGTGTTCGACGCCGCATTCCGGCGCAGCGGGCTGTGCGCCGTCTATCCGGCGGACGACGCGCCGGTGCTGGCGCTGATCCGCGCCGTCAAGGCCGGACGGGACGTGGCCGCGAGCGAGACCGCAGGGCCGGCGCGGGCGCTGATGGAGCGCGGCTGCGATCATGTGCTGATCGCCTGCACCGAACTGTCGCTGCTGGCGACCGCCCTGCCGGCGGACATTCCGCGCTGCGACAGCCTGGATTGTCTGAGCGCGGCCATCGTCGGGTTCGCCACCGGCCGGGCGCCGGCCGGATGATGCGCGCCGGTGCCCGGGCGCGGGCGGTCGCGCCGCCGGCTCAGTTGCAGGTGCGCGCCGCCAGATCGCCGAACGCGCGGTAGCGTTGCCACAAGACCTCGTCGCTGCGCCGGTCCGACTGCCGCACGACCTGGGCCTGGTGCGGATCCTTGAACCAGCGGGCGACCTTGCGCCGCTCGGACCGGTTCAGCGCGCTATTGGCGACCTGCTGGATACAGCCGCACATCTGCGCGGTCGCGGCGGGCCGGTTGGATTGCCGGCAGGCACGGTCGATCACGCCCAATCCGGCGCTTGCCGGTTCGGGCGCCGCCGCGAACAGGGCGGCCGCGCACAGCCAGAGTGTCGGGAAAATCCTCATTTCGATGCCTCGTTCTGATGCCCGGGGTCTTTTGCCCCGTGTTGAATTTCGGGCAATATGGCGCAAACGCGGGCCCGGTTCAATCATGCGATGCCGCGCCCGCGCGACCCGGCCTTGCCCGCCCCGGCCGCACCGGGCCGGGTGCGGCGGAGGCATGAACGCCCAGGCGTTGCCGAAAGGCGCGAAACCGGCGGCAATTGCCGAGGTTTTGCGCCCCGCCGCAGGCCATGCGATGGCGCTTGACGGCTCAGCCGATCCCAGACATATCCCCTGCCATGACCGACCTCGCCCATATCCGCAACTTCGCCATCGTCGCCCATATCGACCACGGCAAGTCCACGCTGGCCGACCGGCTGATCCAGTCGACCGGAACGGTGCAGGACCGCGACATGAAGGAACAGTTGCTCGACGCGATGGATATCGAGCGCGAGCGCGGCATCACCATCAAGGCCAATACCGTGCGCATCGACTACAAGGCCGATGACGGCGAGACCTATGTGCTGAACCTGATCGACACGCCCGGCCATGTCGATTTCGCCTACGAGGTCTCCCGCTCCATGCGCGCGGTCGAGGGCTCGCTGCTGGTGGTGGACAGCACCCAGGGCGTCGAGGCGCAGACGCTGGCCAATGTCTATCAGGCCATCGACGCCGATCACGAGATCGTCCCCGTCCTGAACAAGATCGACCTGCCGGCCAGCGATTGCGACCGCGTGGCCGAACAGATCGAGGACGTGATCGGCATCGACGCCAGCGGCGCGATCCGGGTGTCGGCCAAGACCGGGCAAGGCATCCACGAGACGCTCGAGGCGATCGTGCACCGGTTGCCCGCGCCCCGGGGCAAGCGCGACGCGCCGCTCAGGGCGATGCTGGTGGACAGCTGGTACGATGCCTATCTGGGCGTGATCGTTCTGGTGCGCATCATGGACGGGGTGCTGAGGAAGGGCGAGCGCATCGTGATGATGCAGAACCGTTCGGTGCACCATGTGGACCGGATCGGCGTGTTCCGCCCCGCCATGCAGGCGATCGACGAACTGGGGCCGGGCGAGATCGGGTTTCTCACCGCCTCGATCAAGCAGGTGCGCGACACCCGCGTCGGCGACACCATCACGCATGAGAGGAAGGGCTGCGAAAAGCCGCTCCCGGGGTTCAAGCCCGCCCAGCCGGTGGTGTTCTGCGGGTTGTTCCCGGTCGATGCCTCGGAATTCGAGGATCTGCGCGATTCGATCGAGAAACTGGCGCTGAACGACGCCTCCTTCAGCTTCGAGATGGAGACATCCGCCGCGCTCGGCTTCGGCTTTCGCTGCGGCTTCCTGGGCCTTTTGCACCTCGAGGTGATCCGCGACCGGATCGAACGCGAATACGATATCGACCTGATCACCACCGCGCCCAGCGTGGTCTATCACGTCTTCATGCGCGACGGCAGCATGCGCGAATTGCACAACCCCGCCGACATGCCCGACCTCACCCATGTCGACCACCTCGAGGAACCCCGAATCAAGGCCACGATCCTGGTGCCCGACGACTACCTCGGCGACGTGCTGAAGCTGTGCCAGGACCGGCGCGGCATCCAGCTCGACCTGACCTATGCCGGCTCCCGCGCCATGGTGGTCTATGATCTGCCGCTGAACGAGGTGGTGTTCGATTTCTACGACCGGCTGAAATCGGTCAGCAAGGGCTATGCGTCTTTCGACTACCAGCTGACCGGCTATCGCGAAGACAGCCTCGTCAAGATGCAGATTCTCGTGAACGACGAACCCGTCGATGCGCTGTCGGTCATGGTGCATCGCGACCGCGCCGAGACGCGGGGCCGGGCGATGGTGGAAAAGCTGAAGGATCTGATCCCGCGCCACATGTTCAAGATCCCGATCCAGGCGGCGATCGGCGGCAAGGTGATCGCGCGCGAGACGCTGAGCGCGCTGCGCAAGGACGTCACCGCCAAATGCTATGGCGGCGACGCGACGCGCAAGCGCAAGCTGCTGGACAAGCAGAAGGCCGGCAAGAAGAAGATGCGCCAGTTCGGCAAGGTCGACATCCCGCAGGAGGCGTTCATCTCGGCGCTGAAGATGGACAATTAGCGCATGCCGCGTTCCGTCGAATTCGCCCGACGGGCCGAACGCGTCTTTCCTTGAAAACGCGCCTCGCCCCGGCGGGGAATGCCAGGGCCCGAATGACCGCGACGCGCGCTAATATCCCGTCATCTCCAGATACCCCTTGCCGCGATGGCTGCCGCTGATTGAAACCGGGCCTTCCCAATAGGGAAACGAGGTGCCCATCCAGCTTTGCGGGTTCAGCGCCTCTATGGTCACGTTCACCCCGTGGCTTGGAAGGCTGAGCCGCCAGCGAACCGGAACCGCCCGGCCCGCGACCTCGGCCCGTGCCAGCGGTTCGGCCTCGAATGCGCCTTCGGGCAGGGGGGTGGCGGTGCCGTCCGGTGCGATCCAGGTGCCCGAGCGGTAATCGCCGCCCGCCCCGCGCAGGCGGAAGGCCATCAGCCGCGCGCCGCCCTCGAAGGACAGCGAAAACCAGTCCCAGCCGCTCTGGTCGGCGGCGAGCGGCTGGGAGGACCATTCCCTGTCGAGCCAGCCCTGCCCGTCAACCTTCACCGGGCCATCCGGCAGGTACAGGGTACCGGTGACGGCAAAGGCGGGTTGCGAATAGTAATAGCTGGCCTGCCCGGCGGCGGATTTGACCGAATAGCCGCCTTGCCCGTGCAGCACCAGCGGGCCGGTGGCGCGCATGGTCAGCTCATAGGCGAAATCCGTGCCCGCCGCGCGCAGCGTCAGGCGCGACAGGTCGCTTGGCCCGCTCATCTCCCATTCGTCGATCCAGGCGGCGAACGGTTCGGCGCTCACCCCGGCCTGGCCGATGCCGCCGCGCCCGCGCCGTTCGGCGAAGAAATGCGCATCCGGCGTGGTGATGGCCGCGTGGCCCATCCAGAGCTGCGGGCTTGACCAGCCGTCCCCCCCGCCCGGGGCCAGGGCCGAGCGGAACAGGGTCCACTGAACGCCGTAGTCGCGCCCGTCCCCGCCACGCAGCGTGGCGGTCACATACCACCATTCGATGCGGAAATCGGGATGCGGTCCGTGATCGGCGGGGAAGGACAGCACATGCCCCGGCCGCGGCGCCGAGAACCCCTGCGCGTCGGTGCCGAGATTGGCGAAACCCTGCGCGGCCGCGGACGGCGGCAGAAACGCAAAAGTGATTAGAACCAGCAGGCTGAGCCAAAAACCTGATGTCGAAGTCCCGCGCGGTATGGCGCCGGTTGTCCGGGCATTACCTTTCATGGGCAAACACCTTCAGCAGATCGGAGGGCGGCACCCGGCGCAGCCGCCGCACCGG
>JAGRMG010000241.1 GCA_020441385.1 Paracoccaceae bacterium
ATGGTGCCCCAGGACGGACTCGAACCGCCGGCCACCTATTTACGAAACAGGTGCTCTACCAACTGAGCTACTGGGGCCTCGCGGGTGATCGTTTAACCGCAACCGGCTGACCGCGCAAGGCGGAATCACCGCGCGGTGGTGCCGGCTCCGGTTGCGCCTCATCCCCCTGGCGGGGCGTCACATTCTCAGAACGGCGGCGTCGGCGTCGTCATAGAGCCGCTCCAGCAGCGCGGCGCGGCGGGACAGTATGGCGCGGTTGTTCAGGCTGCCCTTGGCGGTGATTTCGCCGTCGCCCACCGAAGGCGGTTCGCCCAGCACCAGCGCCCGCACGATGCGCGAGGACGACCCGGTGGCGTGCGAGGCAAGTTCGCGCAGCCGGGCGGCAACCTCGCCGCAATAGTCGGCATCGGCGATCGTGGGTTCGCCGGGCCCGGCCTGCACCCGCGCCGGGTTGGGAAAGATCAGCAGCCCGACATCGGCACGGCCGGCGCCGGTCACGACGACATCCTGCACCAGCGCGCCGAGTGCCGCCAGGGCCGCAAGCCGCAGCGCGCTGGCATGGACCCATATGCCGGTCATCAGCTTGAAATCCTCGGCCACGCGGCCATCGAAGCGCACGCCCCGGGTGATGTCGTCGGGGTCGGCGAAACACACCGCATCGCCGGTGACGAAGAAGCCCTCTTCGTCAAAGCTCTCCGCGGTCCGATCCGGATCCTCGAAATACTCCGGCATGATGTTGGGCCCGCGCACCCGCAGTTCATAGCGGCCCGGCTGGTCGGGGATGAGCTTGGTTTCGAGTTGGGGCAGCGGCACGCCGATCATTCCGGTCGATGCGCCGCCCTGGTAGTGAAGGATCGCCGCCGGCGCCGTTTCGGTCATGCCCCAGCTCGAGGTCATCATCGGAACGCGCCCGGTTTCCTGTTGCGCCATGTCCTCCAGCGCCGTCCAGACATCCTGGGGCAGCGACGCGCCGGCATAGAAGATCAGGTCGAGATCGGCGAAGAAGCTGCGGCGCAGGTCGGCATCCTCGCGCATCGCCGCGATCAGCAGCGCATAGGCGATCGGCACGTTGCAGCTGAGCGTGGCGCCCTGCATCCTGATGTTTTCGAGCGTGCGGTCGAACAGGCCCTTCACCGGCTTGCCGTCGTCGAGATAGAGCGTGCCGCCGTTGGCCAGGATCATGTTGAAGTTGGAACTGCTGGCAAAGACATGATTCCACGGCAGCCAGTCCAGCATCACCGGCGGCCGCGCGCCCAGCATCGGCAGACAGGCCAGATACTGCGCCTGGTTGACGCACATCATGCGCTGCGTCTGCGGCACGCCCTTGGGCATCGAGGTCGAGCCGGAGGTGAACAGGATCTTGGCCATGGTGTCGGGGCCGACCGCCGCATGGGCGGCATCCACTTCGGGCCCGGCGCGGCCGGACAGCAGGCTTTCGAACCGCGTCTGGTTCGGCCCGGCGCCCCGGCTTGCCACCTGTTCGATTCCGGCGAGTTCGGGCAGCGCGAGGGCGGCCGCGAAGCGGTCTGAATCGCTGGCATAGATCATCGCCGGGCGAACCTTGTTCACCGCATAAAGCAGGCTCGAATGGGCTTCGGGGATCAGCGAATACTGTTCGGCCAGCGGCACGATGGGCGCGCCGACATATTGCGCCGCAAGCGTCAGGATGGCGTGATCGACCCCCGGACCGGACAGCGCGGCGATGGTCTTGCCGGGTCCGAACCCGCGTTCCAGCAGCGAGGCGGCCACGGCGCGCACCTGATCCAGCATCTCGCCATAGGCGACCTCGCGCCAGCCGGCGCCGGACCGTTCGGCCAGAAACAGCCGGTTGGGCGCCTCGTCGGCCCAGCGGTGCAGCCACTCGCCGCAATTGCGTGCCACCGGCCCCAGCCCGAGCCCGGATCCGAGGATGACCGTCCCGTCTTCGCGCTGTTGCCGCGTGACATGATGGCGAAGATATTCGTTTGTCCCGGTCATTCGTGTTCTCCCCTGCTGCCGGTTTCGACCCGGTGCAGCGCCCGCAAGAGCGCCGCGCGTTCGTTTTCGTCCAGAAACCCGAACATTCGGGCCTCGTGGCGTTTCACAGCCCGGTTCGCCCGTTCGCACAATTGCCGCCCCTCGAGGCTCGGCATCAGCGCGTAGGCGCGCCGGTCGGCCGGGTCGCGGTCGCGCCGGATCAGGCCGCGCCGGTGCAGTTCGTCGATGATGGCGACCATGTTGGGCCTTTCCATGGCCAACGCACCGGCCAGCTGCGCCTGGCGCAGGCCCGGATTGTCGGCGATCACCGTCAATGCGGAATAGGTCAGCATGCGCAGACCGAACGGCCTGAGCGTTTGCGACAGGTCCGCCTGCACCACGTTGAAGGCGCGTTTCATGTAATAGCCCGCGAACAGGCGAAGCGTGGCGTCAGAAATCGCGCCGATGTCGTCGTGGTCGGAGTGCGCGGAAAGCTCGGGCATCGGGTCAGCCGAAACTTGGCGCGCGCTTTTCCAGGAAGGCGGCCAGCCCCTCCATGGCGTCCGGGCTGGTCTGGGTCAGCGCCGCGCACAGGCTTTCGGTGAACAGCCCGTCGGCCTTGGCCATGTCCTCGATCCGGCTCAGGGCCTGGATCATGATGTAGTTGGACAGCGGTGCGTTCGCGGCGATCCTGCGCGCCAGTTTCTTCGCCAGGGCCAGCGCCTCGCCCTTGCCGACGCTGTAATGCGCAAGGCCCAGCGCCAGCCCTTCGTCGGCGTTGTATTTGCGGCCGGTCAGCATCATCTCGATCATGCGGTCGGCGCCCAGGATGCGCCCGACACGAACCGAGGCGCCACCCCCGACATAGATGCCGCGCCGGCCTTCGGGCAGCTGGAAGATGCTGGTCGGTTCGGCGATTCGCACATGCGTTGCGGTGGCCAGTTCCAGCCCGCCGCCGATCACCGCGCCGAACATGGCCGACACCACCGGCAGCCCGCCATACTGGATGCGGTCCATCACCTGATGCCAGTGGCGCGAATGGCGCATGGTCGCCTCGGCGTCGCGGGCGACATGTTCGCCAAGATCGAGGCCCGAGCAGTAGTGTCCCGCCGTGCCGGTCAGAATGACGGCCCGGACATCGGCGGGCGGAGACGAAAAGAACCCGTCGATGGCGGCCAGCAGTTCATCGCACATGGCGTTGCGCTTGGCCGGGCGGTTCATGGTCAGCGTGGCGATATCGCCATCCTGTTCGATCTTGAGAATGCTGTCCTCCATTGGCTCCCCGCTGGCTGGATTGTGCCGGATTTGCGGATATGGTTATGTCACATAACTATAATGCGTCAATCCTGAATGTCATCGCCGCGAATGTGGGGGCCGGGTGACAATCCGGGCCGCGGGGGGGTGCACGCGGCCTATGCCTTGCACCGGGGCGGCACGGCCGCATAATGGCGCGAACATGCGCGGTCCGGTCGCGGTCCGCTGTCTGGCCCGAAGGATGCATCCCCGATGGAGATCGTTGCCGCGTTGCTGTTTGTCGGCGGGCCCGCGCTTGTCCTGTTGCTGGTGCGCCATGTCGCCGCGGCCCGTGCGCTGGGGCCGATCGTGCTGTGCTATGCCGCCGGTTTGCTGATCGGCCTCTCCGGCCTGTTGCCCGACAGCACCGGCGATATCCGCACCACGATCACCGAGGCCAGCCTTGCGCTGGCCCTGCCGCTGCTGCTGTTTTCGGTCGATATCGCGGCCTGGCGGCATGTGGCGGGCCGGGCGATGCTGTCGATGCTGCTGGCGGTGGTCGCGGTGGTGTTCGTGGCCACGCTGCTGTTTCATCTGTTCCAGGCCCGCGGTGTCGCGGCGCCCGAGCAGCTGGCCGGCATGGCGGTGGGGATGTATACCGGCGGCATCGCCAACATGGGCGCGATCAAGCTGGCGCTGGGCATACCGGATGCGCGATACCTGCTGTTCGCCACCGTCGATACCGTGATCGGCAGCCTCTATCTGCTGTTCGTCCTGACGGTCGCGCACCGCCTGTTCGCGAGGTTCCTGCGGCCGTTTCCGCGCGCGCCACAGGGCGGCGAGACCGCGGCCGAGAGCCGCGAAAGCCAGGGCGACCTGCTGCGCCTTGCGGCGATTCCCGGCATCGCGGCCGCGCTGGGGGCGGCGGCGGTCTGCGTCGGGCTGGCGGTCGTGCTGGCGCCGCGTATCGGGATCGGCGAGCCGCAGGTCATGGTGATCGTGCTGCTGACCACGTTCGGGCTGCTGGCCTCGCTGGTGCCGCGGCTTCGGGCCAATCGCGCCGCGCCCGGGCTTGGAATGTATCTGATCTATGTCTTTTCGCTGACCGTGGCGGCGTCGATGGATCTTTCGGCGCTGGCGGGAATGGATCCCTCGATCCTGATCTTCATCGTCGTGGCCACGTTCGGCAGCCTTGCGCTGCACGCCGTTCTGTGCCGCATTGCGCGGGTGGATGTGGACACCTTCCTGATCACGTCTGTGGCCGCGATCATGTCGCCGGCCTTCGTGCCGATGGTGGCGCGCAGCCTGAGGAACCCGGCCCTTCTGATGTCGGGCATGACAACGGGCATCCTGGGCTTTGCCATCGGCAATTATCTGGGCATCACGGTTGCGCTGATGCTGGCTTCGGGAGGTTGACAATGACGCATCGCAAACTGCCCGATACGGGCCGGGCCGAGGCCGAGGTGCTGGACGAGTTGCGCGGATTTGCCCGGGCCGACCCCGACTACAAGTCGGGCCGCATCTGGAGCCTGGTCTACCATCTGGACGATGCGCATGACGATTTCGCGGCCGCCGCCTATCGCCAGTATTCTTCTGCCAACGGGCTGAACCCGGCAGCGTTCCAAAGCCTCAAGCGGATGGAAAGCCAGATCGTCTCGATGGTGGCGGGGCTGCTGCATGGCGGGCCGGACACCTGCGGCGTGGTGACGGCCGGGGGCACCGAAAGCTGCCTTCTGGCGGTCAAGACCTATCGCGACATGGCGCGCAAGACGCGCCGGGTGACGCGGCCCAACATGGTGATCCCGGAAACCGCGCATGTGGCCTGGTTCAAGGCGGCGGAATATTTCGGGGTCCGGGCGCGGCTGTTGCCCGTGAACGGGGAACTGGCCACCGACATATCGAAACTCGGGCGCCGGATGGATGGCAACACGGTGATGGTGCTGGGCAGCGCACCGGAATATCCCCACGGCACCATCGACCCGATCGCCGAAATGGGCGCGATCGCGCAGCAGAAGGCAATTCCCCTTCACGTCGATGCCTGCGTCGGGGGGTTCATCCTGCCGTTCATGGAAATGAACGGGATCGACCTGCCCGACTGGGATTTCCGGGTGCCCGGGGTCTCGTCGATGTCTGCCGATCTGCACAAGTACGGATATGCCGCCAAGGGTGCCTCGACGATCCTCTATCGCGATCTCGACACGCTGAAGCATCAGATGTTCGTCTATCAGGACTGGCCCGGCGGCGTCTTCGCCTCGCCCGCCCTGCTGGGCACGCGGCCCGGGGGCGCCTATGCCGCGGCCTGGGCGGTGATGCAGAAACTGGGCGTTGCGGGTTATCGCGATCTGGCGGCCCGGACGGCCCGGGCCGTCGAGGCGCTGAAGGCCGGCATCGAGGAGATCGACGGCTTGCGGCTTCTGGGTCATCCGCAGGGGCCGCTGCTGGCCTATGGATCCAGCGATCCGGCGGTCAGCATCTATGCCGTGGCCGACCAGCTGGAACAGAACGGATGGTCGGTCAACCGGGTGCAGAACCCCGACGGCATTCATGCCATGGTGACAGCGAAACACGCCGAGGTGACCGATGCCTATCTGGCCGACCTGGCCAGCGCGGTGACGACGGTGCGCGCCAACCCCGATCTGGCGCGAACCGGCCATGCAGCGGCCTATGGCATGATGGCGCATGTGCCGCTGCGCGGTATGGTCAAGGCCAGGGTGCTGGACACGTTTGCCGAAATGTACCGCGCCGGCGGCGGGTCGCTGGATCTAGACGAGGCCGGGCACAAGGCGCCGTTGCTGGAACGCTGGATGGCGAAATATGTGGCCTGGCGGGCGCGGCGGAGTTAGTGCCTCGCGATCCCCGCGCCGGCTCAACGGCCCGGGGATCGGCGCACCGGGTTCAGGGCGGGCAGGGTGTGGCCGGGCCGGTCCGGCCGCCGCATGCGCAGCAGGTCGCGGCGCAATCGCCGATAGGCGGCCTCGGCGCCGCGCCAGTCCGATGGCGCCGCGGCCCGGCCCGAGGCGCCATAGTGCGCGGCACCCAGCGGCGCAAGCGCCCGGTGCAGCCGCGCCCCATCGTCGGCGGGCGGATTGGGGTGATGTTTGCGCCAGGCGTCCAGAGCCGCGAGAAGCAGGCCGATATCGCGGCTCTTGATGGCGCGCAGAACCGCCCGGTGGGCGCGGAGCTCCGAGTTCAGCCAGCGTCTGCGCAGGCCCGTCCATGCCCTTGCGATGCGCGGCGACAGCCAGCGCAGGACGAGATAGGCCAGCGCCGCGACGATCAGCGCGCCAGCAACCTTCAGCGCGATGTCCAGCGGATCCGGCGGCGGCGGGGGCGGCATCGCCACATCGACCCCGATCGCCGCAAGCGTGGCGGTTTCGACGCTGCCGGTCTCGAGGTTGAACCAATCGAAGCGGATCTCGGGCAGGTCCGCCGACCCGCCCGCCTGCGCGACATAGCTGACGGTCTCGCTGCGGCTGCCCGAGAGGGTGCCCCGGTTCTCGCTTTCCGTGACCTTCGGCTCGTCGGGATAGGCGCGCAGCGGCCCGGCACCGTCGGTCGCGTCGGGCGGCGCCAGCAATTGCGGGATCAGGATCGGCGTGGTGCCTTCGATGGTCGCTGTCACGGTGCGTGTCAGGGCATCGCCGACCGTCAGTTCCGTATCGCCCTGCACCGTCTGGTCGAGCGTGAAACCCTGCGCTACGACCGGCGGATCCAGTCCTTCGGCCCCTTTTGGCAAGGCCGCGTCGAACCGTACCGCAGCTACGGGCAGTTCCAGCGCGACCGGCTGGGTCGTGCCCGGATCGGCATAGGTGACGGTCATGCTCTGCGCCGGGATCTCGAAGGTACCGGGCACCAGCGGGTAAAGACGGTAGCCGCGCGAGGTGCCGGACCAGGTTTCACCGCCGATCGTTTCGCTGACCGGGCTGGTCGCGCGTTCGGGCAGGCGCACCAGAAGGTTGGCGACCTCGAAGGTGGGGTATTCCGGCGGCTTGGGCATCCATGTCGGCACCAGAACGGTCAGGCGCAGCACCAGCGGCTGCCCGACGGTCGCCGCGCCTTCGGGCATCTCGACGCGCAGCACCGGCCGCGCATCTTCCTGCGCCAGCGCCGCGCCGGCCAGCAGCGCAAGCGCGCACCAGAGCCGCACCAGCCAGCGCCGCATCATTGCCCCGCCCCGGCGTTTTCCAGCAGGAACCGGCTGCGCAGGAAATCGGTCATGTCGGTGTCGATGCTGGAGAGCCACTGATCCGCGCTCAGCGGCGCGGCGTCCTTGTCTTCGGCTTCGATCTGCGTTTCGGTGCCCCGGGCCTCTTCGTTGTCGAACACCACGTCGTCGGCGCCGATGCCGGAGTCCTCGCCGGTATCGGATTGCTCGCGTGTCGTTTCCACATATTCAACAGTCGCGCGCGCAACTTCGAGATTATGCTGTGCCTCGGGATAATCCGGGCGCCGTGTCAGCGCCGTCTCGAAAGCGGCGATGGCCGGACGGTATTCGCGGTTGCGCATCC
The DNA here is from genome assembly GCA_020441385.1 of Paracoccaceae bacterium. Taxonomy (GTDB): domain Bacteria; phylum Pseudomonadota; class Alphaproteobacteria; order Rhodobacterales; family Rhodobacteraceae; genus JAGRMG01. The sequence goes on from JAGRMG010000241.1 coordinate 7,698, forward strand.
GCGCGTTGCCTTCGGCAAAGGCCGCCTCGGCGCTGTCGAGCCGGGCGAACACCTCGGCGGCCTCGGCGTACTGGCCCGCCCGATACATGGCATAGCCGCGCCATTGCGGATCCACGAACAGTTCGGCCGCGCGGGCGAACGCCTTGTTCCGATAGGCCACCATGCCCTGCTGATCGGCGGTCAGGAACCAGTCGGCCCAGCCATCGGCGCGGGCCGGGGCGGGCAGGCCCAGCCCCAGCGCCAGCGCCCCGGCAAAGCCCCAGCGCATGGTCCAGCCGCGCCGGAACCACAGCATCGCCAACAGGGCGGCGGGCCAGGCCAGCAGCCAGCCGCGGTCGTTCCATTGCAACCTGTCGTCACCGGCCAGGGCCGCGGCATAGGCGGCGCGCACCTTGCGTTCGATCCGCGCGATGTCACGGTCGTCGGGGGTGACATGCACCACCGTGGCATCTTCGATGCGGTCCAGCTGGGCCAGGGTCTGCGCCTCGGGCAGCATCACCAGGAACAGGACCGGCGGGCGCGGCGGATCGGTCGTCGCGTTGAACGCGGCGATGTCGGACGGGTCGAGATCGTCGAGAACGAACAATACCGCACCCGCGGTTCCGGCTTTGGCAAGGATATCCGAGGCCAGGCCCAGCGCCGCGCCGGCGTCCTGGCCCTCCACCGGCATCGTCGCCGGGCTCAGCCCCTCGAGAAGCGGGCGCAGGATGTTCGGATCCTCGGTCAGCGGCGCCACCCGGTGCGCGGTGCCGGCATAGGCCACCAAGGCGGTGCGCGCGCCGGCGCGCCGGTCGATCAGATCGAGGATCTTGAACCGCGCCCGGTCGGCCCGCGTCGGGGCCAGATCGGGCGTCTGCATGCTGTCGGTCACTTTCAGCGCCACCACCAGCGGCGCGGTGTCCGCCACCAGCGGGTTGGGAACGCGGCTCCAGGTCGGGCCGGCGGCGGCCAGCGCCAGCAGCACCGCGGCCAGCAACACGCCGTCTATCGGCTGGATGCGCCGCGTCTTGGGCGCGCCGACCGTCAGCGCCGCCGCCAGATGCGGCGCGATACCCTGCGCCTCGGGTCCGGCGGTGCCGCTCGCGCGCCGGACCAGCAGCCACAACAGCACCGCCACGGGGATCGCCAGCAACAGCCAGGGCCGCAGGAAATGGAAGAGTTGCAGCGCCTCGATCATGGCCGCGCCGCCTTGCGCCGTGCGCTGAAATGCAGCGCGGCCACAATGCCCAGCACGAGGACCAGGGCCAGCGCCAGCGGCAGATAGGCCAGATCGAGCGCCGGACGGTAGGTCACGGTTTCCACGGCGCGCGGATTCTGGCGGTCGATCTCGGCGTAGACTTCGCTCAGCGCGGCCTCGTCGCCGGCATAGAAGAACTGGCCGCCCGTCTGGCGGGCAATTTCTTCCAATGCCGCCAGATCGACCTTGTCTTCGCCCGACGCCTCGGGGTCGCCGACGCCGATGGCATAGATCGTGACGCCGCGCTCGGCGGCCAGCGCCGCGGCGTTGACCGGGGTCATCCGCGATGCGGTATCGGCGCCGTCGCTCAGCAGGATCATCAGCCGCTGTTCGACCTCGCTGGCCTCGAAGGTGCGGATGCCCAGGCCGATGGCATCGCCCAGCGCGGTATGCGGACCGGCCATGCCCACGGCCGTCTGATCGAGAA
>JAGRMG010000242.1 GCA_020441385.1 Paracoccaceae bacterium
GCCACCCGCCGCGCCACCCCAGGCGGCGCGCCCCGCCGCGCCCCCACCCGCGCCGCCCCAACCGGCGCCGCCGCGCCAGTCCGCCTTTGCGCAGCCGACACAGCACGCGCCGCAAACACCGACGGATCCGGCGCCCTACAAGCCCGACCGCCCGTTCCAGCGCGGCGTGAAACGCCCCGGCGTATCGCCGTTTCTGTCGGGCACGAGGAGGCGGTGAGAATGACGGTTCACAAGGGTCGCGGGTTCGCCTGCATCAACTATCCCATCGGCATGAATCTGGGCGGTGATCCGGCGCAGGCGCTGGTGCATTCCACGCCCGACGGCAAGTTCCGCGTTTCGCTGTCGGCCATCGACCTTGGCCAGGGCATGAAATCGGTCACGCGCCAGATCGCCGCCGAGGCGCTGGGCGTTCCCATCGCCGATGTCTATGTCGATACCGCCGACAGCGACACCGGCCCCCATGACATGGGGTCTTTCGCCTCGCGCGGCACGCATCGCATGGGCAACGCGGTGATCCGCGCCGCGACCGAGGCACGCCATGCCATGCTCGAGGCCGCGGCCGAGGAACTGGAGGTGAACGCCACCGACCTGGATACCGACGGGCGCGGCAACATCCACGTCAAGGGCGCGCCGGGCCGCTCGATCACCGTCGAGGCGACCGCCGCCGCCGCCCAGTTCAGGCAGGGCAAGACGCTGGCGGGGCGCGGCATCTTCCTGATCCCGCCATCGGATGCCGACCCCGACACCGGCGAGATGACCCCCGTCACCTGTTTCGCCCATGCCGCGCTGGTCGTCGATCTCGAGGTCGATGACGAGACCGGCGAGGTTCGCGTCGCGCAGATCAATTCGGCCTACGAGGTGGGCCGTGCGCTGAACGAGAAACTGGTGGAACAGCAACTGATCGGCGGCGCCTGGATGGGGGTCAGCCACGCGCTTTACGAGACGACCGAGCCTTACTACCCCGACCGACGCCACGGGCCGGCGGATTTCGTGTCGTACCTGCAACCTGGCCCCGGCGATGTGGTCGATCACCATATCGCGGTTCTGGAACGCCCCGCCGAGGATGCGCCGTTCGGCGGCAAGGGGCCGGGCGAGATGTGCGCCAACCCGGTGCTGCCGGCGGTGGCCAACGCCATCTACAACGCGGTCGGCGTGCGCTGCGACAGCCTGCCGATCACGCCCGAGAAAATCCTGCGCGGGCTGCGCGCCAATGGCGGCGCGCACCCGCAGGGGCGGCGGTGATGCGGCCGGCGGCACCAGCTGCAACGGGCGCGAGGAGCCGCGCACGCGCCCGCCCGGCCGCAGCCGGGGCAGCCCCCGGCCACGCCTCCAGGCGGGGTGCGATCCAGCCACGGACGGACCACTGAGCGATGCCGATCCGCCCGACCATATCCGGCATCTCCTCACCGCCCGAATTGCGGCACGCGCTGGAGGGCGCGCAGTATCTTGCCGATGACGGGCTGGCGACGGCGGCCTATCTGGCGCTGGCACTGGGCAAGCCGCTGTTGCTGGAAGGGGCGCCGGGGGTCGGCAAGACCGAGGCCGGCAAGGCCATCGGCGCGGTGCTGTCGCGGACGGTGACGCGGCTGCAATGCTTCGAGGGCATCGACGCGGCAAGCGCGCTTTACGAATGGAACTATCCCCGGCAGATGCTGGCGATCAGGCAGGCCGGTGACGCGCATGTGAACCTCTATGCCGACACGTTCCTGCTGGAACGGCCGCTGCTTTCCGCCCTGCGCCACCCCGCCGACACGTTGCTCCTGATCGACGAGATCGACCGGTCGGACCATGAATTCGAGGCGTTCCTGCTGGAATTCCTGTCCGATTTCACCATCTCGATTCCCGAAACCGGCACGATCCGGGCCATGCAGCGTCCGGTGGTGGTGCTGACCTCGAACCGCACCCGGGATCTGCACGAGGCGCTGCGGCGGCGCTGCGTCTATCACTGGATCGACTATCCCGACCCGGACCTCGAGGCGCAGATCGTCATGGCGCGCGCCAGTTCGGTGGCGCGAACCACGGCGCAGGCGGTGGTGGCCGCCGTCGGGCTGTTGCGCCAGGAACCGCTGGCCAAGCCGCCGGGCGTGGCCGAAACCATCGAATGGGCCGAGGCGGCGACGCTGCTGAACGCACAGGGCGCGCCCTGGCCCGAGGCGTTCCGCCGCGCGATCGGGGTGGCGCTGAAGGACCATGACGACCTGACCTACATGAGCCCCAACCTGGGCTCGGTGATCCCGGGAGAAGCCGCATGACCCTGCCGCGCGCCGCCCGCCCCCTCGCCGGGTTTGCCACGCTCCTGCGGGCGCATGGCTTTGCCGTCGCCCCCGACCAGACCATTGATTTCATCGCCGCCGTGGGCCTTCTGGGGCCGCGCCACATGGGCGACATTCACGCCGCCGGGCTGGCGTTGCTGGGCATCGCGCATGAACGCCAGGATGAATATGACGCGCTGTTCCGCGCCTGGTTTCTGGGCCAGACCATCGCCGCGCCGGCCGCCGGCGAGGAAGAGGACGATGTCGAGGTCCACGAGGGCAAGGGCGATTCCCGCGAGGTCGAGGCGGATGAGCGGGAACAGGAGACCGGCGCCGAACCGGCGGGCGCCGAACGCCTGTCACACCGCCAATTCGCCGATCTCGACGAGAACGCGGCGCTGGCCGCGTTCCGCAAGGCTGCGCCGCGCCGCCTGCCGCGACGGCTGTCCTACCGGCGCGTGCCGTCCAGACATGGCGACCGGCCGGATCTGCGCCGCGCCCTGCGCGAGGCGGTGCGCCGCGAGGGCGAGCTGTTCACCCTGCCCCGCAGCCGCCGCAAGACCCGGCAGCGGCGCATCGTGCTCTTGGTCGATGTCTCGGGCTCGATGAAGGATCGCACCGAGGCCACCATGCGCTTTGCCCATGCGCTGGCGCAGGCGGCGGACCGCTTCGAGGGCTTTACGCTGGGCACGCGCCTGACCCGGATCACCCCGGCCCTGCGGCTGGCTCAGGCCGACCGGGCGCTGGCGCGGGTCGGCGGGCTGGTCGCGGATTTCGACGGCGGCACCCGGATCGGGGATGCGCTCGACGCGTTCCTGGCGGTGCCGCGCCTGGCCGGGTTTGCGCGCGGCGCGGCGGTGATCGTGCTGAGCGACGGGCTGGAGCGGGGCGATCCGGCGGCGATGATCCACAGCGTTCAGCGGCTGGCCCGGCTGGCGTGGCGGCTGGACTGGCTGACACCGCTGGCGGGCGAGGAAGGTTTCGTTCCGCGCACCGAGGCGCTGGCCGGTGTGCTGCCGTGGCTCGACAGTCTGGCCGACGGCAGCCGCACCGCCGCCATCGCCGGCCACGTCCTGAACCTTGCGGGGCTTTCGCGATGATCGACGCGCATCACCACATCTGGCGGCAGGCCGACCTGCCCTGGCTGGACGGCCCGGAACAGCCGCGCATCTTCGGGCCATACGGGGCGATCCGGCGCGACTATCCGATCACCGAATATCTGACCGACATCGCCGGATCGGGCATCACGAAATCCGTTTACGTCCAGGCCAACTGGCCGCCCGAGAGGTTCGAGGACGAGGTCGCCTGGGTGCAATCGGTCGCCGACGAACATGGCTGGCCGCACGGCATCGTCGGCTATGCCGACTTCACCGGCGAAGACATGCGCGCGCAGCTTGACCGGCTGAAGCGCTATCCGCTGATGCGCGGCATCCGGCAGCAGTTGCACTGGCACGAGAACCCGGCATACCGGTTCGCCGCCCGCCCCGACCTGGCCGCCGATCCCACGGTGCAAAGGAATGTCGCGCGGCTGGCCGACCATGGCTGGTGCTTCGACTTGCAGGTCTTCACCGGCCAGATGGCCGACGCCGCGCACCTCGCCCGCGCCTGCCCCGGCGTGACCTTGGTTCTGCAACATGCGGGCATGCTGGAAGACACCTCCGATGCGGGCCGGGCCGCCTGGCGCGACGGCATGCGGCGGCTGGCGGAATGCCCCAACGTGGTGGTCAAGCTGTCGGCCTTCGGCACCTTCATCCACCGCAACGACCCCGGTTTCATCCGCGACATGATCGAGGAAACCGGCCGCATATTCGGCGCCGGCCGCTGCCTGTTCGGGTCGAATTTTCCGATCGAAAAGCTTTGGACCACATACGCCGATCTCATCGCCGCGTTCCGGGCCGGGGCGGCGGGGCTGAGCCAAAGCGCGCAGGCGGCGATCTTTCACGACACGGCGGCGCGCGTCTATCGACTTTGAAACGATGCCGGGCAACGGCCCGCGATTACAGGGAGAACCGAACGATGGCACTGACGATCCACCTGCTCGATTATGGCGACATCGAGCTCGAGACCAGCTTTCTGGTTCTGGGCCACGAATGCGGGCGCGTCCGGCGGGTGCCGGTCTATGGATTCCTGATCCTCGGCGGCAGCCATCCGGTGCTGGTCGACACCGGCTATCGCGACAACGCGATCATGGAGAGCCTGGGCATGCGCGGGCTTCAGTTTCACGACAACCTGATCGAGAACCAGCTGGCCAGGCACGGGCTCAAGCCGGGCGATGTGCGTTACATCCTGCATACGCATCTGCATATCGACCATGCCGGCACCGACGACAAGTTCCCGATGAACACCACGGTCTGCCTGAACCGGCGCGAGATGGAATTCAGCGTCTCGGGCATCATGTATCCGCAATATCCCAAACCCGACATCAAGCACCTGGTCGACCGCATCTACGAGCCGTCGGCGATCCGGTTCCTCGATCTGGAGATCACCGGCGCCGAAGAGATCATTCCCGGCGTCTGGTGCGAACGCGCGGGCGCCCATACCGAGGGCAGCATGAACGTGATCGTGGAAACCGCCGAGGGGCTGGCCTGCATCTGCGGCGACGTGATCTACGATTTCAACGACCAGATCGTGAACCATGTCCAGACCAACAACTGGATGGAACCGCGCGTGACGGGCAATCACTCGGAATCCAAGCGGGCGGAAAAGGGCGCGATCAAGAAGCTGCTGAACAACTACCGCTTCCTGCTGCCGATCCACGACCGCCCGGCCAGGATCGAGAACCAGCAGGTCACGGGGCGGCTGGGCATGACCGTGCCCGGGCCGATGACCGAGACGCTGCCCGACCGGCCGTGGTTTCCGGCCTGATTCCGCACCGGCCCCGCTGACGGGCCGGTGATCTTCCGCCCGAGAGCCAAGGACCGAACCCATGCCCCATATCGCCGTCGATCCCCGTTTCGCCTCGCTGATGGACCCGGCCGCAACGGTGCGCCAGCTCGGATCGGGATTCACCTTTACCGAAGGGCCGATCTGGCATCCGCTGGAAAGGCACCTGCTGTTTTCGGACATGCCGGGCGATGTGCGGCGCAAGTGGACGCCCGACGGGCGGGTGAGCGAGGTCATGCGCCCGTCAAACAAGGGCAACGGCATGACCTACGATGCCGATCTGAACCTTCTGGTCTGCGAACACTCCACATCTTCCGTGGTGCGTTTCACCCCCGATGGACGGCGCGAGGTGATGGCCAGCCATTTCGAGGGCAAGGAACTGAATTCGCCCAACGACATCTGCGTCGCCGATGACGGCGCGATCTATTTCACCGATCCCACCTATGGAAGGATGCCCGGCTTCGGCGTGGAGCGGCCGCTGCAAATGGGTTTCCAGGGGGTCTACATGCTGCCCCCCGGCCATCGGCCCGGCAACGAAGCCGTGCTGGTTTCCGACCGCTACATGTTCAACCAGCCCAACGGGTTGTGTTTCAGCCCCTGCGGCAGGTTCCTGTGGGTGAACGATACGGTGCAGGCCAACATCCGCCTGTTCGATGTCGGCCGCGACGGCAGGCTGAGCAACGCGCGCATCTTCGCCAGCGGCATCAAGGACGCGCTGAAGCCCGGCGTTCCCGACGGGATGAAGGCGGACCGCGAGGGCAACGTGTATGTCACCGCGCCCGGCGGCGTCTGGGTCTATTCCTTCGAGGGGCTGCTTCTGGGCAAGATCGAGGTGCCCGAGATGGTCGCCAACCTGCACTGGGGCGGCGACAACTGGGACACGCTGTTCATGTGCGCCACGACGGGGCTCTACTCGGTGCAGATGAAGGCGCGCGGCCGGCAGGAGCCGTTCATGAAGCCGCGCGCCGCCGCCTCGCCGCGGGCCGGAGATGGGCCTGGCCCGGACAGCGGGCTGCGCCTGGATGCGCGGCGTACCGCGCTGATCATCCAGGACATGCAGAACGACGTGATAACCGAGGGCGGGGCGTTCGCCGACAGCGGCGCGCCCATCCATGCGCGCGAACAGAACGTGGTGGACAATTCGCGCCGCCTGGCCGAAGCCTGCCGCAAGGCCGGGATCAGGGTGATCCATGTCTGGTTCGTCTGCGAAACCGGCCACCCGGCGCTGCCGCAGAATTGCGCGCTGTTCCGGGGGCTGAGGGAGGTGGGCGCGCTGGTGCGCGGCACCTGGGGCGCGGCACCGGTTTCGGGGCTGGAACCGCAGACCGGCGATCTCGTGGTCGAGAAGATGACGATGAGCGCCTGGCCCTCGTCGCGGCTGGAAAGCTATCTGGCGGGGCTGGGCGTCGACACCATCATCAACACCGGGGCCTGGACCAACATGAGCGTGGAACACACCGCGCGCAGCGCCGCCGACAAGGGCTATCGCGTGATCCTGCCCGAAGATGCCTGTTCGTCGATGAATGCCGACTGGCACAAGGCGTCGGTCGAATACGCGATGCAGAACGTGGCCGAAGTGACCGATGTCGCCACGGTGGTGGCGGCGCTGGGGGGCTGATAACCCGGTCTCAGATCCGCGGCAGGATGTAATCCGGCACGATCCCCGAGCGTTCGATGTCACCCGCCACATCGTTGCGGTGCAACGAGCCCGTGTCGGTCACGAGCGCGGTGCGCAACCCTGCCGCCAGGCCGCCCAGAACGTCGGTATGCAGGGTGTCGCCGACCATCAGCACCCGGTCGCGCGAGATACCGGGCGCGCGGCGCAGGGCGGCGTCGAACACCGCCGCGAAGGGCTTGCCGTAAAACCGCGGCGCGACCCCGGCAAGGCCGGCCAGCCGATGCGCGAAATGGCCCGGCTCGAAGGTGAACCCGTGATCGCGCGGCGCGACGATATCGGGGTTGCCGACCAGAACCGGGCGCGGCCGCGCGGCCAGGCTGCGCGTCAGCAGGGCATGGCGCGTCTCGCTCCAGCCGCCCGCACCCAGCAGGATGAACCCCTCGGCGCGATCGTACCCGCCGGGCGCGTTCGCAAGCGCCGAGACATCGAGATGTTCGAATTCCTCCAGCCCCCAGCGCGGATCGGCCATGACGCCCCAGGCCGTCGGTGGCTGGTCCGCGAGCGCGGCGAGCAGGGTTTCGCGGCTGGACAGGATGTCTTCGGCCTCGAAATCGAACCCCAGATTGCGATAGCGCGTCATCATGTGGCGCTTGGGATAGCTGGCCGCGTTCGTCACCACCATCACCCGCTTGCCGGCGCGGCGCAGGGCCGCCACCCGCTCGGCCGCGCCGGCAATTGCGGCCTCGCCGATGTTGAGAACGCCGAACGCGTCCAGAAGGATCAGATCGAAGGGCTGCGCGATCTCGCCCAGATTCGCCGCCGGCACGGCCGCGCCGCGCCGTCCGGGCACCGGCAGGCGCGGCAGGACGGACTGGTAGAGATCGAAAATGCCGTCTGCGTCGGCCGCAACCGCATCAGCCATCAGATGATCGCCCCGCGCACCTTGGCCGAAACCCATTCGCCAAGGCCCACCGCGGCCAGGATGATCAGCAGGATCACCGCCACCTGCGCCCAGGCCAGGACATTGAGCGACGCGGACAGTTGCAAACCGATGCCGCCCGCGCCCACCAGGCCCAGCACGGTGGATTCGCGGATGTTGATATCCCAGCGGAACACCGCGATGCCGGCAAGCGCGGGCATGATCTGGGGAACGATGCCGTAAAGCATCACCTGCCAGCGCGACGCGCCGGTGGCCGCGATCGCCTCGACCTGGGTTTGCTCGATCTCCTCGATCGCCTCGTAAAGCAGCTTGGCGCAGAACCCGACCGAGCGGATGGCGATGGCGACGATCCCGGCGAACACGCCGGGCCCGATGATCGCGATCAGCAGCAGCGCCCAGATCAGCGAATTGATCGAACGGGTGGAAACGATGATCAGCAACGCCACCGGACGCACAAGAAACCGCGACGGCGTGGTGTTGCGCGCCGCCAGAAAGGCCACCGGGACCGCCATGACAAGCGAACCGAGCGTGCCCAGCGTGGCGATGTTCAGCGTGTCCCAGATCGGCCACCACAATTCGTTGACATAGGGCCATTTCGGCGGTGTCGCGCGCGAGATGATGTCGCCGGCGATGCGCGGCGCATCCCAGACGAAGAACCAGGTCGTGCTTTCGGAAATCCGGTTCCAGCACCAGACAAAGACGGCCACCCCGATCAGCCAGCCCATCCAGCGCACGACCGACTGCGACGGCGTGAAGCGGCGCCATGTGCGGGTGCCGTCGGGCAATGTGCGGGTCGCCATCACTGCACCCTCGACCGGACGATGCCCGACAGATATTCCAGTGCCATCACGATCACGATGATGAGGATCAGGATCGCCGCGGCGGTATCGAATTCATACCGGTCGAAGGCGGTGTTCAGGGTCGCCCCGATGCCGCCCGCGCCCACCAGGCCCAGGATGGCGCTTTCGCGGAAATTGATGTCGAGGCGGTACATCGACAGGCCGATCAGGCGGGGCATGAACTGCGGCTGCACGCCGTAGTTGATCCATTGCGTCCAGCGCGCCCCGGTGGCGCGCACCGCCTCGGCCTGGGCGCGATCCATGCTCTCGATGTCCTCGGCCAGAAGCTTGGAAAGGAACCCGATGGTGGCGAAGGACAGCGTCAGGAATCCGGCCAGCGGGCCGAAACCGAAGATCGCCACCAGCAGGATCGCCACGATGATCTCCTGCAAGGCCCGGCTCACGGCGATAATGCCGCGGCAGACCAGATAGACCGGCAGGGGCGCCAGGTTGCGCGCCGCGCCCAGCCCGATGGGAATGGAAATCAGGATGCCCACGACCGAGGCCGCCACCGTCATCACGATGCTCTCCAGCATGCCCTCCCGGATGTCGGCCGCGCGGGTGGTGAAATCCGGGGTCGTGAAGGCGGCGACGAAGGCCGCGCCGCGCTCCAGCCCCTCGTAGACGCGGCTCCAGTTCACCTCGACCGAGGCGATGGCCAGAACGAGATAGAGAAACCCGCCCAGAACCAGCGCCGAGCGCAGCCAGACCCGCCTGATGAAAGGCGGCTTCTTCCAGCGGGTGCCGATCAGCGTGTCAAGCTCGCTGCTGCTCATGCCGTCCCCGCCTCTTCTTCCTCTTCCTCGACCGTCTGGATCGTGGCTTCCCAGTCTTCCTCGCCGTAGATCTGGGTCAGGACATCCGGCGTCAGCGCATCGGGGGCGCCGTCAAAGACGATACGGCCCAGTTCCAGCCCGATGACGCGCATGACGAACATCTGCGCCAGCGCGACATCGTGGATGTTGATGATCGCGGCCAGGTCGCGTTCGCGGCACAGTTCGACGATCAGCCGCATGATCTGGCGGCTGGTCTTGGGATCGAGCGAGGCGGTGGGTTCATCGACCAGCAACAGTGCCGGGTTCTGGATCAGGGCGCGGCAGATGCCGACCCGCTGGCGCTGGCCGCCCGACAACTCGTCGGCCCGCTTGTCGGCCATGTGCAGAAGGCCCACCCGGTCCAGCAGCCGGTAGGCCTCGTCGACATCCGATTGCGGGAACCGGCGCAGGAAGCTGCGCCAGAAGCCGACATAGCCAAGCCGCCCGGACAGCACGTTCTCCATCACCGTCAGCCGTTCGACCAGGGCATATTCCTGAAAGATCATGCCCATGCGCCGGCGTTCGCGGCGCAGCGCCCGCTGCCCCAGCGCGGTCAGGTTCACGCCGCCCAGCCAGGCCGCGCCGCCGGTCGGTTCGACCAGGCGGTTGATGCAGCGGATCAGGGTGGACTTGCCCGCGCCCGACGGCCCGATCAGGGCCAGGACCTGCCCCTGCGGCACTTCCAGATCGACCTGTTTCAGCGCCTGATCGCCGGTCTTGTAGGTTTTCGTGAGCTTTTCGAGCCTGAGCATCCTTGCCCCTGTCTTGTCGTGGCGCCCGCCCCGGCGCGGCGGCCGAAGCGGGCGGTGTCATGGGGGCGCGATCACTCGCAGGCGTAGCTGACGTTGTTGGCCGCGTCGATCTTGCGGATCACTTCCCAGTTGTCCTTGTAGGTGATCGGGATGAACTGGCCTTCGCCGTTCTTCTCGAACTCCTCCTTGAGGCTGCTGCCCTCCCACTCGAAGTCGAAGAACGCCTCGCGGATCTGGTCCTGAAGCTCGGGTTTGAGGTTGTAGACGACACCGTAGCCGGTGGTGGGAAAGGTCTGCGACTTGTAAAGCGTCACGATCTGGTCGCGGCTGACCACATCGCGTTCGAACATCCGGCCCATGACCGAATTGGCGATCGCCGCGGCGGGATAGTCCTTGTTGGCAACGCCCAGGACCGAATTGTCGTGCTTGCCCGAGAACACCGGCTCGAAATCGCGCTCGGGCTCAAGCCCGTAGTCGGCCTTCAGGATGGCCGAGGGCGCCTTGAAACCGGAATTCGATGTCGGCGCGGTAAAGGCCAGCTTGCGGCCCTTGATATCCTCGATCTTGTCGATGCCCGAGCCGGGATAGGTGATGATCTCCATCTCGTAGCCGAACGACCCGTCGGGCGAGGCCATGATGGTGAAGGGGCGGAAACCGGCGCAGTTCACCGCCAGCGGGTTGGATCCGGTGTTGAAGCCCGAGATGTGCAGCCGGCCCGACCGCATCGCCTCGATCTGGGCGGCATTGGACTGGACCGGGAAGAACACCACCTTCTTGCCGGTCTTTTCCTCGAGATGGGTGATGAAATCGGCCCAGGCGGTCTTGTAGACGGCCGGATCCTCGACCGGGGTATAGGCGAAGATCAGCGTGTCGGGATCGATCCATTGCGCGGGATCGGTCGGAATGTCGGCGATCAGGTCGCCATCGGCATCGCAGAACCGTTCGTCCAGCGCGCCGCGCGGGCAGTCCTGCGCCGCCGATGGCCCCGACAGGGCGGCAAGCGCGGCAATCGTCGCCGCGCCGGCCAGCAGATGTTTCAAGGTCGTCATGTCTTGTCCTCCCTAAAGGTTCTTGAATGCCCTTGTTCGTTTCCGCCCCCGGGGGTCCGGGGGGCGGCAATTCACGGCGTCACCATGACGGTCACGCCGGCCATGTTCAGTGCCCGCCCCAGCGCCGGGCCCGGGTCGGTATCGGTCACGACGCAGCTCAACCGGTCAAGACCGCCGACGCGGGCAAGGCCGCGTGCGTCGAACTTGCCGCTGTCGATCAGCAGATGCGACATCGCGCTGCGCCGCAGCATGGCGCGCTTGATCGCGGCAAAGCCGCGCACCGTTTCGCTCGCCCCGTTTGCCGAAAGGCCCGAGGCCCCGATGAAACAGCGATCGACGTTGTGACGGTCGAGGAAATCCACCGCATCCGGCCCCACCACCGCCGATTCAGAGGCCAGGTAGTCGCCCGGGCAGAGTATCACATTGGCGGCATCGCTCTGGCCCATGGTCATGGCCAGCGGCAGGCTGTTGGTCAGCACCGTGCAGGGCGTCGCGTTGAAGGCCAGGAAACGCGCCAGTTGCAGCGTCGTCGATCCGGCGTCGATCATCACCGCATCGCCCGGCTGCACGAGCGTCGCCGCCAGGCGGCCGATGCGTTCGCGTTCCTCGAGCCGGTCGCGGCTGCGTTCGTCAAGGCCCGGATAGTGCCCCCGCCCCGGCGCCGACCCGCCGCCATGGGCGCGGCTGAGCAGGCCATCGGCGCTGAGCGCCTCGAAATCGCGGCGCACGGTTTCGCTCGACACGCCGAAGCGTTCGGCAAGTTCGGAAATGCGCAGATGCGGGCGCAGCTTGAGTTCCAGCAGGATCTGGCTGCGCCGGTCACGCTTGCGCAGGCGGGGGCGGGCTACTGGTTCGGCCTCTTGCACTGGCAGCACGTCTGGTCCCCTCGTCCGGCAGAAAGTCGGGCGCATCGCGTTGCGCAAAATGTTTGTGGGTTTTCCCACACTTTGCAAGGATTTTTGTTGCATATCCGGCAATCGGGTGGTGAAGTCGGCGGAAACCCTGTCTTCCGTCCGGTTCACCGTCGCCGCGTCCGCGATGCCCGCAGCGGGTTCGCGATGCGGCCGGATCCTCCTGAAAGGGCCAGCGCCATCGTCGTTTTCGTTCTCAATCTCGCGGGTTCGGTGGCCTTGCTGCTGTGGGCCGTGCGCATGATCCGCACCGGCGTCGAACGCGCGTTCATGCCACGGCTGCGGGCCGGGCTGCGCACCGCCGACCAGAGCGCGCTGCGCGCCGCCGCCTTCGGCGGCAATGCCGCGATCCTGCTGCAAAGTTCCACCGCGGTGGCGATGCTGGCGGTGTCCTTCGTCGCGGCCGGCACGCTGGGCGGCAAGGCCGCGCTGGCTCTGCTGCTGGGCGCCGATATCGGGTCGGCCATCGCGGTCCAGATCTATTCGGTTCCGGTGGAAAAGCTGATCCCGCTGCTGTTGCTGGTGGGGATCGGGCTGTTCTTCAACGGGCGCAACCGGACCGTGAAACAGACCGGCCGCATCGTCACCGGCCTGGCGCTGGTGTTCGTGTCGCTGACCATGATCCGGGGCGCGACCGAGCCGTTGCGCGACAGCCCGCCCATCGACGCGATCATGGGCTATCTGGCCACCGACCCGATCAGCGCCTTCGCCATCGGCGCGGTGCTGGCCTGGGCGATGCATTCATCCATCGCCGCGGTCCTGACCTTCGTCGCCTTCGCGGCGCACGGGGTGCTGCCGGTCGAGGTGGCCGCGGCGCTGGTGCTGGGCGCCAATCTCGGCGGCGCCGCGATCCCGCTGACGCTGTCGCTGTCGGCGCCGGTGGGCGCGCGGCGCGTCCTGCTGGCCAATCTGGGCTTTCGCGGCGGCGGGGCGGTGCTGGCGCTGGGCGCCCTGTCGGTGCTGACGCCCGATCTCTCGCCGCTGGGGGCAACGCCCGCGCGCCAGATCGTCAACCTGCATCTGGCGTTCAACATCGCCATCGCCGCGCTGGCGCTGCCGCTGATGCGCCCGGCCCTTGCGGCGGTCGCGGCGCTGCTGCCCGACCGCATGGCCGGCGCCCACCCGGCACGGATCAGCGCGCTCGACGAAACCGTGATCGACGACCCCGACCGCGCCATGGGCTGCGCCACGCGCGAGGTGCTGCGCATGGGCGAAAGCGTCCATGCCATGCTGGTTCCGATCATGGGGCTCTACCGCGACTGGGACGCCGAGACCGCCGCTTTCATCGACGAAAGCGAGGACGAGGTGGACCGTACCCATTTCGAAACCAAGCTTTACATCGCGAGGCTGCAACAGCGCCAGCTGAGCCCGGCGCAGTCGCGCCGCGCCATGGACATCGCCACCTTCGCCAACCACATGGAAGACGCCGCCGACCAGATTTCCACCCAGATGAAGGATATCGCCAAGCGCGTGCACGCCGAACGGCTGCGATTTTCCGAGGACGGCTGGCGCGACCTGAACGACTTTCACGACTGCGTTCTCTCCAATACCCAGCTTGCGCTTAACGTGCTGCTGACCGGCGACGTGGAGTCGGCGCGCCAGTTGCTGGAAGAAAAGGTCCGCATCCGCGAGTTGGAACAGAAGATGCAGATCCGCCACCTCGCGCGGCTGCGCGAAAGCCCGGCCAGCATCGAAACCAGCAACCTGCACCAGGAAACCCTGCGCGCGCTCAAGCACGTCAACAGCGCGGTGTCGTTCGTGGCCTACCCGATCGTGGAGGATGCCGGGGAACTGCTGTCCAGCCGGCTGGCAGACCCGCCGCGGGGCAAGAGCTGACGGCCATCGGCGCCGATGGCATCGTCGCGGCCTATGCTGTAGCCTGATCCGACCTGCGCCCGGTGGCGCGAATCGTGGGCCTTGCCGGGGACGGACCGCTGAGCATGCCAGACACCAGACCTGAGAATGCCGCCGACGGCAGCATCCCGGCGGACGGGCTGATCGCCTGTCCGGTCTGCGACGTGCTGCATCGCGAAATCCCGGTGGCGCACGGTGCGCGGGCGCGCTGCCGGCGGTGCGGCACCGTGCTTTATGCACCCCGCGACAGCGCCATGACGCAGATCGTCATGCTGGCTACGACCGCGACGGTCCTGATGGTCGCGGCGGTGTTCTTCCCGTTCCTGGAAATCGACGCCAGCGGACTGAACAGCCGCAGTTCGGTGTTCGACGCGATCATGGCGTTCTCGGGCGGGCCGCTGCTGCCCCTGTCGCTGGCGGTGGCGGCGCTGATCGTGGTGCTGCCGGTGGCGCGGCTGGTTGCGATCACCTATGCGCTGGCGCCGATGGTGTTCGGGTTCGCGCCCGCAGGCCACGCCGCCAACGCCCTGCGCTGGGCGGAACGGACCCAGCCCTGGGCCATGGCCGAGATATTCATCGTCGGCGTGGCGGTGGCGCTGGTCAAGGTGGCGGGGCTGGCCCATGTCACCCTCGGCCCCGCCTTCTGGGCCTTTGCCGCGCTGGTGCTGGTGACGGTGCTGAACGACAACATCATGTGCAGGCTGACGGTATGGAAAACACTGGAAGAGCGCAGGACTTCCTGACGGCCCGGCGCGCCGGGCTGGTCGGTTGCCGGCGCTGCGGCCTGGCGCATCCGATGAATACGCCGGTCTGCCGGCGCTGCGGCAGCGCGCTTGTCAGCCGGGACCGGCGCAGCCTGCAACGCGTCTGGGCATGGCTGATCGCCGGGCTCATCGCCTATGTTCCGGCCAACATCTACCCGATGCTGCTGACCACCACCTTCGGGCACACCCAGGCGAACACCATTGTCGGCGGGGCCATCGAACTCGCCCAGCACGGCGCCTATGGCGTCGCCGCAATCATCTTCACCGCCAGCATCCTGATCCCCATAGGCAAGTTCCTGGCCATCGCCTATCTGGCGCTTTCGGTCCGCTCGGGCGTGCCGATCCATGGGCATGCCCGCCAGCATCTCTATGAAGTTGTGGAGTTCATCGGCCGCTGGTCCATGATCGACGTCTTCGTCGTCGCCATTCTGACCGCGCTGGTGCAACTGGATTTCGTGGCCGCCATCAACCCCGGCATCGCCGCGATCTGTTTCGCGCTTTCGGTTGCGTTCACCATGATTTCGGCACAGAACTTCGACCCCAAGACCCTGTGGGACGCCTGTGAGGCAGACAACACGTGACCGGACCGAAACCTTCAGACCTGGACGTCGCCCCGGCCAGGCGGCCGTTCTGGCGCAACCTGTCGTTCGTCTGGCTGGTGCCGGTGCTGGCGCTGGCCGCGTCGCTGGCGCTGGCCTGGCAAAGCTATTCCACCCGGGGCGTTCCGATCGAGATCACTTTTGCCAACGCATCGGGCGTCGTGGCGGGAGAAACCACGCTGCGCTACCGCGACGTGACCATCGGCACGGTCGAGAACGTGACCTTCACGCCCGACCTGTCGCGGGTTCTCATCGAGGCCCGCGTTCACAAGGATATCGCCCCCTTTCTGGATCAGGATACCGAATTCTGGGTGGTGCGCCCCAAGGTCAGCGCGCAGGGCATCACGGGGCTGTCCACGGTGCTGTCCGGGGTCTATATCGAAGGCGCGTGGGACCGTGTGACCGGAACGCCGCAGCGCCAGTTCACCGGTCGCGAAGATCCGCCTCTGGTGCAGCCGGGCCGCGAGGGCAAGCGCATCACCCTGATTTCCGACGACGGGCGGCATCTGCCGGACGGCGCGCCGGTCTTCTTTCACGGCGTTCAGGTCGGACGGCTGGAAAAGCCGCGTCTGACGGTCAGTTCGGACACCATCATCGCCGAAGCGTTCATCGAGGCTCCCCATGACCGCAGGCTGAACACCGCCACGAGGTTCTGGGATGTGTCGGGCTTTTCCGTCTCGCTGTCGGCGGCGGGTCTGAGCGTGGATTTCGACAGCCTGTCGTCGCTCGTCGCCGGCGGGCTTGCCTTCGATTCGATCTACGAGGGCGGCGAGGCCGTCGGGCCGGGATACACCTTCAATGTCTATGCCGACGAATCCGAGGCGCGAAAGAGCCTGTTCGTGCGCAGCAATGCCGCCGCCGTGGACATCGCTGCGGAATTCGGCGAATCCGTCAGCGGGCTGGAACCGGGCGCGCCGGTCCGCTATGGCGGGCTGAAAGTCGGCAAGGTGGTGGCGATCGCCGCGAATGTCGAGGAGACCGAGTTCGGCCCGGAGATCCGGCCGATGGCGCGTCTGGCGATCGAACCCGACCGCCTTGGCCTGCCGCGCGGCGCCGGACGCAAGGAGGTTCTGGATTTCTTCACCGAGGCCGTGCCCAAGGGTCTGCGGGCGCAGCTGGCCACGCGAAGCCTGTTCAGCGGGGCGCTGATCGTGGAACTGGTCAACGTGCCCGACGCCGCGCCGGCCACCTTCGAACGCGATGCCGAACCGCTGCCGGTGCTGCCCAGCCATGTATCGAACCTGCCCGATTTCACCGCCACCGCCGAAGGCGTGTTCGAACGCATCAACGCGCTGCCGGTGGAAGAGATGATCGACCAGGCGATCAGCATGATGGCCAGCATCGAGACGGTGGCGCGCAAGGACAGCATCCAGGCCCTGCCCGACAATGCCAACGCGCTGCTTGAAGATACGCGCGCCCTGATAAACAGTGCCGAAACCCGGGCCTTGCCGGGCGACATCCGCGCCGCGGTGGCCGACCTGCGCGGCGTCGTGTCTGACCTGAAGGCGGGCGGCGCCGTCGAAAATCTGGTTTCGGCGCTGGACCGCGCGGACGCGGCCGCCGCCAACATCGCCAGCGCCTCGGAAGGCGTTCCGGCACTGGTGGACGAGGTGCGCGCCGTGGCGCGCAAGGCCAACGACCTGAAGGCCGAACAGCTGGTCGAGGCGGCGACGCGGTTGCTTGACGATGCCGAAAGGGTGATCGGCACCGAGGCGGCGCGCAATCTGCCCGGATCGCTGAACGCCGCGCTTGAGGAGGTCCGCGCCGCGCTGGACGCGTTGCGCGAGGGCGGCGCGGTCGAGAACGCCAATGCCACGATGGCCTCGGCCCGCGAGGCGGCCGATGCCGTGGCCGAAGCCGCCAGGGGGTTGCCCGATCTGTCGAACCGCCTGGACCAGCTGGTCGGCAATGCCGAAACGCTGCTGGCCACCTACGGGAAACGCTCGGAGTTCAACGACGAAACGCTTGCCGCGCTGCGCGAAATGCGCGATGCGGCGCGTGCGGTCAGCCAGCTGGCCCGCACTCTGGAACGCAATCCGGGCCTGTTGCTGAGGGGACGATGACATGATCCGCACCATCGCCATTGCCGGGGTCATCGCGGCATGCACCGCCCTGGGCGGGTGCGCGGGCAATTCCGCGCGCTTCCTGATCGACCCGCCCGCCCCGGAAACCCGAATCCGGGTGCCGGTCGCGACCGTCGAGCTGCGCGCGGTATCCCTGCCGGTCTATGCCGCGGCCCTGGAAATCGCGCAGCAGGATCGCGACGGCGCGCTTTACAACATTCCCGATGTTCTGTGGGCCGACGACCCGGTGCGCGGCATCACCGTGGCGCTGGCGCGCAGCCTGGATCAGGCCAGCACCGCCACCGCCGCGGCCGAGCCCTGGCCGCTGGCGGAACCGGCGCAGGCGCGGGTCGAGGTTCGCGTCGAACGCATGTTGGCCCGGGCCGATGACGTCTTCGAATTCTCCGGCCAATTCGCCATCGCTGCGCCCGAGGGGGCGGTGCGCGAACGGCTGGTGCGCTTTGACATCCTGCTGCCGCTGAGCGCCCGCGATCCGCAAACCATCGCCGCCGCCAGCGGTCAGGCCATTTCGGCGCTTTCTGTCGAGATCGCCAAAGCGCTGGCGCGCTGAGCGGCAGGCCCGCGGCCATCGGCCGGGCCGTCGGGATTAGCGTTATACTGCATCAAAAATATATGTTACCTTGCTCCGATAGTCTCTAACCATCCGACCGCGCGTCGCCATTCATTTCGATCCCAGCCCGTCGGCGCGCGGCACTTGTGATATTCGAACGGAGTTTGCCATGCCCGCCGGAGCGCCCCTTGTCGATTTCAAGGCCAATCTCACCCATACGCGTTCGAACTTGCGCGACCTGCGCGGCGAGGTGGGCAATCTCGAAACCCTCGTCAACGGCGCCCAGCAGGCGCTGCAAACCCCGGCCCGGATCGAAAGCCAGGCCACCGAGTTCATCTCGACCGTCCGGTCGATGAAGTTCAGCCTCAAGGTTCTGGAAAAGGTCGGCCCGCTCAAGATCGTCGCCAAGGCGGTGAACAACGTGCTGGACGAACTCGAGGACGTGGCGGTGCGCATTCGCACCAAGGCGTCCGATCTCGACGATCGCATCGAACGCTCGGGCTGGCCGGACCGTCTGGACCGGGCCGAGGACCGGCTGGAAGAAGCGCAGGACGAAATTCGCGGCGTCGAGGTTCAGGTGTTGCAATACGAAGGCAACGCGCAATCGCTCATCAACGCCTACAACATGGACATCCCTTTCGACCCGCTGGCGCCGGCCTCGGATGCGACGGATGCCGCGGTGACGCCGCTCAACACCATTCTGACCGATCTCAACGCCATATATGACGGGATCGAGGCCAACGTGGACGACTTCCGCGACGCGTTGACCTCGTCGCTGTTCGCGCCGATCCTGCGGGTCGCCAACCAGTTCAACGACATAAATTCATCGCTGCGGTTCCTGAGCGGCCCGCTCAACAAGGCCTATTCGCTGCTTTCCCCGCTCGAACCGGTGCTGGATGCGGTCGGCTTCATCTATTCGATCACCGTCGGGCCGGTGGTCGACTGGTTGCTCGACAATCTCGGCATCACCGCGCTGTTCGACCGCATCGCCGACGAAATTTCCGGCTTCCTTCCCAGTCCCGACGTTCTGAACGGTCTGGAAGACCGCATCGACGGTGCCTTTGTCGAGGTCGACGCGTTCCTTGGCGAACTGGGCTGGAACACCGATATCGCCGATTTCGTCGATGGCCTTACCGACGACATCATCGCCGCGCTGGGCCTTGATGGCGACGAGGTGCTGCGCAACGGCACCGAGGGCGACGACACCATCGTAGGGCGCGACGGTGTCGACGATATCCTCGACGGGCTGGGCGGGGACGATCAGGTATCGGGCCTGGGCGGCAACGACATCTTCCTGGAAAGCGAAGGCTCGGACACGCTGTTCGGCGGCGACGGCGATGACCGGCTGATCCTCAAGGGCCAGGTGTTCGATTATGTCTTCTACAGCGAGGACGAAACCGGCGCGCCGGTCAGATTCACCGACACCACCGGGCGCTATGGCGACGAAATCGCCCATGACATCGAGAACTTCACCTTTGCCGGCGGCGCCACGTTCACCCGCACCGAACTGTTGCAGAACTTTCACCCGGTCGGCAGCACCCCGTTCACGTCGACCGGCGATGTCGACGAATACATCTATGCCGCCGGTCCCGGCCCGGTCGAGATCAACGCCGGCGGCGGCGACGACTGGCTGGTCGGCAGCGATGGCGCCGATACGCTGAACGGCGAGGCGGGCGACGATGTGTTCGTGTCGCGCAGGGGCGCCGACCTGGTCAACGGCGGCAGCGGCATCGACACCTGGCTGTTCCCGAAGAACGACGAAAGCGGCAATCCGACGATCGAGGTCGATCTGGAGCGCGGCATCGCCTGGGACGGCGATGCGCGCGACACGCTGAGCGGGATCGAGAATGTCAGCGTGCGCGACAGCCGCGAGACCGAGCTGTTCGGCGATGACGGCGCCAATGTGCTGGATACGAACCTGAACAGTTCCGGCGACAGCGGCGGCGCCAACGACTGGCTGGACGGGCGCGGCGGCAACGATACGCTGCTGGGCGGCGGCGGCCGCGACCTGCTGATCGGCGGCGAGGGCATCGACAGCGTGTCGGGCGGCGCCGGCAGCGATGTTCTCGTGGCCGGGGGCGTGCCGGTATCGGGCGGCGGTGAGACCTACGATGGCGGCGAGGGGTTCGACCGGCTGATCTATTCGACGATGTTCCGCGAATACGACATCGAACCGGAATCGGGCGACCGTCTGCCCGACATGCCCGGCTCGCCCAGCCTGCGCATCTTCGCCGAAACCGGCCGCATCGAACGGCTGGACGCCGACGGGCGGGGGGTGGCCACCGACCGCGCAACCGGCATCGAATCCTATATCGGCGGCGATTCGGACGATACCGTCACCGGCGCCTTTGCCGAACCGGGCGGGCGGTTGTTCGTCGATGGCGGCGGCGGCAACGACATCGTCTATAGCAACGGTGCCACCGAAACCCGCGGCGGGCCGGGCGACGACCGCCTGATCGTGACCGAGGGCGGCGCCAGCTTTGACGGCGGTTTCGGCAACGATACGCTCGAGACCGCGGCGCTGGACGCGCGCTGGTCGATCCGGCTGTCAGGCGCCATCGGCACCCGGATCGAGGCCTATCGCGCCGACGAGGCCCTGGGCCTCGGAGCCGAAGAGGAAAGCGGCGGCGACCGCTTCAGCCGGATCATCAGCGGCAACCTGCGCAACACCGAGGTCATCGTGCTGGACCGTCATGCCGACGAGGTGTTTCTGGAAGGCAACGAACGCGTCACCGTGTTCGGCGGCGACGGCAATGACCGGCTGATCCGGTCCAGCTCGATCGACGGCAGTTCCAGCGCGGTGCTGCATGGCCAGAACGGCGACGATTATCTGCGGCTGAACATCGAGGGCGAGATTTACGGCGGCGCCGGCGACGACCGGCTCGAGGTGAACGCGTCGGGCGACGGGCACATCGCCGATGGCGGCGCGGGTGACGACATGTTCGTGGTTCGGCGCATGGACGGCGAACTGCGCGGCGGCGACGGCTATGACATCGTGACCTTCAACATCACCAGCCGCGTGACGCGCCTGGAACTCGACCTTGAAACCGGCCTGCTGGAAACGCCCGGCGACATCAACAGCATCGACGCGATGCTGTCGGGTTTCGAAGAGGTGATCGGCGACGACGGCCAGACCGACCGCATATTCGGCAGCAGCCGCGACGAACGCCTGATCGGGCGCGGCGGCAACGACAGCCTGGACGGGCGCGGCGGGCGCGACGAACTGTTCGGCGGCGACGGCAACGACAGCCTGAGCGGGGGCGAGGGCGACGACCTCCTGCATGGCGGCGCCGGGCGCGACACGCTCGAGGGCGGCGAGGGGCGCGACACGGCGAGCTATGCCAATGCGGTACCCTCGCTGGCCGATGGCGCGATCGCCGCCGGCGAATTCGGCGGCGTCACCGTCGATCTGGGCGATGGCAGCGCGATCGGCAGCGCCGGTTCGGACCTGTTGCGGGGAATCGAGAACGTGGTCGGCAGTACCGGCGACGATGCGCTGAGGGGCGATGACATGGGCAACGTCCTCTCGGGCGGCGCCGGCAACGACACGCTGGAAGGGCTTGGCGGCGACGATGTGCTGATCCTGGGGCCGGGTGACGATGTGGCCGATGGCGGCGACGGCGACGACAACATCGTGATCGACATCGGCAACGCCACGATCGACGGCGGACGCGGTTTCGACACGCTGGATCTGGGCAATCTCGACGGCGCCATAGACCTGGATCTCGAAGGCGGCACCTATACCGCGACGGTTTCTGTCGAAATCCCGGTCTGGGCCGACACCGGCGGCGGCGAGGCCCGCATCTTCGACGGTGCCGCGATGACGCCGCAGGACGTTCTGGAAGCGCAGAGCCTTCATGCCAACGATATCTCCGACACATCCCGGACCCTGCCGGCGGAAGGCGACGCCGAATTCCCCCGGTTCGAGCTGCGCTTTACCCCGGAAAGCCGCACCTATTCCGGGACGTTCACGGATATCGAAGGGGTCGTGGGCGGCCTCACCGCCGACCGCATGACCGGACGGTCGATCGCCGACACGCTGTCGGGCGGGGAGGGCGACGACCGGCTTCTGGGCGAGGCGGGCGCCGACGAGATCCGCGGCGGCGATGGCCTCGACACGCTGAACGGCGGCGACGGGGACGATCTGA
>JAGRMG010000243.1 GCA_020441385.1 Paracoccaceae bacterium
CGCATCCGGTTTCCTCTTGTCAGCCACCTGCCTCCCCCTTCTTCGATTCAATGGTCGGATGTCGGCAATCCGCCGGTCAACCCTACTGCGGCCCCGAACCACCCTCAACCCGGTTGAGCCGATCCACCAGATCGCCAATCGCGTCGATCATCGCCCCGGCATCGGGACGCGTGGCGACCTTCAGCGCCGTGAAATCCAGCGCCTTCAGCGGTTCGGCGACCGCATCGCTGAGCGCGGCCAGGTACAATGGCGCCGATCCCTCGTGGACATCGGCAAATTGTCGCGCCGTGCGCGGCGAGAACAGCGGCGCGATGACCGCATCCGTCCCGGCCAGAGCTTCGCGTGCGGCCCCGTTCGGCGGCAACAGGGCCTGATCGTAGATTGCCTGCGAACGCGCGGCGCGACCGGCGCGCGACAGTTCCCCGGCGATATCGACGCTGGCATGCGCACCGCGCAGATGCACCAGCGGAAACGGCGGCGGCGATGCGGCGAAGGTCCGCAACAGGGTTCTGGCGTCGGGTCCGGCGCATTGCGCCTCCCATCCGGCGGCGCGCGCGGCGGCGGTCGTTGCCTCGCCGACGCAGAAACAGGGCAGATCGCGCCGGTCGGTCAGCGCGGCAGCCGCCGCAACGCCGTTCTTCGAACTGAACACGATGGCGCGCGCATCGCCAAGTTCGATCTCGACGGCCATCGGCTCGATCCGGATCAGCGGGGAATGCAGAACGCGCATTTGCGCGCGCAGATCGGCAGGCAGGCTGGCCACGAATTCAAGGCCGTCATCGCGCGGACGGGTCATCAGCAGGCAGGCCATCCATCGCGCCCCGGGATTGTTTGCACCGGGGTTGGGTGATACGCCGCTGCGCAACGGGATGCAACGGCTGGGCGCATGGCGCGGACACTAACCATACTGGGGCTGGAAAGCAGCTGCGACGACACCGCCGCCGCCGTGGTCAGGCAAGCCGGCGATGCGCGCGCCGAAATCCTGTCCTCGGTCGTGTTCGGCCAGACCGGCC
Organism: Paracoccaceae bacterium; assembly: GCA_020441385.1. Taxonomy (GTDB): domain Bacteria; phylum Pseudomonadota; class Alphaproteobacteria; order Rhodobacterales; family Rhodobacteraceae; genus JAGRMG01. The sequence continues at coordinate 1,014 of JAGRMG010000243.1, forward strand.
TGCACAGCGCCTATGGCGGCATCGTTCCCGAACTGGCGGCACGGGCCCATGCCGAAAAGCTGGATGTCTGCGTGCGCGACGCGCTGGCGCAGGCCGCGGTTTGCCTGAACGATCTCGACGCCATCGCCGTCACTGCCGGGCCCGGGCTCATCGGCGGCGTGCTGTCGGGCGTGATGTGCGCCAAGGGGCTGAGCGCCGCCACCGGGCTGCCGCTGATCGGGGTCAACCACCTGGCCGGCCATGCGCTGACGCCACGGCTGACCGGCGCCGCCCCCTATCCCTATCTGTTGCTTCTGGTTTCGGGCGGGCATTGCCAGTTTCTGATCGTGCGCGGGGCGCAGGATTTCATCCGGCTCGGCGGCACCATCGACGATGCGCCCGGAGAGGCGTTCGACAAGACCGCGCGGCTTCTGGGTCTGCCCCAGCCCGGCGGCCCGGCGGTCGAGGCCGAGGCGCAAGGCGGCGATGCCGCGAGGTTCCGGTTTCCCCGCCCGCTGCTCGACCGGCCGGGCTGCGATCTGTCGTTTTCGGGCCTGAAGACGGCCCTGTTGCGAACCCGCGACCGCATCGTGTCCGATCAGGGCGGCTTGTATCGCCGCGACCGCGCCGATCTCTGCGCCGGGTTCCAGCAGGCGGTGGCCGATGTGCTGGCCGAAAAGTCGCGCCGGGCGCTGCGGCTCTATCTGGCCGAAAACCCGGCCGTTCCGATGCTGGCCGTCGCCGGCGGTGTGGCCGCGAACCGCGCCATTGCCCGCGCGTTAGAGACGGTTTGCGCCGAACTGGGCGTCGCCTTCACCGCGCCGCCCCTGGCCCTGTGCACCGACAACGCCGCGATGATCGCCTATGCCGGCATCGAACTTTACCGCGCCGGCCGGCGCGACGGGCCGGGCCTGGCGGCACGGCCGCGCTGGCCGCTGGACGGCGACGCGGCGGCCATGCTGGGCGGCGGCAGGAAGGGAGCCAAGGCATGAGCATCGCGGTTCTCGGGTCCGGCGCCTTCGGCACGGCGCTGGCGATCTCGCTGGCGGGCAACGGGGCGGTCACGTTGTGGGCCCGCTCGCCCGGACAGGCCGATGCCATGCGCCGCACCCGTTGCAACGCCGCGCGCCTGCCCGGCATCGCGCTGCCCGATGCCGTCGAGGTCACGGCCGATATCGCGGCAGCGGCCCGGCAGCAGACCCTGCTGCTGGCGGTTCCCATGCAGCAACTGCGCGTCTTGCTGCGCGAACACGCCGGCATCCTGGACGGTCGCGTGCTTGTCGCCTGTTGCAAGGGGATCGAACTGGAAAGCGGGCTTGGCCCGGTCGCGGTGATCGCGCAGATCCTGCCGCGCGCCCGCCCCGCGCTGCTGACCGGTCCCAGCTTTGCCCATGACATCGCGCGCGGTCTGCCCACGGCGCTGACCCTTGCCTGCGAGGACGAAACGCTGGGGAAATCCCTGCAACAGAGCCTGAGTACCGCCAATATCCGGCTTTACCGCACCACCGACACGATCGGCGCGGAACTAGGCGGCGCATTGAAGAACGTCATCGCCATCGCCTGCGGCGCGGTCATCGGCGCCGGGCTTGGCGACAGCGCCCGTGCCGCCCTGATGACGCGGGGCTATGCCGAGATGCAGCGCATGGCGCTGGCGCTGGGGGCACGGGCCGAAACCCTGGCCGGGCTGTCGGGGTTCGGCGATCTGGCCCTGACCTGCACCTCCGGGCAGTCGCGCAACTATCGCCTCGGCCTGGCGCTGGGCCGCGGCGAGGCGTTCGATCCGGGCGTGACCGTGGAAGGCGCGGCAACGGCGCGGGCCGTCGTGGCCAGGATGCGGGCCATGGGCCTCGACATGCCGATTTCGCAGTCGGTGGTCGGGCTTCTCGACAACGACCTGAAAGTCAGCGACGTCATGGCCCGCCTGCTGGCACGTCCTCTGAAGGAGGAATGACATGGCCGGCCGTTGCGAAGGCGGCGAATCCGGCCACTGGACGGCGCGATGCCGATGCGTCAGGCTGGGGCGGTTCGACCCCCTCGAACCCGAACATGTACACAGGTGACTTGCTGATGGCGTACTGGCTTTTCAAATCCGAACCCTCGACCTGGAGCTGGGACGACCAGAAGGCCCGCGGCGGCGCGGGCGAGGAATGGGACGGGGTGCGCAACTATCAGGCGCGCAATTTCATGCGCGAGATGAAGCTGGGCGATCGCGGGTTCTTCTATCATTCGATGAAGGAGAAATCGGTCGTCGGCATCGTCGAGGTCTGCGCCGAGAGCCACCCCGACAGCACGACCGACGATCCGCGCTGGGAATGCGTCGACATCAAGGCGGTGCGGGACTTCGAGGTGCCGGTGACGCTGGAACAGATCAAGGCGGAACGCGGTCTCGCCGACATGGTGCTGGTGAAGAACTCGCGCCTTTCGGTGCAGCCGGTGACAGAGGCCGAGTGGCTCAGAATCTGCGAGATGGGCCAGACAAGGCCCGACTGAGGGGGCAAGCGCCCCCGGATCCGCGCGAGGCCATGATGAACCGGGCGTCCGTCGCATGAAGGGCGCGATGGCCGGTCCCGGCGCGGTGCTGTCCTGAAAACATGGGCCCGAAAATACGGGAAGGTCCCGGCAGCGCCGGAACCTTCCCTCACCCCGCGTGTATCCACAACCACCACACGCGTTCAGAAATCTCAGGTTCCAGCCGTCCTGGCCGTCATCCCGTGATACCCGATCGCGGCGCCATCGGGCAAACCCAAAGCGGTGAGGATACGCCTAAAATCCGACACGACCGCGCGGCCTTGCGCGATCCGGCTCAGCGATAGACGGATTCCTTGCCGAAATGCTTGGTCAGCATGTAATAGACGACCGCGCGGTACTTGTTGCGCTCGGAGCGGCCATAGGTATCCATCGCCGTGTTGATCGCCGCCGTCAGTTCGGGCCCGTCCATCAGGCCCAGCTTCTTGATGAGAAAGTTCTTCTTGACGGTCTCGATCTCGCCGTCCTGGCTGGCGGCCACGGTCGATGCGTCGGCGTCATAGATCGCCGGGCCGCAGCCGATCGTGACCTTGGTCAGCAAATCCATGTCCGGCACCATGCCGCACTTGTTTTTCAGATCGTCGGCGTATCTCGCAATCAGCTCGTCACGTTTTCCCACGATTTCTCTCCCTCGCTGTGTTTCCGGCCCGGCCGGACCGCCGATTTGGCCCGGCATGCACTCTGGCAACCTTAGACACGCCGGGGCACAACGCAAAACGAAAAGTCGGCGCGTGCCCGCGGGGGAGATCCCTCACCATTGCATCATTCGCGGCGCAGATTCAGGATCGTCCTCGTCCCGCTCCTGCCCGCCGCGAGTCGGTCGGGGCGAAGGCCTTGCTGAAATGAGGGCTTGGCCCGCCCGGTTGCGCCGCAAAGCAAAGCGGGCGCCCGTTCGGGGGGCGCCCGCGCCTGAACGGATCGTGGACCGGGTTACGAAAGGTTGCCGACCACGGTGTCGCCCTCCAGCGGGCTGATACCGTCTTCGTCCACCTCGGGCATGTTGCGAAGTTCGGCCTCGGTGCGCGAGTCGAGTTGCAACTCACCGCTGGCCGTCACGTCGAACTGCGACAGCGGGATGGCGACGTCATGTTCGCCGATTCCCAGAAATCCGCCAACGCCCACGACACCGGCAACCTCGCCGTCATGCCGGATCACATAGTCGATCTCGCCCACATCCTTGCCGGTGGCGCTCAACACGTTCTTGCCGACCAGATCGTCGACGGTCCAGTCGCTCATGGCCGGATCGCCAACCGCGACCTTGGATCTCGGCCCGGTCGCAACGCCCGGTTCGGTCTGGGTATCGACGGTCATTTTCTCGCCGTCCTTGCGATCGGCGATATCGGCAGCCGATGGCGCATCATCCGCGATCCGCGGCTTGTCGGGGGAAACGACCGTACCGCCGGTGGTTTCGCTCGACATGTTGGTCGAACCGTTGTCCTGCACGACGCCCATGTCTTCGGCGGCGCGGGAACTGTCGCTGACATTCGTCGTGTCGGCAAAGGCCGTGCCAGCCATCAGGGAGGCGGCGGCAACGCCGGCCAGAAAGCGGGTCTTGCTGTTGAATTCGGTTCTCATGATTCTCTCCTCTTGTCTTTCAAGGACATCGGGAAAACGTCCCGCAGCCGCGGGCGTTCCGGAAATTTCCCCTATTTTTCCATGGAACCGATGCCGGCGGTTCGGCGTTGCGCGCGCCCGACGGCACGCGCCGTGAGTAACGAAAAAAACCCCGCCAGGCGGCGGGGCACTCAATTTCCACATGCGCGCGGCGTCAGTCCGTGACCGTTTCCGGATCGGCCTTGGGCCCGGTCGCCGTACCCGGAGCGGTGTCGGTATCGACCTTCTGCATCTCGTTGTCTTTCTTGTCCTCGATATCGGCGGCGCTGGGCGCGTTGTCGGCGATATCCGGATCGGCGGGCGACTGCACCACGCCTGCCTTCGCATCTGCCGGCATCTTGTCATCCGTCATGGTTTGCACGGCACCCTTGTCCTCGGCCGCACGGGTCGAATCCGTGGTCGCCTGGTCGGTACCTGCGGCAAGCGCCGCGCCGGCCACGAGGGAAAGGGCGGCGGTGGTGGTCAGAATTCTCGGTTTCCAGTCGAATGCCATCTTTTCGTTCTCCATATGCTGTCATTTCCATGCAGGGAGAACACCTCGCCGCCGCCATCGGTTCCGCAAATCCGCGTTCGGCCGTCATCACCTTGTTTTGACATCCGGGCCGGGAACCCCCGCGAAAATCGAGATGCGCGTTCGGCCGCGCCCGAAAAAAGCCCCGCACGATGCGGGGCTTTGAAGATCCGGGCGGTCTGGTCAGTATCGGTAATGTTCGGGCTTGAACGGGCCTTCCGGCTTGACGCCGATATAGTCGGCCTGATCCTTCGACAGCTGGGTCAGCTTGACGCCGACCTTGGCCAGATGCAGCCGCGCGACCTTTTCGTCCAGATGCTTGGGCAGCACATAGACCTCGTTGCGGTACCGATCTCCCCTGGTCCAAAGCTCGATCTGGGCAAGCGTCTGGTTGGTGAAGGAGGCCGACATCACGAACGACGGATGGCCGGTGGCGTTGCCCAGGTTCAGAAGGCGCCCCTCGGACAGCAGGATCATCCGGTTGCCCGAGGGCAACTCGATCATGTCCACCTGGTCCTTGATGTTGGTCCATTTGTGGTTCTTCAGCGCCGCGACCTGGATTTCATTGTCGAAATGGCCGATGTTGCCGACGATCGCCATGTCCTTCATCTCGCGCATGTGCTCGATGCGGATCACGTCCTTGTTGCCGGTGGTGGTGATGAAGATGTCGGCGTTGGCGACCTCGTCTTCCAGCGTCGTCACCTCGAACCCGTCCATCGCCGCCTGCAACGCGCAGATCGGATCGACCTCGGTCACCTTCACGCGGGCACCCGCACCGCGCAGCGACGCGGCCGAACCCTTGCCCACGTCGCCATAGCCGCAGACGACCGCGACCTTGCCCGCCATCATCGTGTCGGTGGCGCGGCGGATGCCGTCCACCAGGCTTTCCTTGCAGCCGTACTTGTTGTCGAATTTCGACTTGGTGACGCTGTCGTTCACGTTGATGGCCGGGAACGGCAGATGACCCTTTTCCATCAACTGGTACAGGCGATGCACGCCGGTAGTGGTTTCCTCGCTGACACCCTTGATCATGTGGCGCTGCTTGACGAACCAGCCCGGGCTTTCCTTCATGCGCTTCCTGATCTGGGCGAAGAACGCGACCTCTTCATCGCTCGTGGGCGTCGCGATCAGATCTGTTTCGCCCTCTTCGACGCGGGCGCCGATCAGAACGTACATGGTGGCATCGCCGCCATCGTCGAGGATCATGTTGGCGCCGCCTTCCTCGAACATGAAGATGCGGTCGGCATAGTCCCAGTATTCCTCCAGCGTCTCGCCCTTGACGGCAAAGACCGGGGTTCCGCCCGCGGCAATCGCCGCCGCCGCATGGTCCTGGGTGGAAAAGATGTTGCACGACGCCCAGCGCACATCGGCGCCCAGCGCGGTCAACGTCTCGATGAGAACGGCGGTCTGGATCGTCATGTGCAGGCTGCCGGCAATGCGCGCGCCCTTCAGCGGCTTGGATTGTCCGTATTCCTCGCGCAGCGCCATCAGGCCCGGCATCTCGGTTTCCGCGATCTGGATTTCCTTGCGGCCGAAATCCGCCTGGTCGATATCCTTTACAATATAGTCTTTTGCCATCTGCGAACCTTTCATGAGCGTCGGTGTGCGCCCTAGCAGGTTCCGCAAAAAGGCTCAATGCAGGAAAGTTGTGGCTGTCGGGTCACTCACGCGCCAGGGCAACCAGCGCGTCACCCTCTTTCGGGCCGCCCCAGTCTTCGCCCTCGGCGATGACGCAGGCGGTCCCGTCAATCAGGTATTTCACCATCGTCCATGTGCCCGATTGCGGAGCGGCCCAAAGGCGTATGGTGGCGCTGGCGGTCTCGCGATGCACCGGCGTAGGATATTCGCCATACCAGTCGATCAGCGCGGCCTCCATCTCGCCGGCGCGCATGCAGACCGGCTCATCGGCCCGCGCGCCCGAGGGCAATGCCGCGAGAACCGGCGCGGCGGTGCATAACAACATGTTTGCGTAGCGTTTCATGCCCGAGTAACCGATAGGCGCGGGAAATGGTTCCCGCGCCCGGTGCAAGGAGGCCCTGCCCATGACACCCCCCCGCGCGTGGCAGCGGATGCTCTCGGGCCGCCGGCTGGATCTGCTGGACCCGACCCCGGTGGATATCGAGATCGAGGATATCGCGCACGGCCTCGCCTTCGTGGCCCGCTGGAACGGACAGACAAGGGGCGATTTCGCCTATTCGGTGGCCGAGCATTCGCTGCTCGTCGAAACGCTGTTCGGACGGATCGCGGCCAGGGCAGAGCCGGGATGGCGGCTGGCCGCATTGCTGCACGACGCACCGGAATACGTGATCGGCGACATGATCTCGCCGGTCAAATCCGCTGTCGGGCCGGGCTATGGCGAACTGGACAGGCGGCTTGCGGCGGCGATTCACATCCGCTTCGGTCTGCCCGCCGCCATTCCGGTGCGGATCAAGCGGCAGATCAAGAAGGCCGACCGCGCCAGCGCCTGGATGGAAGCGACACGGATCGCCGGGTTTTCGGCGGCCGAGGCCGACCGGTTCTTCGGCAAGGTCGACTTGGGGTTGATCGAAGGGCTGGACATCCGCCTGCGCCCCCCGGTCGAGGTACGCGCCGCCTATACCGCACGCCATGCCGAACTGCTTGCTCAAATGGGCTGAGCGCCCCGGCCGCTATGCGCTGCGGGCCAGAAACTCGGCTCCGCCATAGACCCGAGACAGCCGCGCAGCGTCGAAATCTATGTGCACGATGCGGCGCGTCCGGTTGTCGCCCTCGACCCGGCGAAAGTAGAAATCGCGTTCGGCGAAATTGCCCCGCTGCATGATCCAGCGCACGATGCTGGCCGTCAGTCCGCGATAGGGCGCGATCAGGTCGATGATCCACAGATGCCCGCCCGATTGCCAGTCCGTCCGCTCCAGCGGCTCGCCCTCGATCAGCTTGCGTTCCGCCTCGGGGCCAAGCCAGGCCCAGGTATACATGGCGCGCGGCACGTCATCGAAGCGGAACACCCGGAACTGGCCGGAAAGGACGGGCGGTTCGAGATAGCTGTGCAGCACGCGCACGCTCATCTGCGCGTGGCGCGGGCTGCGAAAGGCGAGAAAGGCCATGTCGCCATATACGCGCAGCGCCTTGTCCGACGGCGCCTCTTCGGGCGGCAGCGGATTGCCGGCACTGTCGACAAGCCCGCTCATGGTGAAACCGGCGGTTCGATCGCTTCATGCAGCATTCGCGCCTCCCACGCCCGCAGTGCGGGGCGCGCGACCGCGCCATAGCCGGTATCGTCCTGCAAATGCGGGAACAGCTTGAGCAGCTCTGCGCGAACCGGCGCGTCCAGTTCCGCGAGCGTATAGGCGCCGGGATGAAAGCTCTCGGTGGCCAGCCCCTCGGTGAACATGATCTGGTGTTCGTCAAACAGGATGTGGAAGTATTCGATCTCCTCGTTGCCTGTCTCGCGCCGGACCGTGCTGTCGTTGATCAGGCTCTTGGCCGGCACCAGCACCTGGTCTTCGCCGAACATCAGTTGCGCCCTCCAGTCCTGAAGAAACACCCGGTGCTGCGGCGACACGCGCAAGGCGCGTTCGGGGCTTCCCGGGCCCATCGCGTCAGGCTCGAACCGGACCGGGCGCAGTGACGGATCAAGCGCCATTTCCCGCGCCTGCACCCGGCGCGACCCGATCCAGCGCACCGGCTGGGGCACGCCATCCATGGTGCGGACCAGATCGCCGCAAACCAGATCTTCGACGGCAAGCGGCCCGCGCATCGTGTCGATCCGCGTACCGCGCGCCACGCAGATCAGCAGGTTGATGACGACGGTGTCGGTTTCGGAATTGCCGCCATCCGTGCCCGTGACGGTAAAGCTGACGACCTGATCGGACCCGGTGGCGACGATGTTCGCCCAGTTGGGCGTGAACGTATAGGTGCCGGTGGTCGCATTCGAGGTCAGCGTGCCGAACGAGGTGTTGCTGAGCGCCGAAAAGGCATAGCCGCCGCTTGCCTCGCCGATGTTGACGTTGCCAAGAATGAACGCGTCGAAATCGCCGCTGATCGTCGCCGAACTCGACAGCGTCAGATCAAGCGTCGCGTTCCAGTTGGACGGACCGCCGGCGGTTTCACCGCCCACGTCTTTGATGTTGAATCCCATTCGGATCCTGCTCGATACGCCTTTTTCCGGCGCCTGGTTTGTTTTCGGGCAGGTTACAGCAAATCGGAATACCACACTACAGCTGCGTTGCCGGATTGGTCTCAGTGTGGCTTCAGCGCACGGATCCTCATCGCCTCGTAGGGCGGCATGACGGCCTGGCACAGGCCTGCATAGTCACCCGACAGTCGCGGCAGGGGCCCTTCCGGGCCGGCGAAACCGCGGCTTCGGTGGACCGCGCCGTACCAGTGCCGCGCCCAGATGCCATCCTCGGGCCGCCCGCCCGCGGGCCAGCGCAGCATGGCGGGGCTGAACGGCAGACCGATCGCGCCGCAAAGCCGGTTCAGCATGGTTTCGGGATCGTCGCGAATGTCGTGGCTGTCGATGACGACGCCGCCGACGCGCTCGTACAGGGCCAGTTGCTGCGCGAATCCGATATCCTCGGCGCTCGGCGCCTCGCGCTTGGCGGCATAGCTGGCGATCACCCGTGCCGGATGCCGGATCAGATGCACATGCACGCAATCGGCGAACCATCCGGTCGGAAACCCCTCCAGCATGTGGTGGGGCATGTGCTTCATGTAGAAATGCGCCCGGCCGCCTGGGATCGGCCCGGCGCAGGCGGCGGCGACCCGTTGCGCGTCGGTCTCGTGCGCCGCCATGATCTCGGCCGCCATCGGATGATTGATCCCGGTCGCCTTCAGATAGGGGGCATAGAACGGTTCGTCCCAGACCGCGCAGTCGCCCCGCGCCGCGAAGGCGTACATCATCGCGGTCGAAAGGTTGCGCGGCCCCGACCACATGGCGATTCTCATGCCGCGGATTCCCGCGCGACCAGGGCCTTGTAGAGCCGGCGCAGCCGTTGCGTCACCGGGCCCGGCCCCCCGCTGCCGATTTGCCGGCCGTCGATTTCGGCCACCGGCGTCTGCGCCCCGAAGGTGCCGGTCAGGAACGCCTCGTCGGCGCCGTAGGTATCGACCAGGCTGAAGTTGCGCTCGAACACCGGGATGGCGTTGGTTCGGCACAGGTCGATCACCTTCTGCCGGGTGATCCCGTTCATGCAGTAATCTCCGGTGCTGGTCCAGACTTCGCCCTTGCGCACGATGAAGAAGTTGCAGGCGTTGGTGGTGTTCACGAAACCATGCACGTCCAGCATCAGCGCCTCGTCCGCACCCGCCTTTTCGGCGGCGATGCAGGCCAGGACGCAGTTCAGCTTGGAATGGCTGTTCAGCTTGGGATCCTGGCTCATCGGCAGGCCGCGGATATGGGGCACCGTGGCCAGCCGGATCGGGCGCGCCAGGCTGGGTCGGGAATGCTCCATGATGATGACCACGCTCGGCCCCTGGCGGCTGAGGCCCGGATGCTGGAACGGGCGCGACTTGACCCCGCGCGTCACCATCAGGCGGGCATGGGCATCCGTCGTCATGGCATTGGCGTTCATTGTGTCGTCAAGGGCCGCGGCGATGCCGTCGCGGTCAAGACCGATATCCAGGTCGATCGCCCTCGCGGCCGCGAACAGACGGTCCAGATGCTCGTCCAGAAAGGCCCAGCGCCCGTCATACAGCCGCAAGCCCTCCCAGACGCCATCGCCCAGCATGAATCCGCTGTCATAGACACTTATCACCGCCTGCGATCTCGGCACGATGCGCCCGTTGACGTAGATCAGGATATGCTCGTTGCGCGCATCCTCTTCGGCCTCGTGGGTTGTCGTCTTCTCGGTCATGGTGCCCTCCGCCTGTGGCGATGGCTTAGCGCCGCACATGCCCCGGGCCAAGCGGTAAATTCCGCTCAACATGGCGTGACCTCGCGCGGCTTCGGCTTGTACCGGCGGGCATTCGGTTTCACGCTCGAATGCAAGGAGAAGGCAGATGAGACTTTCACACGACATCAAGATCCTGACCCTCGGCGCCCTGATCGCCCTCGCGGCGGCACTGCGCATGCTGCCCGCCCATGCCGGCCAGAGCGAAACCCTGACCGTCGCCGGCGGCTGTTTCTGGTGCGTCGAGGCCGACTTCGAATCCGTTCCGGGCGTGACCCGGGCGGTCTCGGGCTATACCGGCGGCGATGTGGACAATCCCACCTACAAGCAGGTGACGCGCGGGGGCACCGGCCATTACGAGGCGGTGCAGATTACCTTCGATCCCGCCAGGGTCACGCGCAGGCAGTTGCTGGACAAGTTCCTGCGCTCGGTCGATCCTACCGACGCGGGCGGCCAGTTCTGCGACCGCGGAAACAGCTATCGCACCGCGATATTCGTCTCTGACAAGGCGGAAAGGGCCATCGCGCAACAGGCCGTGGCCGACGCCCGCGCCGCGCTGGGCCAGCCGATCGTCACGCCGATCCTGCCCCAAAGCCGGTTCTGGCCGGCCGAGGAATACCACCAGGACTATTACAAGAAGGACGAGTTGATCTTTTTCTCGCGCTTCGGCCCCACGGCGAAACGGAAGGCCTACAAGATGTACCGCGAAGCCTGCGGCCGCGATGCCCGGGTGCGCGAATTGTGGGGCGATGCGGCGCCGTTCGCAGGCAGTTAGCGCGTGTCGCGGTCATTCGGATTGCGATATTCACCCGCCGCGTCGAGGCAGCGTCTTCGAGGAACGACGCGTTCGGCCCGGCGGGTGAATTCGATTGAACGCGACATGCGCTAGCGCGCGTCGCTCACGTCCTTCAGGTCGGGGATCACGTCGGCCGTGCCGTGCCGCGTCACCATGATCGCCGCCGCGCGCAGCGCCAGCCCGATGGCCTGGGCCATCGGCATGCCCCGATCCAGCCCGGCCAGAACATAGCCGGCGAAGGTATCGCCGGCCCCGGTCGTATCGACAGCAGTCACGGGAATGGCGGGGAAATCGCGCGATTCCCCCGAATTAGTGTCGAAATGGCGCACCCCGCGGGCACCCCTTGTCACGATCACATGGCGCACGGGCAGCGCGCTGGGGTGCATTCCCGTCGCGGCTTGCAACTGCCCGGCCTCGACCGCGTTCAGGATCAGGAAATCGAGACAGGGCAGAACCGCATGCACCGCCGCCGCGTCGAAGGGCGCGGCGGCATAGCACACCTTCAGGCCAAGATCGCGGCCCATGCGGGCGGCCTGCGACTGCAAGTTGGTTTCATTCTGCATCAGCAGGCTGTCGCCCGCCGCCGCCCCGGCCAGCGCCCGGCCAAGCATGTCGTCCGAAATGGCCCGGTTCGCCCCGGGACAGAGTATGATCTGGTTCTCGCCCGCCGGATCGACGGCGACGATCGCGTGGCCGGTCGGCCCGGGAACGGTCGCGATGTGGCGCGTATCGACGCCGTATTCCATCAGCCGTTCGATGGCCCAGCGCCCGTCGGCGCCAACCGCGCCGACATGACAGACATGCGCGCCCGCCCGCGCCGCGGCGACCGACATGTTCGCGCCCTTGCCGCCCAGGAACCGCTCGGGCCCGGTCGCGGCCAGCGTTTCGCCCGGCCCCGGCAGGTGCGGCACGGCATAGACCATGTCGGCGTTGATCGAGCCGAGATTCCAGATCGCCACCGGGTCAGCCGATGTCGCAGGCCGCCAGCACCGCCATGTTCAGGATATCGCTGGCGGTGGACACGGACGAACAGATCTGGATCGGCTTGTCGACGCCGGTGAGGATCGGGCCTATCACCGTCGCGCCGGCCATTTCCTGCATCAGCTTGACCGAGATGCTGGCCGAATGGCGCGCCGGCACCACCAGGATATTGGCCGGCCCGGTCAGCCGCGAGAACGGGTAATGCGCCTGCGCCTTCGGGTTCAGCGCCACATCCACCGTCATTTCGCCTTCGTATTCGAAATCCGCGCCGCGCCGGTCAAGAACCGCCGGCGCCTGGTGCATCTTCTCGGCCCGCTCGGAAACCGGATGGCCGAAGGTCGAAAAGCTGACGAAGGCAACGCGCGGCTCAAGCCCCATGTCGCGGGCGACACAGGCGGCGCGTTCGGCGATGGTCGCCAGATCCTCGGCCTCGGGCCATTCATGCACCAGTGTATCGCCGATCAGCACGATCCGGCCCTTGTGCAGCAGCGCGGTAACGCCGACCGCGCCATGCGCGGCGTCCGCATCGAACACATGGCCGATGCGATCCAGCACATGCGCCGATTTGCGCGTCGCCCCCGTGACCAGCCCGTCGCCATGCCCGTGCGCCAGCATCAGCGCCGAAAACACATGCCGGTCGCGCGCTGCCAGCCGGTGAATGTCCTTCTGGTCGAACCCCTTGCGTTGCAGGCGGTTGTAGAGAAACGCCTTGTAGGTATCGAGATGTTCGGTGTTGGCGGCGTTGACGACCTCGAGTTCGGACACCGCATCGCCAAGCCCGGCCTTTTCCAGCTTGCCTGCCACGTCGTCCTGCCGGCCCACAACCAGCGCCTTGCCGAATCCGGCGCGCTGATAGGTGACGGCGGCGCGCAGCACGCGCGGGTCGTCGCCCTCGGCAAAGATCATCCGGCTTTGCGCCGCCCGTGCCCGCGCGTTGAGACTGCGCAAGATGCTGGCGGTCGGATCCATGCGCGACTTGAGGTTCAGCTCGTAGGCGTCCATGTCGATGATCGGCCGGCGCGCGGCACCGGTGTTCATGCCCGCACGCGCCACCGCCGGCGGAATCCGGTAGATCAGCCGCGGGTCGAACGGCGTCGGGATGATATAGTCGCGCCCGAAACTCAGCGCGCGCCCGTAGGCCAGCGCCACCTCGTCGGGCACGTCCTCGCGCGCGAGTTCGGCCAAGGCGCGGGCGCAGGCGATCTTCATCTCGTCGTTGATCGCCCGGGCATGGATGTCGAGCGCGCCGCGAAACAGGTAGGGAAAGCCCAGCACGTTGTTGACCTGGTTGGGATAGTCGCTGCGCCCGGTGGCGACGATGGCGTCGGGGCGCACCTCCTGGGCCTCTTCCGGGGTGATCTCGGGGTCGGGGTTGGCCATGGCGAAGATGACCGGATTCTCGTCCATGGATTTCACCATGTCCTGCGTCACCGCGCCCCGGGCCGACACGCCCAGGAAGACGTCCGCGCCCTTCATCGCCTCTTCCAGCGTGCGCAGGTCGGTCTTGACCGCGTGGGCGGATTTCCACTGGTTCATGCCGTCGCTGCGGCCCTGCCAGATCACGCCCTTGGTGTCGCACATGATGCAGTTGTCGTGCCGCGCGCCCATGGCCTTGAGCAGTTCGAGACAGGCGATCCCCGCCGCCCCCGCCCCGTTCAGCACGATCTTCACATCCTCGATCTTCTTGCCCGAAAGGTGCAGCGCGTTAATCAGCCCCGCCGCGCAGATCACTGCCGTGCCGTGCTGGTCGTCGTGAAAGACGGGAATGTCCATCTCTTCCTTCAGGCGCTGCTCGATGATGAAGCATTCCGGCGCCTTGATGTCCTCGAGGTTGATGCCGCCGAATGTCGGGCCCATCAGCCTGACCGCCTGGCAAAACGCATCCGGGTCTTCGGTGTCAAGCTCGATGTCGATCGAATTCACGTCGGCAAAGCGCTTGAACAGGACCGCCTTGCCTTCCATCACGGGCTTTGAGCCCAGCGCGCCCAGGTTGCCCAGCCCCAGAACCGCCGTTCCGTTCGAGATCACGGCGACAAGATTGCCCTTGTTGGTATAGTCATAGGCGGTTTCGGGGTTCTTCGCGATCGCCTCGCAAGGCACCGCGACGCCGGGGGAATAGGCAAGCGACAGGTCGCGCTGGGTGGTCATCGGCACCGTGGCCTGCACCTCGAACTTGCCGGGCGCCGGTTCCAGGTGGAAGGCGAGCGCCTCTTCGTCGGTGATCTTGAACTTGGCCATGTGCGCCTCCCTCAAATACGCTCATAAACAAGGGCGGGCCGCCGAACAACTGGTGAAGGGGCCGTCAACGAAACATGCTGATTTCGGCATTGATTGTCGGATCGCAGGGTTACTGGTTGCCCGATACGGGTTACCCTCGATGACTCTTTGTTACAGGGGATTCCATAACCAATAGATTTGTGATTCCATGCGCCCATGAGCAAGCTGTCCCAACGCCAAAAAATTTACACTGCCGTTCATGCGGTGCTGGGAGATGATCGTGTCCGATCCATTGAATGGCGCGAGATGGAGAATGACAACGGTCTTCGGCTCCTGCGGGTATGTGTGGTTTACGATGGCTGCAGAAGCCCCAGTCAGTCAGAAATGGACGAGATCGTGGACCAAGCGTGGTCTTCCGTCCTGAATGACCTCGATTCAATTCCGATCATAGATTTTCAGGCTGATACGGACAATGAGTTCCTCGCGGCTGAGTGATCAGTTGATCCGTGTCACGAGATCTCGGATCAACGAAGAGAAATTTCGTAACGAGGCGAACCTGCGGAGGGCCACGAGCGATCTGTACTTCGCAACTTTTCACGCGGTCTGTGAGGCCTTGGTAGAGCCGCTGGGTGGCGACCCAGACAACGCTGCGTTCAAAGAAATCTATACACGGGTTTACAGGCAAGTACGTCATGAGAGTTTGGAGAAACGCTGCAAGAGCATCGCCGAAGGTTCTGATTTCTCCGTTGACCTGCGCAGGTTTGCCAAGTTGGTTGTGACTCTGAAAAACAAGCGTGAAGCGGCGGATTATCATCCCTTGGAGGTCTTTTCCGTCTCGATTGTCAAAAACGACTTGGCGACTACAGAAACCCGGCTTCGAGACTTCTGGAATGCGGCCTCGGGAGACCGGGCGACATTTGCATGCAGCGTTGGATTGAAAGTCTCTTGAAGTCGATTCGTTGTCCTTGAGAGGCAAAGTGTCTGTCACTACAACACCGATGATGGCGCAATATCTCGAGATCAAGGCCGCCCACGCGGATTGCCTGCTGTTCTACCGCATGGGCGATTTCTACGAGATGTTCTTTGACGATGCCGTCGCCGCGGCCGAGGCGCTGGACATCGCGCTGACCAAGCGCGGCAAGCACGACGGCGCCGACATTCCGATGTGCGGCGTGCCGGTGCATTCGGCCGAAGGCTATCTGCTGACGCTGATCCGCAAGGGCTTTCGCGTCGCCGTCTGCGACCAGATGGAAAGCCCGGCCGAGGCGAAGAAGCGCGGCTCGAAATCGGTGGTGAAGCGGGCCGTCGTGCGGCTGGTCACGCCGGGCACCCTGACCGAGGATTCGCTGCTCGAGGCGCGGCGGCACAATTTCCTGGCGTCACTCGCGCAGGTCCGCGACCAGATGGCGCTGGCCTGGGCGGACATATCGACCGGCGCGTTTCACGTCATGCCGCTGGCGCGCGCACGGCTGGGGCCGGAACTGGCGCGCCTGGCCCCGTCCGAACTGATCCTGCCGGAAACCGGCGAGGCGGAACTGCGCGAGGTGGGTTCCGATTTCGGCATATCGCTCACACCGCTGGGCCGCGCCAGTTTCGACAGTTCGGCGGCCGAAAGGCGCATCCGCGATCTGTTCGGTGTCGAGGCGCTCGACGCGTTCGGCAGTTTCGGCCGTGCCGAGGTGTCGGCGATGGGCGCGCTGATCGACTATCTCGACATAACCCAGCGCGGCCGCCTGCCATTGCTGCGCCCGCCCCGTCGCGAAGCCGCCGACCGCTCGGTCCAGATCGACGCGGCGACGCGGCGCAATCTCGAACTGACCCGCTCGCTTGGCGGCGAGCGCGCGGGCTCGCTTCTCGACGTGATCGACCGCACCGTCACGCCGGGCGGGGCGCGGCTTCTGGAACAGCGCCTGTCCAGCCCGTCGCGCGATCTTGAGACCCTTCGCGCACGGCTGGATTCGGTGGATTTCTGCCTGTCTCAGAGCCTGTTTTCCGCCGATCTGCGGCAGGCGCTGCGCAAGACGCCGGATATGGATCGCGCGCTGTCGCGCCTGGCGCTCGACCGCGGCGGTCCGCGCGATCTTGCCGCCATCCGCGACGGTCTTGGCCAAGTCGCCGCCATCGACCGGCTTTGCGCGCCACTCGACCTGCCCGACCGGTTGCGCGACGCCGCCGCCGCGCTGGCCGGGTTCGACGGCCTGTCCGACCTTCTGGGCCGGGCGCTGATCGCCGAACCGCCGCTTCTGGCGCGCGACGGCGGATTCATCGCCGCCGGCCACCACGCCGAACTCGACGAGGCCCGCACCCTGCGCGACGAGGGCCGGTCGGTCATCGCACGGCTACAGAAGAACTATGCCGAACATACGGGAATCGCGTCGCTGAAGATCAGGCACAACAACGTGCTGGGCTATTTCATTGAAACCACCGCCACGCATGCGGCGAAGATGCAATCGGCGCCGCTGTCGCAAACCTATATCCACCGGCAGACCACGGCCAGTCAGGTGCGCTTTACCACGGTCGAGCTCAGCGAGATCGAAACCCGCATCCTGAACGCAGGAAATCATGCGCTGGAAATCGAAAAGCGGCTCTATCAGAGCCTGTCAGAGGCTATTCTAGCCGAGTCCGCCCGCCTGAACGCAGCCGCCGCCACATTGGCCGAACTTGATCTCGCGGCATCGCTGGCCGATCTGGCGGCGGCCGAGAACTGGTGCCGGCCTCGCCTCGACACATCGCGCGCCTTCGTGATCGAGGGCGGCCGGCACCCGGTGGTCGAACACGCCCTGCGCCGGCAGTCGGGCAATGCCTTCATCGCCAACGATTGCGACCTCAGCGCCGCCGACGGCGCTGCGATCGCCCTGCTGACCGGGCCGAACATGGCCGGGAAGTCGACCTATCTGCGGCAGAACGCACTGATCGCGCTGCTGGCCCAGATCGGCAGCCATGTGCCCGCCGAGAGCGCCCGTATCGGGCTGGTCAGCCAGATATTCAGCCGCGTCGGCGCCTCGGACGATCTGGCCCGGGGGCGGTCCACCTTCATGGTCGAGATGGTCGAAACCGCGGCGATCCTGAACCAGGCCGACGACCGGGCGCTGGTGATCCTCGACGAGATCGGCCGCGGTACCGCCACCTGGGACGGGCTGTCCATCGCCTGGGCCACGCTGGAACATCTGCATGACGCCAACCGCTGCCGCGCCCTGTTCGCCACGCATTACCACGAACTGACCGCGCTGGCCGGCAAGCTCGACCATGTCGAGAACGCGACCGTCGCCGTGCGCGAATGGGAAGGCGAGGTGATCTTTCTGCACGAGGTGCGCAAGGGGGCGGCAGACCGTTCCTACGGTGTGCAGGTGGCCCAGCTTGCCGGACTTCCGCCCTCGGTCGTGGCCCGCGCCCGGGTGGTTCTCGAGGCGCTGGAGAAGGGCGAACGCGAGGGGCGCCCCTCGCCCGCCGCGCTGATCGACGATCTGCCGCTGTTCGCCGTCAAACCCGCAGCACCTCCGGCGCCCCTTGCATCTTCGCCCGCCGACGAAATGCTTGCCGGCATTCATCCCGACGACCTGACCCCGCGCCAGGCGCTTGAGTGGCTCTACAGGCTGAAAGAGGCGGCCGCGCGGCCCTGACCGCCCGGCCGCCTCGCAATTTCGCGCTTCAGGACGCCGGCATCGACGACACGCCAACCTGTGCCGGGCGCAACAGACGGTCGTGCAGCATGAAGCCTTCGGCCGAGACCTGGATGATCTCGCCCGCGACGGTTCCCGGAAGCGGCGCCTCGAACATGGCCTCGTGTATCTGCGGGTCGAATCTGTCCCCGACTTTCGGCGCGACCACGCTGACCCCGTGCTTGGCGAACACGTTCAGAAGTTCGCGCATGGTCAGCTCCACGCCCTCGATCAGACCGCCCGCGACCGCGCGCTGGTCCGCGTTTGCCGCGTCCAGCGCGCGTTTCATGTTGTCATAAACCGGCAGCATGTCGCGAACCAGCTTCGACCCGCCATACTGTTCGGCTTCCCGGCGGTCCTTCTGCGACCGCTTGCGCGCGTTCTCGGCATCCGCGAGCGCGCGAAGAAACCGGTCCTTCAACTCGTCGCGTTCGGCCCGCAGCGCATCCAGTTCGGCCGCTTCAGGCTCGATTTCGGCCACATGTTCGGCCTGTTCCTCGGCTTGGGCCGCGTCAATGTCGTCAAGGAATTCGTCTTTTCTGGGTTCTGCCATCTTTCACCTCTAACTCCCATCGGAAAGCAGCTTTCCGACAAGCTGTGCCGTGTAGTCGACGATCGGAACGATGCGTCCGTAATTCAGCCGCGTCGGCCCGATCACGCCGACGGCACCAATGATCTTTCGGTCAGCGTTCATATATGGGGAAACCACCAGAGAGGAACCCGAAAGTGAGAAAAGTTTGTTCTCGGAGCCGATAAATATGCGCACGCCGTCGCCCTCATCGGTCAGTTCCAGGAATTCGGCGATATCGCGCTTGCGCTCCAGGTCGTCGAACAGCGTCCGGATACGCTCGAGCTCGGCCGCCTCGCGGCCTTCGCCCAGAAGATTCGCCCGCCCGCGCACGATGAGGCGCGCGCTGTCCTCGCCCTCGTCCTCCCAGACCGCAAGGCCGCTTTCGATCATGTCGCGCGCCAGGCTGTCGATCTCCTGGCGCCGCGCCGAGATCTCTTTCTGGATGACGCCGCGCAGCTCGCCCAGGGTCTTGCCCCCGATCAGCGCGTTCAGGAAATTCGCCGCCTCGCGCATCGAACTCGGGGTCTGGCCGGGCGGAGGCGTGAACAGGCGGTTTTCGACATGGCCATCGGTGAACACCAGTACCACCAGCGCCCGGTCATGGCCCAGGGACACGAATTCGATATGCTGAATCGCGGCCTCGTGCTTGGGCGTCAGAACCAGCGATGCGCCGTGGGTGACGCCCGAAAGCGCCGATCCGACGCGGTCCAGCAGGCTGCCCACGTCATGCGTCTTGCTGGTCAGGGTGGCGTCTATCTTCTCGCGGTCCGCCGGGGTCAGGTCGCTCACCTCTAGAAGGCCGTCGACGAACATCCGCAGGCCCAGTTGCGTCGGGATCCGTCCGGCGCTGACATGGGGGCTGTCGAGCAGGCCGAGAAACTCGAGATCCTGCATGACGTTGCGGATGGTCGCCGCGCTGACCTTTTCGTTCATCGTCCGGGTCAGCGTGCGGCTTCCCACGGGATCGCCGCTTTCGAGATAGGACTCCACCACCAGCCGGAACACCTCGCGGGACCGGTCGTTGAGTTCCTCAAGAATTTTCGTCGTTTCGGTCATGTCATGCCACCCGGCTGGACCGTCGTCAGAGACCAAGCATTAAAGACCAAGGACATCCGAGGTCAATCGGGGTTGCGCAGCCGCCCCGCCGGGCTGTATCTCCACCCCGTCCAACAAAGGAATTCCCATGCGCCCCTCTGGTCGAGACTTAAGCGAAATGCGTCCGATTTCAATCGAGACCGGCTTTACCAAACACGCCGAAGGATCCTGCCTGATCAGGGTGGGCGACACCCACGTCCTGTGCACCGCCACCATCGAGGACCGGGTGCCGCCCTTCATCAAGGGTTCGGGCCTGGGCTGGGTCACGGCCGAATACGGCATGCTTCCGCGCGCCACCAACACGCGGATGCGGCGCGAGGCATCCGCCGGGAAACAGGGCGGGCGTACCGTCGAGATCCAGCGCCTGATCGGGCGCGCACTGCGCGCGGGCGTGGACCGGGTGGCGCTGGGCGAACGCCAGATCACCGTGGATTGCGATGTGCTCCAGGCCGATGGCGGCACGCGCTGCGCGGCGATCACCGGCGGTTGGGTGGCGCTGCGCCTTGCGGTCAACCGGCTGATGAAAACCGGAGAAGTCCTGAGCGATCCGCTGGTCGATCCGGTCGCCGCCGTATCCTGCGGCATCTATGCCGGCCAGCCGGTGCTGGATCTCGACTATCCCGAAGACAGCGAAGCGGGCGT
Source organism: Paracoccaceae bacterium (assembly GCA_020441385.1). Taxonomy (GTDB): domain Bacteria; phylum Pseudomonadota; class Alphaproteobacteria; order Rhodobacterales; family Rhodobacteraceae; genus JAGRMG01. Next base: position 21,475 of record JAGRMG010000243.1, read on the forward strand.
CGACGGCAATTTCATCATGACCGGTTCGGGAAGCCTGATCGAGGTGCAGATGTCGGCCGAAGGGTCGGTGTTTTCGCGCGATCAGATGAATCAGCTTCTCGACCTGGCCTGGAAGGGCGTGAACGAGCTGACCGCCGCGCAGAAAGCCGCCACCGCATGAGTCGCAGGTTTTCCGGCAGCCGGCTGCTGATCGCCACCCACAACGCGGGCAAGCTGGAAGAAATGGCGCAGCTTCTGAAACCTCATGGTGTCACCGTCGCGGGAGCGGCGGAAATGAACCTGCCCGAACCCGAAGAGACCGAGGAAACCTTTGTCGGCAACGCGCGCATCAAGGCACACGCCGCCGCCCGTGCCACCGGCCTGCCGGCGCTGTCGGACGATTCCGGGCTCGAGATCGACGCGCTGGGCGGCGCGCCCGGCGTGCACACCGCGGACTGGGCGCAAACGCCCGATGGCCGCGATTTCACCGTGGCGATGCAGCGCGCCCAACGCGAGATGGAGGCATTGCGCGCGCCGTATCCGCGCAAGGCCCGGTTTCGCTGCACCCTGGTCCTCGCCTGGCCCGACGGCCATGACGAGGTGTTCGAGGGGGCGGTGCCGGGCCGCATGACCTGGCCGATGCGGGGCCGTCAGGGTCATGGCTACGATCCGGTGTTCATGCCGGACGGTTTCGACATCACCTTCGCGGAAATGGACCCCGCGGAGAAGAATCGCATCAGCCATCGTGCGCGGGCGATGCAGCAATTCGTGGCCGCCTGCTTTGGCTGACGACCGGCCCGTCGGCGGCTTTGGCCTTTATGTCCATTGGCCGTTCTGCCAGGCGAAATGCCCCTATTGCGATTTCAACAGCCATGTCGCCCGGGAAATCGACCAGACCGCCTGGGCCCGAGCCTATCTGAGCGAGATCGACCGCGTCGCGGCCGAACTGCCCGGGCGGATATTGAGTACCATCTATTTCGGCGGCGGCACGCCTTCGCTGATGCCCCCCGATACCGTCGCCGCGATCATCGAGCGCGCCCGGCAGCACTGGCCCGCCTCGAACGACATGGAAGTGACGATCGAGGCAAATCCGGGTTCGGTCGAGGCCGGCCGCCTTGCCGGCTATCGCGATGGCGGGGTGAACCGCGTATCCATGGGCATCCAGGCGCTGAACGATACCGATCTTCGCCGGCTGGGCCGCATTCATACGGTCGCCGAGGCGCACAGGGCGCTGGACATCGCGCGCAACACCTTCGCGCGCGTCAGCTTTGACCTGATTTACGCGCGTCAGGATCAGACGCTGCGCCAGTGGCGTAACGAGTTGACCCAGGCCCTGTCAATGGCGGTCGATCACCTGTCGCTGTATCAACTGACGATCGAGGCCGGCACCGCCTTTGGCGCGCGCCATGAGGCAGGCAAGCTGCGCGGTCTGCCCGGCGAGGACCTGGCAGCCGACATGTTCGACGCCACGCAGGAGATCTGCGAGGCGTCCGGGTTTGCGGCCTATGAAGTGTCGAACCACGCGGCAAGCGGTGCCGAATCCCGGCACAACCTGATCTACTGGCGTTGTGGCGACTATGTCGGCATCGGCCCCGGCGCGCACGGGCGGATCACCGTGGGCGGGCGGCGCCTTGCGACGGAATCACCGCTTGCGCCCGGGCGATGGCTGCACCATGTCGGCAGGGGATCGGGCGAAACCGTGCGCACCGAACTGACGGGTCGCGAACAGGCCGAGGAACATGTGATGATGGGTTTGCGCATCCGCGAAGGTCTGGACATGGCCCGCTTTGCGGCGCTGAACGGCGCGCCCTTCGGCTCCGACCGGGTCGGGCGGCTGGCCGAACTTGGAATGATCGAGGTTGCAGACGGTCGTCTGGCCGCCACCAGACGCGGCCGCACGGTCCTGAACGCGGTCATCCGCGATCTACTGGCGGATTGAGCGATGAAGTTCGTCTGGGCAGGGCTGGGGTTGATTTGCGTCGGTCTGGCGGTGATCGGCGCGTTCCTGCCGCTGCTGCCGACGGTCCCGTTCCTGCTGGTGGCATCGTTCTTCTTCGCGCGGTCCTCGGAACGGCTGCACCACTGGATCCTGTCGCACCGCACCTTCGGCCCGGTCATCGAGGACTGGAACCGTTCCGGCGCCATTCGGCCGCTCGCCAAACGGCTGGCGACGGTTTCGATCATTGCGGTATTCGCCTTGACCCTGATCCTTGGGGTTTCAAAGATAATCGTTATAATTCAAGCACTTGTATTATCTGCGGTGCTGGTGTTCATCTGGTCGCGCCCTAACGGCTAAGACGCGCGCACAGATCGTCAAGCTGATCGAGGCTGTCATAGCTGACGATCAGCCGCCCGGCCTCGCCCTCGGCCTTGTGCTCGATCGTCACGCGCATCCCGAGCGCGGCCGAAAGATCGCCCTCGAGCGCGCGGGTATCGGCATCCTTCTGCGCGTCTTTCGGCCGCGCCTGGCGCCGCGGCGCATCCTCGCCATGCTGCTGTTTCTTGACCAGCGCCTCGGTCGCGCGCACCGACAGCCCGCCGCGCACGACCTTCTGCGCCAGTTCCGAGGGGTTCTCGCAGGTGATCAGCGCCCGCGCGTGACCCGCCGACAGGCTGCCATCCTGGATCATGGCGCGCACGTCGTCGGGAAGGTTCAGCAGCCGCAGCAAATTGGCGATATGGCTGCGGCTCTTGCCCAGCGCCTGGCTCAGCTTTTCCTGCGTGTGGCCGAACCGGTCCATAAGCTGGCGGTATCCGATCGCCTCTTCCACCGCGTTCAGGTCGGCGCGCTGAATGTTCTCGATGATGGCGATCTCGAGAACTTCGGTATCGTCCAGGTCGCGCACCAGAACCGGCAACTGATGCAGCTGCGCCATCTGCGCCGCGCGCCAGCGCCGCTCTCCGGCGACGATCTGGAACATGCCGTTCCCGGCGGGGCGGACGATCAGGGGTTGAAGCACCCCCTTTTCCCGGATCGAGGCCGCCAGATCCTCAAGATCGCCCTGCCCGAAGCTGCGGCGCGGCTGATCTGGGTTGGCGGTCAGCTTTTCGATCGGCACCTGCAAGTCGGGGCGGCGTTCACCCGCGGCAGAATCCTGCTCCGGGCGCACATCCGCCATCAGCGCCGACAGCCCCCGCCCCAGCCCGCGCGGTTTCGGCTTTTTCTCGGTCATGGCGTTCTCCTCCGGCCCGGTCATGCGGCGATCCTCTTGTGTTTGCGCGCAAGCTCCCGCGCGAGTTGGCGATAGGCCACGGCCCCCTGGGACTGCGCATCATAGCTCAGCACCGGCATGGCATAGGATGGCGCCTCGCTGACACGCACATTGCGCGGGATCACCGTTTGAAACACCAGATCGCCAAGGTTGTCGCGTGCGTCCTGTTCGACCTGGCGCGACAGGTTGTTGCGCCGGTCATACATCGTCAGCACCACGCCCTCGATGCGCAGCTCGGGGTTCGCGCTCTGGCGTATCTCGCGAATCGTCAGCATCAGCTGCGACAGCCCTTCAAGCGCGAAGAACTCGCTTTGCAGCGGCACCAGAACCGAATGCGCGGCCACCATGGCGTTGACGGTAAGCAGGCTCAGCGAAGGCGGGCAGTCGATCATGATATAATCGAACCCGAACCTGTCCATCGCCGTCTGGCGCAGGGCGTCGTGCAACAGGAAACTTCTTTTCTCGTTCGAAAACAGCTCGATATCCGCTGAACTCAGATCGACCGTCGCCGGAATGATGGAGAGCCCGGCAAAGCCGGTGTCGCGGATCACATCGGCCAGCGGCGCGTCGTCCACCAGCAGATCGTAGGTCGTGAGGTCGCGATTGGCAGCGTCGATCCCCAGCCCGGTCGAGGCGTTGCCCTGCGGGTCCAGATCGACGATCAGCACCTTCTGCCCGCTTTCCGCCAGCGCGGAGGCGAGGTTGATCGCCGTCGTGGTCTTGCCCACGCCGCCCTTCTGGTTGGCCACCGCGATGATTTTCGGCCCCTTGGGGCGGGACAGGTCAGGCACGCGACACTCCGTGGATTTTCAGTATGACGGCATCGGCGTCGGTTCGACTTGTAATCGGTTCCACATCGAAACGCCATTGCCGCCGCGCGGCGGACAGTTCTTTTTCCCAGGTGACGCCTTTGGGAAACAGCGCCGTTCCCCCCGGCTTCAGATGCTGGTGAACAAAGCCCAGCAACGTGCTCAGATCCGCAAGCGCCCGGGCCGATACCGTATCCGCGCCCTGTGGCGGCGCGCTCTCGATCCGTGCGGGAAGCACCGCGCAGGCAGCGCCGGTTTCCCGCGCCGCGGCGCGCAGGAAGGCCGCCTTTCTCTGGTCGCTCTCGATCATCGTCACATTGAGGTCGTGGCGCTCGCTTGCCGCCAGGATCGCCACGACAAGCCCGGGAAAGCCCCCTCCGCTTCCCAGATCAACCCAATGGCCCTGCGGCGTGCCCAGGCGGAACACCTGCACGGAATCGGCGACATGGCGGCGCCAGAAGTCATCGAGGCTGGCCCGCGAGACCAGATTGATGCGGCGATTCCACTTCTGCAACACGCGTTCAAACAGCCGGAACCGGTCGAGTGTTTCACGTGAAACATCCATCCCGCGCAATGCGTCGTCTTGCGCATTCATGCCCGTCGCGCCCGCTCGCCCCGCCGAAGGCGCGACAGGATCAGCGCCAGGGCGGCCGGAGTCATTCCATCCACCCGCGATGCCTGGGCCAGATTCCCGGGCTGCGCATGCGAAAGCTTCTGCTTCAACTCGTTCGAGAGCCCTTCGATAGCGCGATAATCGAAATCCGCGGGGATACGATGGCCCTCGTCGCGCTTCAGCGCGGTGATATCCTGCTTTTGCCGCGCAATATAATGTGCATACAGCGCATCGCGTTCGGTTTGCCGCCGGATTTCGCCATCGATCTGGTCCAGATCGGCATCCAGTGCAACGAGATCCTCGAACACGACATCCGGAAAGGCCAGCAGATCCATGCCCGATCGTCTGCTGCCGTCCTGATTGATGCGAATCCCCGCCTGCGCCACCTGCTTTGGCGTGAACTGCGCGGCGGTCAGTCGGGACCGTGCGCGCTCAAGCCGCTCCATCTTGTCCAGAAAGACGCGCTTGCGATCCTCTGTCACGCAACCCGTTTTGATGCCGATGGGGGTAAGCCGCTGATCCGCGTTGTCCGCCCGCAGCGACAGGCGGAACTCGGCGCGCGAGGTGAACATCCGGTACGGCTCGGCAACGCCGCGGGTCGTCAGATCGTCGATCATGACGCCGATATAGCTGTTGGCACGGCTGAAATGCAGCGGTTCGCGCCCTTTCACGGCCAGCGCCGCGTTCAGCCCCGCGGCCAGCCCCTGTGCCGCCGCCTCTTCATAGCCGGTGGTCCCGTTGATCTGGCCGGCCAGGTACAGACCGGGCACATCCCGCACTGCCAGTTCCGAGGTGAGGGCGCGCGGATCGACGTAATCGTACTCGATCGCATATCCAGGCTGAAGGATCGCCGCGCGTTCCAGCCCGTTTATGGAATGCACATAGTCTTCCTGCACATCCACGGGGAGCGATGTCGAAATGCCGTTCGGATAGACCGTGTGAGTTTCCGCACCTTCGGGTTCCAGGAAAATCTGGTGCGAGGACTTCTCCGCAAACCGCACGATCTTGTCCTCGATCGACGGGCAATAGCGCGGGCCGACACCGTCGATATGGCCGCCATACATGGCCGACCGCGACAGGTTGCGCTGGATGATCTCATGCGTTCGCGGGTTGGTGTGGGTGATGCCGCACGCGATCTGCGGCGCCTCGACCCCCCGCGACAGAAAGGAAAACATGACCGGATCATCGTCGCCCGGCTGCATTTCCAGCCCGTCCCAATTGATCGTGCGCCCGTCGAGGCGCGGCGGCGTGCCGGTCTTGAGCCGCCCCAGCGGCAGGCCGAACTCGTCGATACGGTCGGCCAGCCTGACCGACGGGCGATCGCCCATGCGCCCGCCCGCCCGCGACGTGTCGCCGATATGGATGACACCGCGAAGGAAGGTGCCCGAGGTCAGAACAACCGCCTGCGCGGCAATCCCGGAACCATCGGCCAGGACCACACCGGCCACCGCGCCATTGCGCATCAGGAAATCGACCGCTTCGCCTTCGATTATCTCAAGACCGTCGCGCGCGTCGGTCCGGGCCAGCATCGCGGCGCGATACAGCGCCCTGTCCGCCTGCGCCCGCGGCCCCTGCACCGCCGGCCCCTTGCGGCGGTTCAGCAGCCGGAACTGGATTCCGGCGCGGTCCGCCACACGGCCCATGACCCCGTCCATCGCGTCGATCTCGCGCACCAGGTGGCCCTTGCCCAGCCCGCCGATGGCGGGATTGCACGACATCACGCCAATATCCGCTCGGCGCAAGGTGACAAGCGCGACGCGCGTGCCCATCCGGGCCGCGGCGTGGGCGGCCTCGGTTCCGGCATGACCGCCCCCGATCACCACAATATCGAACGCCGAATGTTTCACGTGAAACACCTTTCACTTGCCCAGGCAGAAACTGGCGAAGATCTCGTCCAGCAGAGTTTCCACATCTATACGTCCGACCAGCGATTCAAGGGCGCGAATCGCGCTGCGCACCTCTTCCGCCGCGATATCATACCGGTCCGGGCCCAGTTCGAGCAGCCGGCACGCCGCGTCCAGCGCATTCGCCGCGCGATCCATCGCCGCGCGATGCCGTTCCCGCGTAGCGATCCCGGCGCCGGCCGACCTGGCCGACAGTGTCCTGGAAATCTCGTTCACCAAAGCGTCGATTCCCTGGCCGGTCAACCCGGATACGGCCCCTTGCGGATCGGTACGACGATCGGCCTTCGGCAGAACCCGGATATCGCCCTCACATATCGCAACATCCAGTGATTCGCCCTCTTCCGCCAGAAAGACGCGCAGATCCGCGGCCTCGGCGCGTTCCCTCGCGAGGGCGACGCCGATGCCTTCGACAACGTCGCTGGTGTCGCGCAGCCCGGCCGTATCCAGAAGCGTCACCGGCAGACCGGCAAGATCCATGCGCACCTCGATCACGTCGCGCGTGGTTCCCGCGAATTCCGAGGTGATCGCGGCCTTGCGCCCCGCCAGCGCGTTCAGAAGCGTGGATTTCCCCACATTGGGCGCACCGACGATGGCAACCTCGAACCCGCTGCGAATGCGTTCGGCGATATTCACGCCGGCCAGTTCGGCGCGCAGATCCGATGACACCGATTGCAGAAGGGCGCGCACTTCGGGCGTGACATCGCCCGGGACGTCCTCGTCGGCAAAGTCGATTACTGCCTCGATCAGCGATGCCGCCCGGATCAGATCACGCCGCCAGCTCTCGGCCAAGTCTCCCAGACGGCCCGAAAGAAGCGTCTGTGCCTGTCGCCGCTGCGCCTCGGTCTCCGCGTCGATCAGATCGGCCAGGCCCTCGACCTGGGCCAGATCCAGCCGCCCGTTCTCAAGCGCGCGGCGCGTGAACTCGCCCGGGTCGGCCAGACGAAGCCCGTCGATTCCCGACAGAACCCCGAGAATGTTCGCCACCACCGCGGCGCTGCCATGAACCTGAAGTTCGGCCACGTCTTCGCCGGTGAAACTGGCCGGACCGGCAAAGGTCAGGATCACGGCGTCGTCCAGAACGTCGCCGGAGCGATCACGCAACGTGCGCGCCGCCATGCCGCGCGGGACGAGGCCCGGGCCGGCCAACTGCTCTGCCACGGCGTGCGCCCTCGGCCCCGACAGCCGGATAACCGCGACCCCGGCCCTGCCCTGCGCGGTGGCCAAAGCGAAAATCGTGTCCATGGGTTGGCTCCGAAAGGAGAGGCCAGGCTCAGGTATTCATGGAATCGAAGAAGTCCGAATTGCTCTTGGTCTGCTTGAGCTTGGAAATCAGGAACTCGATGGCATCGGTGGTGCCCATGGGGTTCAGGATCCGCCGCAAAACAAAGGTCTTCTGAAGGTCGCCCTTGTCGACCAGAAGCTCTTCCTTGCGGGTTCCGGATTTCAGGATGTCGATGGCCGGGAACACGCGCTTGTCCGCGATCTTGCGGTCGAGCACGATTTCCGAATTGCCGGTCCCCTTGAATTCCTCGAAGATCACCTCGTCCATGCGGCTGCCCGTGTCGATCAGCGCGGTGGCGATGATGGTCAGGCTTCCGCCCTCTTCGATATTGCGCGCCGCGCCGAAGAACCGCTTGGGCCGTTGCAGCGCGTTGGCATCGACGCCGCCGGTCAGAACCTTGCCCGAAGATGGCACGACGGTATTGAACGCCCTACCAAGTCTTGTGATCGAGTCAAGCAAGATAACAACATCTCGTTTATGCTCGACCAGCCGCTTGGCTTTTTCGATCACCATTTCCGACACCGCAACGTGCCTCGTGGCCGGTTCGTCGAAGGTCGAGGACACCACTTCGCCCTTCACCGAACGCTGCATGTCGGTCACTTCTTCGGGGCGTTCGTCGATCAGCAGCACGATCAGATAGCATTCCGGGTGGTTCTTCTCGATCGAATTGGCGATGTTCTGCAGGATCACCGTCTTGCCGGTGCGCGGCGGCGCCACGATCAGCGACCGCTGGCCCTTGCCGATCGGCGCCACCAGGTCGATGATGCGCGCGGTGCGGTCCTTGATCGTCGGATCCGGCAATTCCATCGTCAGCCGTTCGTCGGGGTAAAGCGGCGTCAGGTTGTCGAACGCGATCTTGTGCCTGGCCTTCTCGGGGTCTTCGAAATTGATCCGCTTGACATCGGTCAGCGCGAAATAGCGTTCGCTTTCGTCGGGCGCCTTCATCGACCCTTCGATCGTGTCGCCGGTGCGCAGCGAATATTGCCGGATCATGTCGGGCGAAACATAGATGTCGTCGGGGCCGGGCAGATAGTTGGCCTCGGGCGAGCGCAGGAAGCCGAACCCGTCCTGGAGAACTTCCAACACGCCGTCGCCGCCGATCTCCCAGCCTTCGTCGGCGCGTTCGCGCAGGATCTGGAACATCATCTCGCCCTTGCGCATGGTCGAGGCGTTCTCGATCTCCAGATCTTCGGCGACGCTGAGCAGATCCTTGGGGCTCTTCGCCTTGAGATCGGCAAGGTTCAGGTATTCGGTTGTCATGATGATACGGCCCCTGGATACCGCCGGCGCGGCGCGATCGGAAATGTGAGCGGAAGGCACTTCGCCCGGACGGGCGAGTTCGCCAATCTCATAGTCAAGTCCGCCGCCCGAGTCAAACCGCCCGGGGTCACGTTTCAGAACTTCACCACGACCGACAGGACGATCACCACCATAAGGATGGTCGGCACTTCGTTCATCATGCGGAACTGACGCCCGCTCAGCCGATTCCGGCCGGTCAGGAAATCCTGCCTTCGCGCTGCCAGCCAATAGTGAAACCAGGTCATGGCGATCACCGACGCGCCCTTGGTCCAGGGCCAGATCATCGACCAGTCCACGATGCCGGGGGTAAAGACCAGCGCCAGACCGAACCCCCAGGTGGCAAACATCGCCGGGCGCATGATGAAGTTCAGAAGCTTCAGTTCCATGACCTCGAACACCGCGGCCGCGCCGTCTATCTCCATGACGCGTTCGACGTGATAGACGTAAAGCCGCGGCAGATAGAACAGCCCGGCCATCCAGGACAGGACCGCCATGATGTGAAACGCCTTGTTCCAGGGATAGAGCGTGATCAGAAGGTCAATCATGGAGTCCTCATGGCTTCGATCCGGCTTCCTAATAATAAAAAGAAGAATAAAAAAGGTGGTTGGTTGTAATAAGGGGCGCCGGTTTGCGTGGATTATTCCGCTGTCCCGACGGATATCCACCGGTGCCCAAACCGGGTTCGGAACCGCCAACAGGCATGGATAACATGATTTTTCATAGTCATATCAGAAGGATAAAATATGGCCGCGACAATCCGGCCTTGGGATGAATCGCCAATACCCTGTGCATATCGCGGATGTCCCCGCCGCCAGGGTTATCCTTGCCCAGAGGGGATTGAATCGCTGGCGGGGTCGAGTTGTCCAGCCGTTCAGGTCGCGCTTGCCTTCGGTGGTCTGCTTCATGCACATCTGTCCCCGCCAAGTTGAACTGTGTCCAAAGGGTTTTCCACATGCCTGCCCCCATCGTTCTGGCTTCGGGATCCGGGATTCGCGCGCAGTTGCTGCGCAACGCCGGCGTGCCGTTTAGCATCGAGGTTGCGCGGGTGGACGAGGAGCCGCTGAAATCCGCGCTGCTGGCGGACGGCGCCAAACCACGCGATATCGCCGATGCGCTGGCCGAAGCGAAGGCGCGCTGCATCAGCACCAGGCACCCCGGCGTGCTGGTGATCGGCTGCGATCAGCTGCTGGAATTCGAGGCGCAGCTGATGTCCAAACCGGAAAGCCCGGACATGGCGTTGACGCAGCTGCGCAACCTGCGTGGCCGGCGCCACAGGCTGCTGTCGGCCGCCGTGGTCTGCCGTGACGGCCAGCCGCTCTGGCGCCACGTCGGGCAGGTGCGCTTGCATATGCGCGCGGTGACGGATGGCTATCTGGAAGGTTATGTCGTGCGCAACTGGGACAGCATCCGCCACGCCGTCGGCGCCTACAAGCTCGAGGAAGAGGGCGTTCGGCTGTTCAGCGCCGTCGAGGGGGATTACTTTCACGTTTTGGGTATGCCATTGCTTGAATTGCTGGGCTTTCTGATGCAGCAAAGAGTGATCGAGCAATGACCGAGACCAAGATACCTCTGGCTGGCGTGATCGGCACGCCGATCGCGCATTCCCGGTCGCCGCGGCTGTTCCGGCACTGGCTGACGACGCATGGCATTGCCGGGCACTACATTCCGATGGACGTGGCGCATGAAAACCTCGAGGCGGTTCTGCGCACCCTGCCGAAGATGGGATTCGTGGGCGCCAACATCACCATCCCGCACAAGGAAACGGTGATGGGCATCGCCGATCAGATCAGCGACCGGGCAACATTGATCGGCGCCGCGAATACCCTGATCTTTCGCCAGGACGGTAAGATTCATGCAGATAATACAGACGGTTACGGATTCATCGAAAACCTGCGCAACGGCGCCCCGGACTGGGATGCGAAATCGGGCCCGGCGGCGGTGCTGGGTGCCGGGGGCGCAGCGCGGGCGGTGGTGGCCGCCCTGCTGGACGCGGGCGCGCCTGAAATCCTGCTGAGCAACCGCACCAGGGTGCGCGCCGAACGCCTGAAGGACGATTTCGGCACCCGTATCCGCGTCATCGACTGGGTACAGGCCGGCAACATGCTGGACGAGGCGGCCCTAGTCGTGAACACCACCTCGCTGGGCATGGTCGGCAAGCCCGAATTGCGGGTGCCTCTGGACGGGTTGCGAAAGGGCGTTGTCGTCACCGACCTGGTCTATTCCCCGCTCAAGACCAATCTGCTGCTCGCGGCGCAAGAGGCGGGCTGCGTTCCGGTCGACGGGCTGGGAATGCTGCTCTACCAGGCGGTGCCCGGGTTCGAGCGCTGGTTCGGCGTGCGCCCCGTCGTGGACAACGCAACGCGGGCGGCGGCGCTCAGATGAGCTTTCACCTCGGATTGACCGGCTCGATCGGCATGGGCAAAAGCAGCACGGCCCGGCTGTTCGCCGAGGCAGGCTGTGCGGTCTGGGATGCCGACGCCGCGGTTCACCGCCTTTACGCCCCCGGCGGTGCGGCGGTGGCGCCGATGCGGGCGGCCTTTCCCGGCGCGGTCGAGGGCGGCGCCGTCAGCCGTGCGGCGCTGAAGCGGATCATCGGGGACGATCCCGCCGCCCTGCACCGGATCGAATCCATCGTGCATCCGTTGGTGGCACGAGACCGCGCCGATTTCACGAGGAACGCCACCGCCGACATTCTCGTGTTCGACATACCGCTGCTGTTCGAAACCGGGGGCAACAGGGCGATGGATGCCGTGGTCTGCGTCAGCGCGCCGGCAGAGGTTCAGGAGGCGCGCGTTCTCGAGCGCGCGACCATGACGGCAGGACAGTTTCGCCAGATCAGGGACAAGCAGATGCCCGACGCGGAAAAGCGTGCACGATCAGATTACGTTGTCGTCACCGACACGCCGGAGCATGCCCGCGCGCAGGTCCGGGCGATAGTGGACACGATCATGGCAGGGCTGAGAGATGCGTGAAATCGTTCTGGATACCGAAACCACGGGTCTCGACCCCGAAACAGGCGACCGCATCGTCGAGATCGGCGGCGTCGAACTGTTCAATCACGTCGTCACGGGCCGCACCTATCATCAGTACATCAACCCCGAACGCGACATGCCCCAGGGCGCGTTCGAGGTGCACGGGCTGAGCGAGGAATTCCTGCGCGACAAGCCGAAATTCGCCGAGATCGGCCAGGCGTTCCTGGATTTCGTCGGCGATGCCAGGCTGGTCATCCACAACGCATCCTTCGACATGAAGTTTCTCAATGCCGAACTGCGATGGATGCGCCTGCCGGTGCTGCCATGGGAACGGGCGGTCGATACGCTGGCTATCGCGCGCAAGAAATTCCCCGGCTCGCCGGCCAGCCTCGATGCGCTGTGCCGCCGTTTCGGCATAGACAATTCCGCGCGCACCCTGCATGGCGCGCTGCTGGATTCCGAGATTCTGGCCGAGGTCTACCTGGAACTGATCGGCGGCCGCCAGCCCGATTTCGCCCTTGCCCCGGCCGGTGCGGCGCGCGGGCCGGGCGGCGCGCCGGAATGGCGGCCCCGCCCTCGCCCCCAACCGCTGCCGCCGCGTATCACCGCCGAGGAACGCGCCGCGCATGACGCCTTCGTCGAAAGCCTGGGCGAAGATGCGCTGTGGCGGCGCGCCTGACGGGGCCGGGCGCGCCGGATCGGTTCAGGCCTTGGCGGGCTCTCCGCCCGCGGCGGCCTGGGCGGCCTGCCGGCGCGCCACTTCGGCGCGGTAGATGCCGACGAAATCCATGTTGTCCAGGTTCAGCGGCGGGAATCCGCCATCGCTGGTGACGTCGCTGACGACCCGGCGCAGGAACGGAAACACCATGCGCGGGCATTCGATCAGCAGGAAGGGGTGCATCTGTTCTTCCGGCACGCCTTCGATATGGAAGATGCCGACATATTCGATCTCCATCAGGAACAGGACATCGCCGGTGTTCTTGGCCTTGGATTCGATGTTCAGCTTGATGCTGGATTCATAGGTGTGTTCCTGCGGCCGCTTCTTGGCGTCGAGGTTGACCTGCACGCTGATATCGGGCTGCCCCTCGACCGAGGCACCCTTCTGCGCCATCACGTTTTCGAAAGACAGATCGCGGACGAACTGCCCCAGAACCCGCATCTGAACCTGTTGCGCCTGCTGGGCGGCTGCGTCCTTCTTCGCTTCGGTCTTGTTGTCGCCTGAACCGGCGGCACCGTTCTCGGTCATTCGGGTCACTCCTCAAAATGCTTGGCGATTGCATAACAGCTTGCCCGGGCCACCTCAATGGCGGTCGGGGCCCTCGACCCAGCCCGAAGGCCGGGCGTTTGCGCCGCGCCTGGGGCGCACTTCCTCGAACTCGCCCTCGACCACATCGCCGGGCATGCCGCCGCCCCGAAAGCCGCCCGGCCCGGCCCGCGGATCGCCCCGCGGGCCCATGCTGAACTGCGTCACAGTGACCCGCTTGCGCAGATAGCGCAACACCGCCATCCGCACCGGCGGCATCAGCAGCGCAAAGCCCACGGCATCGGTAAAGAACCCCGGCGTGAGCAGCAGCGCCCCCGCGATCAGGATCATGGCACCATGCGCCAGCGGCTCGGTCGGGTCATCGAGCTCCGCGAACGACCGGCGCAATTGGCCCATCGCGGCAGCGCCCTGGCTGCGCACCAGCCAGGTGCCAAGGATGGCGGTCAGAACCACGACGGCCAGCGTCGGCCACAACCCGATGGCGCCGCCCACCTGGATGAACAGCGCGATCTCGATCAGCGGAACGGCCAGAAAGGCCAGAAACAGCAGCATTAAGCACATCCTTTCGCTTGCGCTGGACAGTGGACTTGCCCCTGCCCCTCACCTACATAGGAGCCAAAGGCACGGCTTACAAAGCCTTGCGTCTGCGAAGAGGACCGAATGAACTCTCCACTGATCCAGCTTCTCGTGCTGGCCGGCATCGCGGTGTTTCTGATCCTGCGCCTGAAAAGCGTGCTGGGCAGCCGCGAGGGCTTTGAGAAACCGTCAGCACCGGAAAAGGCGGTGAAGAAATCCCGCAAGGGTTTCGAGGTGATCGAAGGCGGTCCCGATCGCGACATCACCGACCATGTGCCCGAAAACGACGAGGCGGCGCAGCAACTGGCCGCTATGAAGCGGGTGGAGCCGGAATTTTCCGTCACCGAATTCGTTCAGGGCGCCCGCGGCGCATACGAGATGATCGTGATGGGCTTCGAGCGCGGCAACATCGACGACCTGATCCCGTTTCTGGCCGAAGACGTCTATGACGCCTTCGCCCAGGTGGTCGAGGCACGCGAGGAACAGGGTTTGCAGATCGAATCCGAATTCGTCGGCGTGCGCGAAACCTCGATCGCCGATGTGCGGTTCGACAAGGACAGCGGCCGCGCCGAGATCACCATGCGGTTTGTCGGCGAACTGACCTCGGTCGTGCGCGACCGTGGCGGCGACATCATCGAAGGCAGCGCCAGCACCGTCAAACGCCAGAAGGATACCTGGACCTTCGCCCGTATCATGGGCACGGACGATCCGAACTGGCGGCTGGTTGCAACGGACGCATGATTGCGGCGGCCCGCTCGATCCTGTTGGCGGGGGCGGCGATGATCGCCGCCGCGACCGGGCCGGGGGCCGAACCAAGCCGCGAGATCCTGGGGTTCGACCAGCTCGACGGCTGGGAAAACGACGATCACGCCGCCGCGCTGGCGGCGTTCCTGGTCACATGCCCCGATCTCGACGATCCCGACTGGCGCGCCCTTTGCGCGGTGGCACAGCAGCACGACCCGGCCGGCGCGCGCGCCTTCTTTGAACTGTTCTTCCGGCCGGTGCTTGTCCGTGACGGGCAGGAGGCGCTGTTCACCGGATATTTCGAACCCGAACTGAACGGTTCGATACACCCCACCGACCGGTTCCGCTATCCGCTTTACCGGATGCCGGACGAGGCGCGCGATGCCAATCCGTGGCTGACGCGGCGCGAGATCCTCACAGGCGAGGCGATGCGCGGCCGCGGGCTTGAAATCGCGTGGGTCGACGACCCGGTCGAGCTGTTCTTCCTCCAGATCCAGGGCTCTGGCCGCATTCGCCTGCCTGGCGGGCGCATGCTGCGCGTCGGCTATGGCGGCGCCAACGGCCATCCCTACAGGTCGATCGGCGCGGAACTGGTGCGGCGCGGCATCTATTCGGCGCACCAGGTCAGCGCCCAGGTCATTCGCAGCTGGGTCCGGCGCAACCCGGTCGCGGGGGCGGAACTGCTGATGCACAACCCGTCCTACGTGTTCTTCCGCGAGGTTCGGCTGGCGACCGACAGCACCGGCCCGCTGGGTGCGATGAACCGCCCCGTTACCGCGTTGCGCAGCATCGCGGTCGATCCCGCCTTCACGCCGCTGGGCGCGCCGGTCTGGCTGGAAAAGGACGGCCAGGGCAAGATGCGCCGCCTGATGATCGCGCAGGATACCGGCTCGGCGATCAAGGGTGCGCAGCGCGCCGATATCTTCTTCGGCACCGGCGATGCGGCGGGCCAGGCGGCCGGCCGGCTGCGCGATCCGGGCCGGATGCTGGTGCTGCTGCCCATACAGCGCGCCTATGCCATGCTGCCGGAGACAAGCGAATGAGCCGCCGCCGCCTGCGACCCGACGAGATCGAACTGTGGCGCTGCGTGGCCGACCGGGTCGAGCGTCTGCACCCCGAAGCCGCCGCCAAACCGCCGCCCCTGCCCCGGCCGAAACCCGTCAAGCCGCCTGTGGCGCGGATCGAACCCTTCGCGCTGGGCCAGGCGGCGCGGGCGAAACCCGGCCGCCACGATCTGAAGCCGGGCCTGCCCGACAGGCTTGGCGCGAACGGATTGCGGATGGACCGCAAGGTCTTTGCCCGCATGAAGCGGGGCAAGCTGTCGCCCGAGGCCCGCATCGACCTGCACGGACGCCGGCTGGAGGATGCGCACGGCGCGCTCGTGCGCTTTGTCCTGTCCTCGCAGGCATCGGGGCGGCGGCTGGTGCTGGTCATTACCGGCAAGGGCAAGTCGGGGCCCGACGATGGCCCGATCCCCAGGCCGCGCGGCGTGCTGCGCCACCAGGTACCGGAATGGCTGGCGCTGCCGCCGCTGGCGCAGGCGGTGTTGCAGGTAACGACTGCGCATGCCAGCCATGGCGGCAGCGGGGCCTATTACGTCTATCTGCGGCGCTGAGCGGCCGGCGGGCCGTCATGCGGCCATCGACGTTCGCGCCCGGGCGATACCGGCCGACATCATCGCGGTGGCGAACAGGAAATAGACCGCAACGCCGGCATATTGCGTCTCAAGCCCGACCCCGGCGTCGATCAGAACCCCGGTGATCCCCGGCCCCACGGCCGATCCGAACACCATCACCGCCGCCGCCATCGCCTTGATCGCGCCGATATGCGCGGTGCCGTAGAACTCGGCCCAGAAGGCATTGGGCAGGGTCGAATTCGCGCCGGTGGTCAGCGCCAGAAAGAAGAACGCGGCCAGCGCCATACCCGGACCGGCCGCCTGGGCGAACAGCAGGAACGCCGCAACCATCGGCAACTGGTAGAACGGCATCAGCCGCGCCGTGCCCAGCCGGTCGAGCATCCAGCCAGACGCCACCATCGCGACGATGGACAGCCCGGTATAGACCGGAAACATCGCGACCAGCTCCACATGCGTCCAGCCCTTCAGTTCGGCGAAATGCACCTGCTGGAAGAAGAACGCCGTGTTGAATGCCGCCGGACCCAGCAGCGCGGGTATCATGAACCAGAACAGCGGATGGCGCAGCGTCTGTCCGCGGGTCCAGTGCATGCCGTTCATGCCGGCCGCGGAATGGCTGGCCGCCATGCTTTGGGGCGTGCGTTCAAGCCGCAGAAGCCGCGCCAGAACCGGAATGCCCGCCAGCGCGATCAGCGCCGCCGCGACCCAGAGCGTGCGCCATTCCACGCGCCCCATCAGCGCGACGAACAGGATCGGCAGTATCGCCTCGCCGGCGGCGAATCCCAGCGTGGCGATGGCCAGCGCGCGCCCGCGCGTGGCCACGAACCATCGCGCCATCGCCACCACCGCGATATGGCTTGTCATGCCCTGCCCGAAAAAGCGTAGCAGAAAGATCACCCCCGGCAGAACCCAGGCCAGCGGATTGAACGCCATGGCCAGACAGGCCAAGGCCAGCCCGACCAGAATCGCCGGGCCCAGCGCCCGCACCCGGAACCTGTCGGTCAGGCCGCCGGCCCAGATCATGACCACGGCCGACACGGTCGTACCCAGCGAATAGATGCCGCCCCACTGGCCGTGACTCAAGGCGAACTCGGCGCGGATCTCGCCGGCAAAGACCGAGATGAAGAAGGTCTGGCCAAAACTGGACAGGAACGTGAGAATCCCGCCCGCCGCAAGAAACGGCGCGTTGCGCCGCAGGTAGCTGCCCAGCCCGCCGCTGTCGGGGGCATCGTTGCCTTGGCTGTCCATGCGGTCTGGCCGGGCGGTCATTTCGGGCTGGTCTGGTTGCGGACCAGCCTGATCTCCGTGGCGCTCTCGCGTTCCCAGACCTCGGGGGGCAGCAGATATTCGATGGGCAGCTTTTCGGAACGGAAGGATTTCGCCGTGACCCGCGCCTCGTTGAATATGGCAAGCAGCGCCGGCGACGTCGCGGCGATGAAATGCGACGAGGCAGCACCCCTGCCGAAAGCGGTGGCGTCGATCACCTCGACGGGCAGTTCGGCGACCCGGCCGGCATGGCGGATATTGCCCAGCCTCTCGCGCCCGGCCGTGCCGCGCAGACGCGCCGACAGGTTCAGCACCCTGTCGTTCTCCGAAACCATCACGACAAAGGGTTCGGGCGGGGGCGCGAGGCTCTGCATCTGGCTGCGGAACACGTCGATGTCGATATCCGGCGACATCAGGACGACCGCGCCCAGCGCGCTGGCCGACCAGCCCGGTTCGCGGATATCGGCCTGGCGCAGCGCCTCCATGGCAAGGACGCTGCCCATGGAATGCGCGACCAGAAGCACGTTGTTGGCCCGCACGCCGCGCAGATCGCGCAGCAGCCTTTCCAGCCCGTCACGCGCGAACATCATGCTGTCGTTGTCGTAGGCATAGCCCAGAATCTCGCCCCGGCTGGGCCAGGAATAGATCACCACGGCACCGGGCAGGTCGATGTCGTTGGCCAGTTGCGCCGCCCGCATCGCCGTTTCCGCCTGGGTGGCGTTATAGCCGTGAACAAAGACCACCACCTCGCGCCGATCCGGCGGCATCGTCGCAAGCGTCTCGTCCAGCCGCCTGAGAAACCCGCCGGTCGACGCGAAGACCCTGCGTTCGGCGATGGTGAACTGGGTGGCCGGGTCGGGCTGCGAATAGGCGAATTCCAGCCTGCCCGGCTGGTGCGAGGGCGGAATCGAAACCGTGAGTTCCAGCAGGTCGATTTGCGCCGATCGCTCGGGGCCAAAGCTGCCGTCGGGCTCCCGCTTGCGGCTGGTCGCGGCGAAAACCGTGTAGGGTTTGCCGATGTTCAGCGCATCGGGCACCGCCGGTGTAAAGCTGCGGTCGATGCAGGCGCCAAGCGTGACCGTCACACATAGAATGAGACCAAACCGCAATGCACCGCTCCGACTGTCCGACCGGCGGCAGGCTAGCGCATGGCGGCGCGAAGTCTAGAGAACATAGCGGCTCATGTCGGCGGATCGGCTCAGCGCGCCCAGATTGGCATCGACGAATACGGCATCCACCGTCACGGCCTCGCCGGAGCGGTCGGGCGCGCTGAAGGACAGTTCCTCGAACACACGTTCCATCACCGTATAGAGCCGCCGGGCGCCGATATTCTCGACCGACTGGTTCACATCGGCCGCGATCCTGGCCAGCGCGGCGATGCCGTCATCGGTAAAACCGACGGTCACGTCCTCGGTGCCCATCAGCGCCGCATACTGCCGGGTCAGCGCGTTGTCGGTCTCGGTCAGGATGCGCACGAAATCCTCTTCCGTC
Organism: Paracoccaceae bacterium; assembly: GCA_020441385.1. GTDB lineage: Bacteria > Pseudomonadota > Alphaproteobacteria > Rhodobacterales > Rhodobacteraceae > JAGRMG01. Next base: position 40,519 of record JAGRMG010000243.1, read on the forward strand.
AGCGCCCGCAGCTCGACCCGTATCGGCAGCCGGCCCTGAAGCTCGGGCAGCAGGTCGGACGGCTTGGCGATGTGAAAGGCACCCGAGGCGATGAACAGGATGTGGTCGGTCTTCACGGGTCCGTATCTGGTCGAGACCGTGGTGCCCTCGATCAGCGGCAGCAGGTCACGCTGCACGCCCTCGCGGCTGACATCCCCGCCCCGGGTCTCGGCCCTGGCGCAGACCTTGTCGATCTCGTCCAGGAACACGATGCCGTTCTGTTCGACGGCTTCCAGCGCCGCCCGCGTCACCGTCTCGTCATCCAGCAGCTTGTCGGCCTCCTCACCCAGCAGGATTTCGTGACTTTCGGCCACCGTCATCCGGCGCCGGGTGGTCCGGCCGCCGAACGCCTTGCCAAAGATGTCGCCCAGGTTCAGCATGCCCATCTGTCCGCCGGGCAGGCCGGGAATGTCCATCGTCGGCATCGGACTGGAGGTATCGGCCACGTCCAGCTCGATCACGGTGTCGTCCAGTTCGCCGGCCTTCAGCTTCTTGCGGAACATCTCGCGCGTGCCTTCGCGAGCGTCCTCACCGGCGATGGCGGAAATCACCCGGTCTTCGGCCAGAAGCTGCGCCCTGGCCCGCACCTCCTCGCGCATCCGCTCGCGGGTCTGGGCGATGGCGCTGTCGGCCAGATCGCGGATGATCTGCTCCACGTCGCGCCCGACATAGCCGACTTCGGTGAACTTGGTCGCCTCGACCTTGATGAAGGGCGCGCGGGCCAGTTTCGCCAGCCTCCGGCTGATCTCGGTCTTGCCGACCCCGGTCGGGCCGATCATCAGGATGTTCTTGGGATAGACCTCGTCGCGCAGGTCGTCGGCCAGCTGCTTGCGCCGCCAGCGGTTGCGCAGCGCGACGGCGACGGCGCGCTTGGCGTCCTTCTGGCCGATGATGAACCGGTCCAGTTCAGAGACGATTTCGCGGGGGGTGAGGTCGGTCATGGGCGGCCCTTCGATCGGTTTCGCCTGACCTATGCCGCGCCCGGCGCCAGTTCAAGGAAAACCCGTTGGCGCGGGGCCTGGGCGATGCTATCGACAATCCGCACGAGGACGCGCCGATGACCGACCGCGACGATACCGGACAGCCCGACATCCTGCGCCGCAACCTGTTCGGCGGCATCGCGCTTGCGATGCTGATGCCCCAGCCCCTCGGCGCCGCGCAGGTGGCGGGCAGGCTCGCTGGGCTCGATGCGATGGCGCTGCACAGCCTGCTGCGCGGGCTGGCGCTGCTCGAGCTCCTGGGCGATCCCGTGATCGACGAGGACGCCGCCGCATTGCTGGAACAGATCGAACGGCGCCTGCCCGGGGCGGCGCTGTTGCTGGCGCTTTACCGGGCCTATTGCGGCGATGGCTGCCACGCCTACTGGCGCAACGAGGAGGCCGGCGAGCTCAAGACGCTGCACCGCGCCATGGCCGAGGCCCGTGCGGTCACGTTCGATTATGTCGATCTGAAGGGCGACGCGACCAGGCGCAGGGTGCTGCCGCTCGCTCTGGTGCATCCGCCGCACGGCATCCAGCTTCTGTCCTGGTGCGAATTGCGCGGCGATTTTCGCAAGTTCTTCGTCGGCGCGATGACCGGCGTGACGTTGCACGAACCCGGCTTCGAGAACCGCCGCCAGACGCTGCTCCGCGGCTTGCTGGAAAGCGAGGGCATCACGGCCTGACGGCTATCTGCCGATCTTTTCCACCGTCAGGTTGCCATTGGTATAGACACAGATATCGGCCGCGATCGCCATCGCCGCCCGCGCCACCTGTTCGGCGTCGCGATCGCCGTCCATCATGGCGCGCGCCGCGGCCAGGGCGTAATTGCCGCCCGAGCCGATGGCCGCCACGTCATGTTCCGGCTCAAGCACGTCGCCCGCCCCGGTGATGACATACATGTCGCGCCCGTCCGACACGATCAGCATGGCCTCCAGCTTTTGCAGGTACTTGTCGGTGCGCCAGTCCTTGGCCAGTTCGACGCAGGCGCGCTGCAACTGCCCCGGCGTCGCCTCGAGCTTGCCTTCCAGCCGCTCCAGCAGCGTGAAGGCATCCGCCGTCGACCCGGCAAAGCCCGCCACCACCTCGAATCCGCCGGGGCTCAGCCGGCGTACCTTGCGCGCGCTGCCCTTGATCACGGTCTGGCCCAGCGATACCTGGCCGTCGCCGGCGATCACCACCTGCCCGCCCTTCCGGACGCCGATGATCGTGGTGCCGTGCCAGCCGGGAAAATCGTTGCTCATGGGGCTCTCCGTTCGGGTTGCCGCCTATATGGAACGGGCGAAGCCGGGACACAAGCCCGCCACCCGCCCTGCTTCTTTCTGGTTTTCAAATACTCGAGCCCGAACTTGCCGCCCGGTGCCGGCGGCCCTAGCCTGCGCCCATGACCGAGCCGCGCATCCTGCGATTGTATCTGGAAGACGGGCTGCGCCAGAGCGCCGAGGCCGGTGCGCACAACTTCATCGCCAGGGTCGTCTCGGTGCTGCGCCAGGCCCGATATCGTGTCGAATTCCGGCCCAATTCGCCCGCCGAGCGCCGCAAGTCCGCGACGCGGCGGGGCTATGCGCTGTTTCACATGGACGGGCCGGTGCAGGCGCGCACCCTGACCTTCCGGCGGGCCTATCACTATCCGTTCTGGTTCATCGAACGCAGCGGCGTGCGCTGGGACTGGCCGGTGGCGCGGGCGCGATTCCCCGCCGATGCGGTGCCCCGCGCCCGCGCCGACCGGTTCTTCGCCTTCTGGCGGACGCGCCTGTTCGGGAGTGCGCCCGCCCGGGCCGGGCGCGAGGGGTTCGTCTATGTCCCCTTGCAGGGGCGGCTGCTGATCCGGCGGCCGTTCCAGACCTGCGCGCCCATCGACATGCTGCGCGCCGTGCTCGGCCACGATGCGCGCCCGGTGGTGGCGGCGCTCCACCCAAACGAGGTCTATTCAAGCGACGAGCTGCGCGCGCTGGACGAGCTCTGCTCGGCTCATCCCCGCCTGAGCCTCGCGACCGGCGGAATGGAGCGCCTGCTGTCGGGCTGCGACTATGTGGCGACGATGAATTCCGGGGCCGGTTTCGCGGGCTATTTCTTTGCCAGGCCCTTGGTTCTGTTTGCGGATATCGACTTTCACCACATCGCGGCGAATGTTTCGGCGCTGGGCGTGGAAGAGGCGCTGCGCGCCGCCCCCGACCTGGCCCCGGATTATGCCGGATACCTGCACTGGTTCTGGCAGGACATGGCGATAAATGCCGGTCGCCCCGGGGCAGAGGCGAAAATTCGTGCCGCGCTGGCGCGGGGCGGATGGCCGCTCGATGACGGCTGAGGGCCGCAACGCAAGAGGGGCGACCCCATGGCCGCCCCTCCGAATCGGATCTGTCGAATTCGGCTCAGATCGACGAATCGATCCAGCTTTGCAGCGCCGCCTTGGGGGCCGCCCCCATGCGGTTGGAAACGATCTCGCCATCCTTGAAGATGAACAATGCCGGAATGCCGCGCACGCCGATCTCGCCCGCCTTGATGGGGTTGTTGTCCACATCCACCTTGGCGACCTTGATCTTGCCGGCATATTCCGCCGCGATCTCTTCAAGCGCGGGGCCGATCTGCTTGCACGGGCCGCACCACTCGGCCCAGAAATCCACCACGACGGGAATTTCGGAGTTCCTGACTTCGGCGTCGAAGGTATCGTCCGTGACGGCAACGGTGGACATATTCTGTCTCCTGAATATAGGGCGTGTGCCGGACGAACCTAGGAACGCCCGCCGGCAAGGTCAAGACATGCTGTGCGGCTCAGCGCATCTGTTACAAGATCGTGTGGCAGCATCATCAGCCGGGCGGTCCTTGTCCACAGAATCGCGGTTTCGATCCGGCGGTCGGGATAGATCTGCGCCAGTGCCGCGCCGTAGGCGCCCATCTGGCGCAGCAGCCCCTCGGGCACGGCGGCGGGCGTGTCGGGAACGGTGGCGTTGGTCTTGAAATCGACCGTTAGGACGGCATCGCCGGTCAGGATCAGCCGGTCGATGGTGCCGTGAACCCTCTGGCCGCCGATCGTTGCCGTCACCGGCACCTCGGCCAGCGCGTCCGGGGCGAATACCGGCGCCAGGGCCGGTTCGTCCAGCACCGCCGCCGCCTCGGCCAGCAGGGCGGCGCGTTCTTCGGGCGGCATGTCGTGCAGAATGTTGGCGCAGGCGGCCCGCCGTTCCGCCGGTGCCGTCCCCGGCAGATGTTCAAGCAGAAGATGGATGCGGCTGCCGCGCAGCTTTGCAGCCTCTTCGTCCTGGCCGGCATCGCCCGCCATCGCCTTGGCGCCACCCAGATTCGACGGGCTGAGCGTGGCCGGCTGCGCAGTGCGGCCAGGTGCGGGACGCGAAAACAGGCCCGGCAGCGGCACCGCATGCGCCGCCAGTTCCGGCGCAGTGACCGGCGGCGGCGCCGTCCAGTCGCCATGAGACAGGCGCAGACACCCGTCCTCCTCCACCGCGCCGGCCTGACGCATCGCGGCCTCGACCGTCTGGTACCAGCTGTTGCCGTCCTTGTCCCTGTCGCCGGCCATGGCGACGATCAGCCATTTCTCGGCCCGGGTCAAAGCCACGTAAAGCAGCCGCAGACGTTCGTTCGCGGTGCGTTCCCTTGCCGCCTCGCGCGCCGCCGCGATCAGCCCCGGCGAGGCCGCGGCCGCGGTCTTCCAGACCGGCGCGTCCCCGGCCATCATGATTTCGTCATCGGGCGGCATCTTGCGCGGACCCGTGTCGGGCAGGATGACGATGGGCGCCTCCAGCCCCTTTGCGCCATGCACCGTCATCACCCGCACCATGTTGCCGGCGCCGCCGGTCTGGCGCTTGATCTCCAGATCGTCGGTTTCCATCCAGACCAGGAATCCGGTCAGACCCGGAATGTCGGATCGCTCATAGGCCAGCGCCTGGGACAGAAGCGCGTTGATGCCGTCCTCGGCCTCGGGGCCCAACCGCCCCAGCAGCAACCGCCGCCCGTCATGGCGCGTCAGGGTACGTTCGATCAGGTCGTAGGGGCGCAGGAAATCGGCCGCGTCGCGCAGGTCGTGCAGGATCGCCAGCGTTTCGGGGAATTCCGCCGCGCGATCGCGCAGGGCCTGCCACAGGCGGGTCCGCTCGCCGCGCCGGTGGGCCAGATCGAACAGCGCCTGTTCGCTCCAGCCCAGCAGCGGCGACTTCAGGGCGGTGGCCAGCGAAAGGTCGTCGTCGGGTGTGGCCAGGAACCGCAGCAGCGCCGCCAGATCCCTGACCGCCAGTTCCGCCCCGACCTTAAGCCGGTCCGCCCCGGCGATCGGCAGGCCGGCGGATTTGCAGGCGCGGATGATCTCGGCGAACAGCGCCGAGCGGCGCGGCACCAGGATCAGGAAATCGCCGGCGCGCACCGGGCGGCGCCGGATCTGCCCCGGCTCGGGGCCGTCCTCGGGAATGGTCTCGCCGCGTTCGATCATGGCGTTGATGCTTGCGGCGATGCGTTCGGCCAGCACGACGTCGTGATGGCGCTGGCTGCGCCGGTCCAGCGGATCGCTCCAGGCGCGGTCCTCGTCCGCGGCGGTCTTTTCCACCGCCGGCCACAGATCGACCCGGCCGGGAAGGTCGGACTTGAAGGCGATATGTTGCGATTTCTCGCCGAATCCGGCGCCGCCGCAATCGCGGAACACCAGATCCACCAGCCGCAGGATGGCATCGGACGAGCGGAACGAATAATCCAGCGCCAGGCTTTCGAACGGTGCCCCGACCGCGTTCAGCCGCCGGGAAAACTCGGCCTGCATCCGGTCGAACGCGGCCGGGTCGGCGCCCTGGAAGGAATAGATCGACTGTTTCTTGTCGCCGACCACGAATATCGTGCGATCCACGCCCGCGCGGGCGCTGGCGCCGCTGGTGAAGTCGCGCGCCAGCCGGTCGATGACGTCCCATTGCGCCGGGCTGGTATCCTGTGCCTCGTCGACCAGAATGTGATCTATGCCGCCATCCAGCCGGTACAGCACCCAGGCCGCGACGGCCGGATCGGTCAGCAGCTGGCGCGCCTTCAGGATCAGGTCGTCGAAATCGAGCCAGCCGTGGCGCTGCTTGCGGCGTTCGTATTCGGGCAGAAACGCGGCCGCAAAGGCGTAAAGCGCGCGGCTTTTCTGCGCGGCGGCCAACGCCAGTTCGGCCTCGCGCGCCGCCGCGACGCGCTGCATCAGGTCGCAAAACGGCTCTAGCAGCGTGCCAAGGGCCGCTTGCGCCTTCTTGGTCGGAACGCTTCCTGTCTTTGCCTCGGGCAGGTATTGCCCGTCTCTGGAAAACAGGAACAGCGGATACAGAAGGTCGAGTTCGCGCTGCCCGGGGGCCGACCAGTCGATCCCGGCCAGTGTTTCGGCCATCTTCACCATCGTCGCGGACTGCGCCGCGAGAATCGGCGCACAGGCCGCCATCAGCGCCGGTTCGGAGCCGTCAAAGGCAATGGCCGAAGGCAGCCCCGGGCCGGCATCCGCCGGCAGGCCGAACCGCGCCAGCAGGTCCGGCCAGTCCGGCGGCGCGGCGAGGGCCTCGCGCCGGGCGGTCAGCGCCGCGGTCAGCTTGTCCAGCGTGCTGTCGGTGATATGCGCGGCGATGCCGTCCACCAGGGGCGCCTGCGGGCCATCGGCGAAATCCTCGACGATCTGCGCCCGCAGCAGGGCGGCGGCGCGGTCTTCCATCTCGCTGAATTGCGGGCTGACCCCGGCCTCCAGCGGAAACCGGCGCAGCAACGACGCGCAGAACGAATGAATGGTCTGGATCTTCAGGCCGCCCGGCGTTTCGATGGCCCGCGCGAACAGGGTGCGGGCATAGGCCAGACGCGCCGGCGCGATGCCGGCGCTCACGCCCAGATCGGCAAGCCTTGATGCCAGCGTCGCGTCGTCCAGCATCGCCCATTCGCCGAGCCGCCGGAACAGGCGGTTCTGCATCTCGCCGGCCGCGGCCTTGGTATAGGTCAGGCACAGGATGTTCTGCGGCTGCACATCGTCCAGCAGCAACCGCGCCACGCGGTCGGTCAGAACCCGCGTCTTGCCCGATCCGGCATTCGCCGCCACCCAGGTCGAGACATCGGGCCGGGCCGCCTGAATCTGGCGTTCGCTGGCATCGTGGCGGCGCGTCATGTCAGATCTTCGGGGGTCGGGTCGGTGCTGCGGTCCCATTCGCCGAACCGCGCCAACTGGTCGTAATCGCCTGTATCAGTGTCTTTCTGGACCGCCCGCCGCGCGGTAAAGCCCTGATCGCGGCGCATGTAGGCGGCGATCAGTTGTCCGAACTCGGCCCAGACCCTGCCGGGCGGCTCGCTCTCCAGGGGGGCGGCGACTTCCTTGGGCGAGGTGCCCACGCCGATGAACACCGCGTCGGCCACGGGCGCGGCGGCCAGCCCTTCGAACGCGCCCCGTTGCGCCATCGCGGCCTCGAGCAGAAGCTGCTTGTCGAACCGCGCCTGTTCCTTCTGCGAGGGCGGCGCGCCGGTCTTGTAGTCGTAGAGGATCAGCCCGCCCTCGGCATCGCGGTCGATCCGATCCGCCTTGGCCTTGAGGACGAAGGCCGGATCGCTCAGCGACGCGCGGCCGCGGATTTCGAAACCGACCGGCGTGGCGCGCGCCTGCCGGTCCGCCTCGGTCGCTAGGAACCAGTCGGCGATGCGCGCCAGCCGCGCCAGCCATAATCTGCGGGCGGCGGGCCAGGGCACGTCGCGTTCGAGGATGTTCGCGGCCAGATCGAGGAAGGCGCCGCGCGAAGGCAGGCCCGTTTCAAGACTGTCGCGGACCGCCCGTTCCAGGATGTCGTGCATCACCGTGCCGCGCAGGCGCGCGTCGGGTTCCTGCACCAGCGGATCCAGCGGGTTCAGGCGCAGCACATGCCGTGCATAGATCGCATAGGGATCGCGGATCAGCCGCTTGATCTCGGTCACCGACAATTCGCGCGGCCGCGCCGCGACGGGCGGGCGCGGCGAGGGCCGGGGCGCCTGGGGCAGCGGATCGGCCCGGTCCAGCGCCCCCGCCCAGTCAAGCCAGGTTCGGCCGCGCCCGGTCATGTCCGCCAGCGCCTGCGGCCCGCCCCGATCCGGCAGCCCGTTCAGCAGATTGGTCAGCCGGTTGAGCCAGCGCGAGGCCACCGTTTCGGCATCGTCCGACCGGGTGGCGCGGGTCAGCCAGACCTCGGGGGCGGCCACCGCCTGCTGGAAATCATGCGCCGACAGCCCGATCCGGCGTTCCGGCAACAACAGGCCGGCCGCCAGCCGCATCTGCCGGTTCAGCCAGGGATCGGGGGGCGCCGTCTCGGGCCAGCTGCCATCGTTCAGCCCGCCCAGGATCAGCAGGTCGGCACCCTGCACCCGCGCCTCGAGCGTGCCCCAGATCATGATGCCCGGATAGGGCGCGTCGCGGTCGCGCACCTCTTCCTGTTCAAGCAATGCGCCCAGGAGGTTCGCGAAATCGCGCGCGTCCATCGCGCCGCCGGCGCCGGCCTCGGCGGTCAGCATGTCCATCACCGCCAGCGCCTTCTGCCCGGCGTTGCGTTCCCACAGGGCGCCCGATCCGGTTGCGGCGCTGCCCGCGGCGATGGTTTCGGCAAGCGCGCGCAGCCGTGCCGCCCAGTCGGCCAGCGCCAGGCTGCCCGGCACGTCGCGGCCACAGAACGCCCCGGCCAGCCAGCCGGCCCAGTCCGCCGGGATGGTCCGGCGCCCGGCCGCCCAGGCGCCCAGCCGCGCGCTGTCGGGGAAGGGCGGCCCGTATCTGCGCAGGTGCAGTTCCAGATCGGTGCTGTGCAGCACATGATCGCCCCGCCCCGCGCCGCTGTGGCACAGCGGATGTTTCAGCAGCGTCATCAATGCCGCCGCTGTCAGCCGTTCGGTGAACAGCGCCGCCACATGGCGCAGGAACCGGCCCGGCGGCGACAGGTGCAGCGGCAGGCCCGCGCTGTCGTCGGGTTCGATATCCCAGCGGCCCAGCGCCGCCGCCACCTGCCGGGTCAGCATCCGGTCGGGGGTGATCAGGGCGGCGGTCTGGCCCGTTTCAGCCGCCTGGCGCAGCCGCAGCGAGATCGCCAGCGCCTCGGCCCGGGGCGAGGGCGCCTCGAGCAGGGTCATGCCGGCGGTGGCCCCGGCCAGATCGCCCAGCCCCGGCCCCTCGCGCATCCAGGCGTCGGTGACGGGCGCGGGGCGCAGCGCCAGCGACACCAGCCGGTTGCGCGCGGGCGAGGGCGGTGGCGCGCCGGTCCAGCGCGAAATGTCCCGCGGGCGCAGATCCAGCAGATCCATCAGCCTGCGAAACCGGAATTGCGGGTGATCCTCCGAAACGATCGCCTGGCTCAGCCCGTCCCAGTGCGCCGCGCCCATGTCGAAATCGAAGCCCGGCAGGACAACCGCGCCCAGGGGCAGCCGTGCGACCGCCTGCATCAGCATCGCCGTGGTGGCGCGCGAACCTGTGGATCCGGCCAGGATCACCGGATGTTTTGGCGGCGCGGCCCGCCAGCCCGCGATCAGGTTTTCTATCACCCGGCGCTGGCGGGCCTGCGGGTCGAGCATGTCGTCGCCGGCGGCGGCGTATTCCCTGGCGATGCCGATGAAGGCTTGCGCCCGCGCCCAGTGGCCCGACATGTCGCTGACATCCAGCGCGGCGATATCGTCGGGCGTCACGCCTTCGCCCTGCATCTCGTCGATCAGCGCGGCCAGACTGTCGGCAAGATCGTAAAGCGAGGCGCGCGGCGCAAGGTCGGGCTGACGATCCAGCAGCGCGCCGATCAGCCGCGCCAGTTCCAGCCGCCGGCGCAGCGGCGGGATCGCCACGGGCAGGCGGGCGATATCGCCGGTTTCGCCCAGGTCGGTGATCAGCGACAGCCGCGGCAGCAGACGCGGCGGGCCGGCGTCGAACAGCGCGCGGATGCGCCGCGCCATGCGGCGGGTGTTGACAACAAGATGCACCCGCGCCAGCGCCTCGGGCGGCTGCCCCTCGCAGCGCGCCACCAGCCCGTCGATCAGGGCGCGGGGAAAATCCACGCCCGGGGGCAGGGCGAAGACGCGCGGCGTTCGCGAATTCTCAAACATCGCTCTCTTCCAGCATTCTTTCGGCCAGCGCGATACCCTCGGGGTGGCCGACATCGCACCAGCGGCCGGGGTAGGACAGGCCGAAAAGCCGCCCCTGTTTCAGCATCCTGTCCCACAGCAGGTTCAGCGAAAACGCGGCTTCACCGAACTCGCTCAGTGCGCCGGGCTTGACGATCTGCGCGCCCCCATAGATCAGCCCCGGGCCGCGCCGAAGGCGCCCGTCGGGTTGCGCCAGGAAATCGCCCGTGCCGGCATGACCGATGGCGCCGGCGGGCGGAATGCATGTCAGCAGCGCATCCATCCGCAACGGATCCCAGGCCGCGCGCAAGAGCCGCAGCGGGTTCGGCCCGACCCAGACCGCGTCGGTGTTCAGGGTAAAGACCGGCCCGCCGCCCAGCAGCGGCAACGCCGCCCTCAGCCCGCCGCCGGTATCAAGGATTTGGGGCTGTTCATGCGACAGGATGATGCCCAGCGGCGCAAGATGCGCCTCGAGCGGTTCGGGCAGGTAGTGCAGGTTGGCGACGATCCGGGCCGGGGCGATGTCCCGGGCCAGGGCCAGCGCATGGTCGATCAGCGGCCGGCCCGCCACCGGGATCAGCGGTTTGGGCCGGTCCCGGGTCAGCGCCCCCATGCGCGTGCCGAACCCGGCGGCGAACAGCATCACGGCATCCGGCTTCATGCGGGGTGCAGCGCGGCGAGGTTTTCGGGCGACGGTTCGGGCAGGGCATCGCGCAGCAGCCCGGCCACCGGGGCGAGCGCCGGATGGTCGAGATCGCGTTGCAGATGCGCCCATACGCGCGGCACCAGGCCCAGATAGTGCGGCTTGGCGCGTTCCGTTGCCAGACGGGCGAAGACGCCGAGGATGCGCAGGTTGCGCTGGGCGCCCAGCACGGCATAGGCGGTTGCGAAGGCATCGGGGTCATGCCCGCTGGCGGCCAGATACCGGGCGCGCATGGCGGTTTCGATAGCGGGCGGCACATCGCGCCGCGCGTCCTGGAGCAGCGACACCAGATCATAGGCCGGATGGCCCAGCATCGCATCCTGGAAATCCAGTAGCCCGACACGCGCGACGCCGCTGCGCATCGGCAGCCACAGCAGGTTCTCGGCGTGGTAGTCGCGCTGGATCAGCACCAGGGGCACCTGCGCCGTGATCTCGCGCAGGATAGCGACAAACCGGCTTTCAAAGCGCGACCGGGCGGCGGGATCGGGTGCGCCGCGAATGCGGTCGCGGTATTTCGAGAACGCCAGGGCGGCAAGTTCGGTCATCAGGGCCGGGCCGTATTCGGCCAGGGCCGGCGGTGTCGCCCGGTGCAGCGCAACCAGCACATCGGTTGCGGTTTCGTAAAGCTGCACTTCCAGATCCGGGCGCGCCGCAACGACACGCGCGAACAGGTCGTCGCCCAGATCTTCCAGGATCAGAAACCCCGCCTGCCTGTCCTGCGCCAGAATGTCGGGCGCGCTCAGCCCGGCGGCGCGCAGGAACCGGGCGATTTCGATGAAGGGGCCCACATCCTCGCCCGTGTCCGGCGGCGCATCCATCAGGATCGCGCCTTGGCGCGTGGCCGGATCGCTCAGCCGTTCATAGCGGCGGTTCGAGGCGTCCCCGGCCAGCGCCGCGCGCTCGGCTCCGGCCCAGTCGGTGCGGCCCAGAAAGGCGCGCAACTGCGCTTCGCGCTCAGTCATCCGCGATCCCCTCCAGAATGTCGGCCCACCTGCCCGCCGTCCACTCAAACCCGATCCGGCGCATGTCCTCGCGATGGGGATCGGTGGCAAAGCCGACGGTCAGCGCCCCGTCGGGAGCGAGCGTGCCCAGACGGTCAGGCCATTCCACCAGGCAGATCGCGGTCTCGAATGCCTCTGTGAGGCCCAGTTCCTCGATTTCGTCGGGCGCGGCCAGGCGATAGAGATCGGCGTGCCAGATCGCGGCATCGGAGGTGTGATAGGTCTGAACCAGCGTGAAGGTGGGCGACGGCACCTCTTCGGGCACCGTCATCCGCGAGCGGATCAGCGCGCGGGCAAAATGCGTCTTGCCCGCTCCGATCGGTCCGTCCAGCAGCAGGCAGTCGCCCGGCGCCAGCCGTGCGCCCAGGCGGGCGGCCAGCCGGGCGGTCTGCTGTGGCGACAGGCTTTGAAGGCTTCGGCGCGGCTCGGTCATGGCGGCTACAATGGCGGCGTGCCGTGGCGGCTGCAAGCGCGTTCAGGCGGGTTCGGCCGCGACCGATTGCGGCTGTCGCAGGTTCTCGTTCCGCGCCTCCGGGCGCCGGAACCGGACCATCGTCGCGCCGTTCTGGATCGGCTGAATTGCACAATCCAGCGCCTCGCCGCTGCGCAGGCGCAATTCGGCCCCCCAGGCGGCGCGGTTCTCGCGCGCGGCGACGAAATCGCGCAATTCGCCCCAGAGCGGGGTCGGCGCGCTCTGGTTCTGCCAGGTGCGGGCCGCGTCCAGTATCGTCATCTGCGCAAAGCTGCGATCCGGGTCGAGCCCCCACAGCGCATGGAAGGCTTCGTTGGAAAACACCAGCGTACCGTCCGGGGAAAACACCGCAATCGCGTCCTCGACATGATCCAGGATCGCCTGACCCAGCTCCAGTTCCGACCGGAACCGGCGCGTCAGGGTGATTTCGGCGGTGATGTCCTCGAACAGGAACGCCACGGCGCCGTCGGGATGGGGCCGGCCGCTGACCGAATAGACCGACCCGGAGGGCAGCGACCAGGTTTCCTGATAGCGCCCGTCGGCCGCCGCGGCCACCAGATCGGCCATCTGCTGGCGCCAGCCGGTGTAGTTCTTCGGTTCGGGCATCATCCGCCGGTCGCGCAGGCGGTCGAAGAAGGAGGACAGCGCCGGCCGCGCGCTGAGAAAGTCGGCGGGCAGCGCCGTCAGGTCGATCAGCGCCGGATTGAACAGCGCCAGTTGGCGGTTCCGGTCGAAGATGGCCAGCCCGATGGGCAGCTGGGCGAATGTCTTGGCCAGGGTCTGCACGAAGTTGCGCTGGGCGATTTCGGCATCGACCACGGCATTGATGTCGGCGGCGAAAAACAGACGCCCCGCCGGCAGCGTGGCGACCGTGACATCGAACCAGAGCTTGTGGTTCTGTCCGTCCGCGACGATGGAGATCCGGGTCCGGCGGCCGGGCGGCAGCGCCGTGGTGTCGTCGGGAAACAGCGGCTGCGACAGCCGGACATCCTTGCCGCGCAACTTGCGCGCCAGAAGGCCATAGGCGGCGTTGTGCCAGGTCACGCGGCCCCCGCCATTCAGCCGCCAGACCGGATAGGGTGTGGCGTCCATGGCCAGGCGCAGGATGTCGAGTTCGCCGTCGCGGCTTGCCGGGCTCGTCGCGGGGGCCAGGGAATCGGCGGCCAGGCAGAGGCGCGTGACCTCGCCGATGCGTTCCACCAGGATGTCGCCGGCAAGCAGATCGTCGCGCGCGCGGATCACGCGCCGTTCGCCATCGCCAAGAGTATCGGGCGCGCGCGGCAGGTCGGGGTAGGTGGCGACAAGGCGGTCGTGCAGGCGCGCCCAGTCCGGGGCCGGTGCGGGATCGTCGGAATCGGGCGCAAGCAGGCCGCGCAGGTCGGTCGAGGCATCGGCAAGCCCCGTGGCATCGAACAGCAGCACCGGGCCGCCGGGGTCGCCGGGGCCGGGCGCCGTCGCGGCCGGATGCGCGCGGCGCGGCGACAGGAACATGGCGGCGCCGATCGCCGCGATGGCGCAGATCGCCGACAGAACGGCCGTTTCGATTGTCAGCACCACATCCATCCGCCCGAATTGCGCCATTGCGCAACACTGTGCCGCGCGATTGGTTAACGCATGCTTAACCGTCGGTGGAGGGAACGATCAGATCTCGATGGGCTGGTTGCGCCCCAGCGGCACCGCGTGATCGCCAGACCGTGCGTCGATGGCGCGCCGCGGCCAGACCACCTCGACCACCGCGCCGCGCTGCTCGGCGCGGGCATCGACCCCGTGCGCCGGATCCCGGGCATTGGCGAATCGGATGCTGGCGCCGGAGCGTTCCAGCAGCGTCTTGGCGATGAACAGCCCAAGGCCCATGCCCTCGTATTCCGGGCGTTCCTTGCGGTCGCTTTCGGTGCGGCGCCGGCGCACGAACGGGTCGCCGATGCGCCCGATCAGATGCGGCGGGTATCCGCGCCCGTCATCGAGAATGCGCACCGTGATCTGGCCCTCGGTCCAGATCGTTTCGACCCAGACATTGGCATGGGCGAAATCCACCGCGTTCTGGATCAGGTTGCGCAGCCCGTGGATGACCTCGGGCATGCGCAGGATCGAGGGCTGTTGCAGCCCGCCATCCCCGGCCGGCCCTTCCTCGAAGTGTATGGTCTTGCCGCGGCGCATATGCGGTTCCGCCGCCTCGTGAATGACGGTCGAAAGCGGCGCCTGGCGCAGGTGCAGATCGTCCTTTCCGGCCCGGCCCATGTCGCGCAGGATGTCGCGGCAGCGGTCAGCCTGCTGGCGGATCAGCGCCGCATCCTCGCGCAGGTCGGGCCGGTCGTCGAGTTCCTCGATCAGTTCCGCGCTTGTCAGCTTGATCGTGGCCAGCGGCGTGCCCAGTTCGTGCGCGGCCGCCGCGATCACGCCGCCCAGGTCGGTCAGCTTCTGTTCGCGGCTCAGCGCCATCTGCGTCGCCGCCAGCGCCTCGGACATCGACCGTGTCTCGGAGCTGATCCGCAGCGAATAGGCGCCAAGGAAGACGATGGCGATAATGGTGGCGGCCCAGTTGCCGAACATGAAGATCTCGGGGATGCGCAGGACATAGCCCATCTCGGTGCGCAGCGGCAGGTGGTACAGCGCCAGCGCCGTGACGAGGACGATGGCGGCCCCGCCGATCATCGCCGTCGCGCGCAGCCCCATGACGTTGGCCGATATCACCACCGGCCCCAGCAGCAGCAGCGCGAACGGATTGGTCAGTCCTCCGGTCAGGTACAGCAGAAAGGCCAGTTGCAGCAAATCGAACAACACGGTCAGGAAGTTCTCGAACTCCGACAGCCGCTTGTTCTGGGGAAACACGAAGATGGCGACCAGGTTGGCGGCCACCGAAACGCCGATGGCCATATAGCACAGGCCAAGTTCGAATTGCAGGTGATAGACGCGCTGGGCCACGGTAATGGCCGCGAACTGCCCGACCACCGCCACCCAGCGCAGCCAGATCAGCGTGCGCAGGCGGATCCAGCTGCTGCGCTCCTGCCCGCGCCAGAGGCCGATACTGGTATCCGGCATGTGATCTCTCGTCCTATTGCAACGGCTGCATATGTTGATAGGTGTCCGCGGCGAAACGATCAACACGCCCGATAGCCCGGAGACCAGACCAGATGACCCGCCAGATAGCCGTTGCCGCCGCCGTTCTTGTCGTTGCCGTTGTGGGGGGCATCTGGGTCGCCAGCATGCTGGGCGGGTCGGACGACCGGTTCGCACAATGCCGCGAGGGCCAGGTCGCCGGCGGGGTCGATATCGGCGGCCCGTTCGAACTGGTCAACTCCATGGGCGAGACGGTGACCGACAAGGACGTGCTGACAGCGCCGTCGCTGATCTATTTCGGCTATACGTTCTGCCCCGATGTCTGCCCGCTGGACGTTGCCCGCAACGCCGAGGCGATCGACCTTCTGGAAGAGCGCGGCCAGATGGTCACGCCGGTCTTCATCTCGGTCGACCCCAAGCGGGACACGCCCGAGGTGGTCGGCGATTTCGCCTACAACCTGCACGAACGGATGATCGGTCTGACCGGATCGCCCGAACAGGTCAAGGCGGCCAGCCAGGCCTACAAGACCTATTACAAGGCGCATGATGCCGAAGGCGACGAATTCTATCTGGTCGATCATTCGACATTCACCTATCTGGTGCTGCCCGAACACGGGTTCGTCGAGTATTTCAAGCGCGGCGACACCCCCGAGGACATGGCCGACCGGATCGGCTGTTTTCTTGAGAACATGTAGCCCCGACGCGGTATTTGACCTTTGGGCGGGTGCTGGTAATACTCGCGCGACAAAATGACCCGCCGCGAAGGAGAGCGCATGGCCAATCCCGCCCTGCCGGAGATCGGACCGGACAAATCACTGCTTCTGGTCGATGATGACGAACCGTTTCTGCGGCGCCTGGCCAAGGCGATGGAAAAGCGCGGCTTCGAGATCGAGACCGCCGGTTCCGTGGCTGCCGGAAAGGCCATCGCCACTGCCCGGACCCCGGCCTATGCGGTCGTCGATCTGCGGCTGGAGGACGGCAACGGGCTGGACGTGGTCGAGGTGCTGCGCGAAAAGCGGCCCGATTGCCGGGTCGTCGTCCTGACCGGCTATGGCGCCATCGCCACCGCCGTGGCGGCGGTCAAGATCGGAGCCACGGATTACCTGTCCAAGCCCGCCGACGCCACCGACATCACCAACGCCCTGCTGGCAAGCGGCGACGACCTGCCGCCGCCGCCCGACAACCCGATGAGCGCCGATCGCGTGCGCTGGGAACATATCCAGCGGGTCTATGAACTGTGCGACCGCAACGTGAGCGAAACCGCGCGGCGGTTGAACATGCACCGCCGGACGCTGCAAAGGATACTGGCCAAACGCAGCCCGAGATGACGGCCGCGACGGGGGCGCCCCGCATGACCGACCGCAGCCAAAGCGGCAAATGGGATCCCGAAACGCAACCGCGCCCCGAAGGCGGCTGGTCGGAAAGCATCACGACGCTGCAGGGCGCGGTCGTGGTGCCGCCCACGGAAAGCAAGCTGGTGCAGGCGGCCGGCGTGCTGGATCGCGAAGGCGGCTATTGCCCGCAGGGCGCGCTGTGGCGCAAGCACCGGGCGATCACCACCCGGCCCGGGATGCCCGACGGTATCGGCGAAACCCTTGCGGGGCGCTGGTTGTGGGGCGGCGTTCTCTGGGTGCATTTCGGGCATTTCCTGGTCGAAAGCACCGCGCGCCTGTGGGCGCTGGACCGGCTGGACAGACCCGTCGACGGCATCCTGTTCATCCCCAAGCGGCCCAGGGTCGGCGACAGGGTGATGGGGTATCAGACCCGCTTTGCCGAGTTGATGGCCCCCGGCCTGCCGCTGCGCGTGGCCGCGGCCCCGACGCGGGTCGAGGAACTGGTGGTGCCGGGGCAGGGGTTCGGTCTGGGCGCGATCACCGCCGGCACGCGGGCCTTCCGCGATGCCATCCACAACCGGTTCGCCCGCGACATCGCGCCCGAGGGGCCCGAACGGCTCTATATCTCGCGCTCGGCGCTGGGGCTGGGCAAGGGCGGCATGCTGGGCGAGGAACGGCTCGAGGACATGCTCGAGGCCGAGGGCTATCACATCTTCCACCCGCAACAGCACGACCTGCCCGTGCAGATCGCCCGCTACAAGGCCGCGCGGCAGGTGATCGCGGCGGACGGCTCGGCGCTGCATCTTTATGCCATGGTGGGCCGGCCGGATCAGGGCGTGGCGATGATCCTGCGCCGCAAGTCGGGCGCCAACAACCTTCTGGCCGACAACGTGGCGCATTTCTGCGGTTGTGCGCCATTGGTGGTCGAGGCGCTGCGCACCGAATGGGTGCGCGCCTCCAGGGGCAAGTCCGACCGGCTGTCGTTCGGCGAACTCGACCATTCGGTGATCGCCCGGCGTCTGGGCGAGGCGGGGTTCGTGCGCAGGGGTCTGGACTGGCCCGTTCTGAGCGAAGCCGAACGCGAGGGCATTCTTGCCAGCCGACGGATCGCCGGCAACGACGCCTTCATCGAATCGCCGGAATTCGCCCGCGAGCGCGTCCGCCGGATGCGTCTGGCCCGGCGTGCGGCGCGCCGGCAGGCGGCAGGCTGAGGCGGATCAGCCCCGGCCCAGCTCTGCGCGCGTCAGCGGGCAGGGGACGCCGTCATAGAAGCTATCGATCACCTGGCCAAAGGCCGGATCGGCGCCGGGAACGGCGGAAAACAGCGTCATGGACGAACGCAGCTTGAGCGCATCTATCGAACCCAGGATATCCGCCGCGTCTTTGCCCGGATGCGTCAGGACAAGCCGCGCCGCCTGCACCAGCCGCGCCCGCAACCGGGCATCGCCCAGATAGGCCGCCGCCTCGTCCGGGCCGGACAGGCCAAAGCGTTGCGCCGTCTGCGACCGGCCAAGCGCGGCCAGCTGCGGGAACACGAACCACATCCAGTGGCCGGTTTTCCGGCCCGCCGTCAGTTCCGCCACGACCTGCGTCCAGACCCGGTCCTGAGCGTCGAGGAACTGTTCGGCCCGCTGCCAGGCCATGGGCCTCAGCCGCCCAGGCGGCGGTTGCGCATCGCGAGCAGCCGCAGCCGCAGCGCGTTCAGCCTGATGAAACCGGCGGCATCCTTCTGGTCATAGGCGCCGGCGTCGTCCTCGAACGTCACATGTTCCTCGGAATAGAGCGAATAATCGGACCTGCGACCGACGCACGAGGCGAGACCCTTGTAGAGCTTCATCCGCACGGTGCCGGTGACATGGGCCTGGCTGAGATCGATCGCGGCCTGAAGCATCTCGCGCTCGGGGCTGTACCAGAACCCGTTATAGATCAGTTCGGCGTAGCGCGGCATCAGCTCGTCCTTGAGGTGCATCGCCCCGCGATCCATGGTGATCGATTCGATGCCGCGATGGGCGGCCAGCAGAACCGTCCCGCCGGGGGTTTCGTAGATTCCGCGCGATTTCATGCCGACGAACCGGCCCTCGACCAGGTCCAGACGGCCTATGCCGTGCTTGCCGCCCAGTTCGTTCAGCCGGGTGAGGATGGTCGCCGGCGACATCGCCTCGCCGTCGATGCTGACCGCGTCGCCCTTCTCGAACCCGATCTCGATGTATTCCGGCGTGTTCGGGGCGTCTTCGGGATGCCTGGTGCGCTGATAGACGTAATCGGGCGCCTCGACGCCCGGATCTTCCAGCACCTTGCCTTCGGACGAGGTATGCAGAAGGTTGGCATCGACCGAGAACGGCGCTTCGCCGCGCTTGTCCTTGGCGATGGGAATCTGGTTCTGTTCGGCGAAATCCAGCAGCCTGGTTCGGCTGGTCAGATTCCATTCGCGCCAGGGTGCGATCACCTTGATGTCGGGATTCAGCGCATAGGCCGCCAGTTCGAAGCGCACCTGGTCGTTGCCCTTGCCGGTGGCGCCGTGGGCCACGGCGTCGGCGCCGGTTTCGGCCGCGATCTCGATCAGGCGCTTCGAGATCAGCGGCCGGGCGATCGACGTGCCAAGCAGATACTGGCCCTCGTAAAGCGCGTTGGCGCGGAACATCGGAAAGACGAAATCGCGCACGAATTCCTCGCGGATATCCTCGATATGGATGTTTTCCGGCTTGATGCCCAGCAATTCGGCCTTCTTGCGGGCCGGCTCCAGTTCCTCGCCCTGGCCCAGATCGGCGGTGAAGGTGACGACCTCGCAGCCATATTCGGTTTGCAGCCATTTCAGGATGATCGAGGTATCGAGGCCGCCGGAATAGGCCAGCACGACTTTCTTGGGCGCGGACATGGGTGTTTCCCTCTGGTTCGGAACGCCTGCCGGTTAGCGGGTTTTCAGTGCCGGGGCAAGGCGCGGCAGGCGGCCGCGAAATCCGCACCGCGCGCGAGGGCCAGCCGGTCAGACCGGCCCGTGCAGCGGCAGACCGGACAGGAATTCGGTGCGCGAGCGTTCGAATATGGCGATGATCGCGCCGATATCGACCCGCGCCGCGTGGCCGGCCGCAGCCTCGCGTTCGCCCTGCTGGCAGGCATCAGAAAATGCCTCGAACCCGAGGCTCAGCGCGCTGCCCTTGAGGAAATGCAATGCCTGTTCGAGATCGCCGCCAGCATCGGATCGCAGGTGTTCGATGGCATCGCCAACCTCTTCCATGAACAGTTCGACCACCTCGTCGAAGTCCTCGGCCCCGACCTCGTCTCGCAATTCGTTCACGCGTGACCAGAGTATCATGACACACCCCCAGCAAACACGCCCCGCACCGCCGTCTCACTAGCCCCGATGGCATGAACAGGCGGTTAAGCCGGGGCCGGCGGATACAAAGAACTTTAGGATTTACAGCCCGGTAACGAATGCGCGCGATGGTGGCGCGGTCGGCAGGTCCGGCCATTGGTTGAAGGAGTTCGAAGTGTCTATCCGCGGTCAGGTTCAAGCCCGGCCCGGCCTGGATGGCGGGCCGATCCGCCGCGTTCTCGTGGTCGATGACAGCCGCCTTCAACGCCGGATCCTGGCCGCGTCGCTGGCCCGCTGGGGCTTCGAGGTGCTGGAGGCCGATTGCGGCGCCCGCGCGCTGGAGCTTTGCGCGACCGCGCAGCCCGATCTGATTCTCAGCGACTGGATGATGCCGGGCATGTCGGGGCTGGAATTCTGCCGTGCCTTCCGCGATCTGCCGGCCGAGGGTTACGGCTATTTCATCCTGCTCACCTCGAAATCCGAAAAATGCGAGATCGCGCAGGGGCTGGATGCGGGGGCCGACGATTTCCTGACCAAACCCGTCAACCCCCATGAATTGCGCGCTCGCATCGCCGCCGGGGCGCGCATCATCGAGATGCAGCGCGAACTGTCCCGCAAGAACCGCGTGATCTCGGACACGCTGGCCGAGTTGCAGGCCGTTCATGCCCGGATCGACCAGGATCTCGTGCAGGCCAGGAAGATACAGGAATCGCTGGTGCCGGAATTTTCCCGCAGCTTCGGCGCATCCCGCTTCAGCCTGCTGCTGAAGCCCTGCGGCCATATCGGCGGCGACCTGGTCGGGCTGTTCTCGCCGGGCCTGAACCGGGTCGGGTTCTACAGTATCGACGTGTCGGGCCATGGCATCACCTCGGCGCTGATGACGGCGCGGCTGGCGGGCTATCTGTCGAGCACGCATTTCGACCAGAACATCGCGATGGAATCGCGCCAGTACGAATTCTACGGTCTGCGCCCGCCCGGCGATGTCGCCGAAACCCTGAACGCGCGGCTGATGACCAATACGGGAATCGACGAATATTTCACGATGGTTTACGCCACCGCCGATCTTTACACCGGCAGGGTCGCGATGGTGCAGTGCGGCCACCCCCACCCGCTGATCCTGCGCGCCGACGGGACCGCCGAATTCATCGGCGATGGCGGCATGCCGATCGGGCTGCTGCCGCACCTCTCCTGCGACCGGTTCGAGACGCGGCTGTTTCCCGGCGACAGGCTGCTGCTCTACTCCGACGGGTTTACCGAATGCCGCACGAAGGACGGCCGCATGCTGGAGCCCGAGGGCCTGCTTGAACTGATCCGGAACCGCCTGCCGCACCGCACGGGCGGCGAACTTCTGGACGATGTGTTCACGGAACTGACGGGGGCGATGCCGCAGGGCCAAGGTCTCGATGACGACCTGTCGGCGATCCTTCTGGAATATGGCGGCGTCTGAGCGCCCGCGCAAAACGGGAAGCGAAGTGACGATCGCCGGCATTGCCCAACGCGCGGGCGGCACGAGCGGCCGGCATGATGGCCGCGCGGTGAAACGGTTCGGTCGGATCGCCCAGCCTTCGCACCGGCCGCGCGAGATAGACAAGGCAGATCTTTTCGGCCCACAGGTCGTATTCGGGCATGTAGGCAAAGCGGCGAAAGGCACCGATGCGGCGCGGATCGGCGATGCGCCAGCCGGTTTCCTCGATCACCTCGCGGTGCAGCGCGGCGATGGGCGATTCGCCGGGGTCGATGCCGCCGCCGGGCAATTGCAGGTCGGGATGGGGCTGCGACTGTAGCGTCAGCAGCAGATCGCCGCCCAGCGGCAACACCGCGTAGACACCGCGCCGCAGAACATAGCGCCGGCCCGGTTCGGGCGCGTCGCCAAAGCGCCGGATCATGCTCTTCGCCCTTTCATCGCCACCCCTTGCGCCTATATAGCGCGGTATGCCAACAGGCGGCGAACAAGGAAACCCCATGACGTTCGGATCGAAAATCGCGTGGGACGATACGGTCCTGCCCTTCCAGCTTGACGCACCTGGAACCCGGGGCCGGGTGGCGCGTCTGGACGGCGTTCTCGACGGCATCCTGAAACAGCACGACTATCCCGCGCAGGTCGAGGCGCTGGTTGCGGAAATGGCGCTGCTGACCGCGCTGATCGGCCAGACCGTCAAGCTGCGCTGGAAGCTGTCGCTTCAGGTGCAGTCCAACGGCCCGGTGCGCATGATCGCCACCGACTATTTCGCGCCCGGCGAGGCGGGCGAACCGGCCCGCATCCGCGCCTATGCCGGTTTCGACCGCGACCGGCTGGGCCCGGGCAGGCCGTTCGACCAGATCGGCACGGGCTATTTCGCCATCCTGATCGACCAGGGCCGCGACATGGCGCCCTATCAGGGCATAACGCCCCTGACCGGGGCGTCGCTGTCGGCCTGCGCCGAAGCCTATTTCGCGCAATCCGAACAGCTGCCGACGCGGTTTTCGCTGAGCTTCGGAAAGTCCGCCGAACCGGGCGTGGCCGAGCGCTGGCGCGCGGGCGGCGTCATGTTGCAGCAACTGCCCAAGGCGTCTTCGCCCGCCGCTTCGGGCCCGGGAACCGGCGACATCCTGACCGCCACCGATCTGGTGGATGGCGAGGAAGGCGAGAACTGGAATCGGGTGAACCTGCTGCTGGACACCGTCGAGGACATGGAACTGATCGGCCCGGTGGTGCCGCCGACCGACCTTCTGGTGCGGCTGTTTCACGAGGAGGCCCCGCGCGTGTTCGATGCCCAGCCGGTGCGGTTCGGCTGCACCTGTTCGGAAGACCGGGTGCGCCGGAGCCTGTCGATCTATTCCGCGCGCGACATTGCGACGATGACGACGGACGAGGGCCGCGTCACCGCCGATTGCCAGTTCTGCGGCGCGCATTACGATCTCGACCCTGCCACGCTGGGATTCGAGGCCGGGCAGGGCGAAGGTGACTGACACCGCGGCGATGCTGCGCGCCGCGCTGGCGCGGCCGGGGGCGTCGTCGTCCGATTTCGATCTCAACC
Source organism: Paracoccaceae bacterium (assembly GCA_020441385.1). Classification (GTDB taxonomy): domain Bacteria; phylum Pseudomonadota; class Alphaproteobacteria; order Rhodobacterales; family Rhodobacteraceae; genus JAGRMG01. Next base: position 63,489 of record JAGRMG010000243.1, read on the forward strand.
CCGATACCGCGCTGCCAGCCGGGCGGGTGCTGCGGCCGGCCGGCGTGCTGGTGCCGGTGGCGCTGGCGGGCGGCCAGCCGCGGCTGATCCTGACCAAGCGGTCATCGGCGCTGAAACATCACCCCGGCCAGATCGCCTTTCCCGGCGGCAAGCAGGACGAGGGCGATGCCGATGTCGTTGCCGCCGCGCTGCGCGAGGCGCGCGAGGAGATCGGGTTGCCCGAGGGCATGGCCGAGGTGCTGGGCCATATGCCCGACCATGAAACCGTGACCGGGTTCCGGGTAACGCCGGTGGTCGCGGTGATCCGCGATGCCTTCGTTCCGGTGCCGGAACCGGGCGAAGTGGCCGAGGTGTTCACGGTGCCGCTTGCCCATGTCACCGATCCGGCGAACTATATCGTCGAATCGCGCTACTGGGCGGGGCAGCGGCGGTTCTACTTCACGGTGCCCTTCGGCCCCTACTATATCTGGGGCGCGACCGCGCGCATGTTGCGCGCCCTTGCCGCGCGGATGCGCCCATGACCCCCAGGATCACCGATGCCTGGCTGACCGAACCCGCGACCCAGGCGGTCTGTGCCGCGCTCGAGGCGGGCGGCGCGCGGGCGCTGTTCGTCGGCGGCTGCGTGCGCAACGCGCTGCTGGGCGTGGCGGTCAGCGATATCGACATTGCCACCGACGCGCGCCCCGAGCGGGTGATCGAACTGGCCCGCGCCGCGAATATCAGGGCGGTGCCGACGGGAATCGCGCATGGCACGGTGACGCTGGTGAACCGGGGCATCGCGCACGAGGTCACGACCTTTCGCCGCGATGTCCGGACCGACGGCCGCCGTGCCGTGATCGCCTTTGCCGAGCGCATCGAGGACGACGCCGCGCGCCGCGATTTCACCATGAACGCGCTTTATGCCCGGCCCGATGGCACGGTGCTGGACCCGCTGGGCGGACTGCCGGACATGCGCGCCCGCCGGGTGCGCTTCATCCGCGATGCCACCGACCGCATCCGGGAGGATTATCTGCGATCCCTGCGCTATTTCCGGTTCCACGCCTGGTATGGCGACCCGGAGGCCGGTTTCGACCCCGACGCGCTTGGCGCCATCGCCGCGAACCTGGACGGGCTTGCGGCGTTGTCGCGCGAACGCATCGGGGCTGAAATGCTCAAGCTGCTCGCGGCCCCCGATCCGGCGCCATCCGTGGCGGCGATGCGTTCGACGGGGGCGCTGGGCAAGGTGTTGCCGGGCGCCGACGACCGGCTGCTTGGCCCCCTTGTGCACCTTGAGGGGCAGGCCGGCGCGGCCCCCGATCCGCTGCGCCGCCTGGCCTGTCTTGGCGGGGTCGACATGGCCGAGGCACTGCGGCTGAGCCGGGCGCAGGCGCGCGCGCTGGATGAGATGCGGGACGCGGCGGGCAACACCGCCGGGCCGGGCGAACTGGGCTTCCGGCTGGGCGCCGCGCGTGCGCGCGACGTGCTGCTGCTGCGCGCCGCGATGCTGGGCGCGCCCTGGGACACAGGCGCGATGGCAGCCGCCGAGCGGGGCGCGCGGGCGGTCTTTCCGGTCGACCCCGCCGACCTGATGCCGCGCTTGCAGGGGGCGGCGCTGGGCGCGGCGCTGAGCCGGCTGGAACGCGACTGGATCGCCTCGGATTTCGCCCTGACCGGCGCAGAGTTGCTGAAACGGGTCTGAACCGGCTGTTCCGCCGCAGGTTTGCGGCCTATACCGGGGCGGCCGCTGTACCCCCGCAAGTTGGTGCGAATCTTGTTCAGATACTTCGAAAATCTGGTCAATCCCTATGTGGATTACCCCGAGGAGGACCGCCCGCCCACGCGGCTTTGGCCGTTCATGATGGGCTATGCGCGCCCGTTCGCACGGGTGTTCGTCTGGGCCGGCCTGCTGTCGGTGCTGGTGGCGGCGGTCGAGGTCTGGCTGATCTTCTACATGGGCCGGGTGGTGGACATCCTGGGCCGCGACGACCCGGCGCGGGTCTGGTCGCAATACGGCATCGAACTGATCGCGGTGGCGCTGTTCATCCTGCTGCTGCGGCCCCTGCTGCATGTCGTCGACGTGATGCTTCTGAACAACGCCATCCTTCCGAATTTCGGAACCCTGATCCGGTGGCGTGCGCACAAGCATGTGCTGCGCCAGTCGGTCGGCTGGTTCGAGAACGATTTCGCCGGGCGCATCGCCAACCGAATCATGCAGACCCCGCCCGCCGCGGGCGAGGTGGTGTTTCAGGTCTTCGACGCCATTTCCTTCGCGCTGGCCTACCTGATCGGCGCCGCGGTGCTGCTGATGGCGTCCGATGCGCGGCTGCTGATACCGCTGGCGATCTGGTTTGCGCTCTATGTGGTGCTGATCCGCTGGACCGTGGCCCGCGTCGGGCCGGCATCCAAGGCGGCCTCGGATGCGCGTTCGGCGATCACGGGGCGGGTGGTGGACAGCTATACCAACATCCATTCGGTCAAGATGTTCGCCCATCACGAACAGGAACTGGATTATGCCCGCGAGGCCATCGAGAGGTCGCGCGAGACCTTCCAGGCGGAAATGCGCATCTTCACGCTGATGGACGTGGTTCTGGTTTCGCTGAACGGGCTGCTGATCGTCGGCGTCGTGGGCTGGGCGATCGCCTTGTGGATGCAGGGGCAGGCATCCGTCGGCGTGGTGGCGGCGGCGACGGCGCTGACATTGCGGCTGAACGCCATGACCGGATGGATCATGTGGGCGCTGACCACGTTCTTCCGCCAGCTCGGTGTCGTGGCCGAGGGGATGGAGACCATCGCCCAGCCCATCGACCTCGTGGATGCCGCCGCCGCCAGACCTCTGGCGCTGCGCGAGGGCAAGATCGAGCTGCGCGGCCTGTCCCACCACTACGGGCGCGGCGCCGGCGGGCTGGACCGCATCGACCTGACCATCGAGCCGGGGCAGAAGGTTGGCCTGATCGGCCGGTCGGGGGCGGGCAAATCGACCCTGATCAAGCTGCTCTTGCGGTTCTACGACGCCGAGGCCGGGCAGATCCTGATCGACGGGCAGGACATATCGGAGGTGCGGCAGGACAGCCTGCGCGGCCATATCGGCATGGTGCAGCAGGACAGTTCGCTGTTGCACAGGTCGGTGCGCGACAACATCCTTTACGGCCGCCCCGATGCCGGCGAGGACGAAATGATCGCCGCCGCCAGGCAGGCCGAGGCGCACGAATTCATCCTCGATCTGACCGACCCGCAGGGCCGGCACGGCTATGACGCGCATGTCGGCGAACGCGGGGTCAAGCTGTCGGGAGGGCAGCGCCAGCGGGTGACGCTGGCGCGGGTGATCCTGAAGGATGCCCCGATCCTGCTGCTGGACGAGGCGACCAGCGCGCTGGACAGCGAGGTCGAGGCCGCCATTCAGGATACGCTTTACGGCATGATGCAGGGCAAGACGGTGATCGCGATCGCGCACCGCCTGTCCACCATCGCGCAGATGGACCGCATCCTGGTCATGGACCGGGGCCGCATCGTCGAACAGGGCAGCCACGCCGACCTGCTGGCGCGCGGCGGCCTTTACGCGCGGTTCTGGGCGCGCCAGTCGGGCGGGTTCCTGGATGCGGACGCGGCGGAATAGCGCGGCACCCGGGCGTCTGCATCGGCCGGTGTGGTTCCTGCCCGGCCGGCCCGGGGCAAGCCGCCGCCACCGGCCCGGCCCCCGCTTGGGGCCGGGGCATGACCAACTTGCCGCCGCGCCCGCCTTGCCGCAATAAAACGTCATGAGCGATTCGAGCCCCAACGCCCCGACCCTGCGCGCCCGTGCGAGAGCCCTTGTCGAGCGGCCGGATTTCACCCGCTTCATCACCGGCGTGATCCTGTTCAACGCGGTCATCCTGGGGATGGAGACCTCGGACCGGCTGATGGAGGCCGCCGGGGCGCTGATCCTGGCGCTGGACATGGCCTGTCTGGGCGTGTTCGTGGTCGAGATCGCGCTCAAGCTGTTTGCCTGGCGCGGGAACTTCTTCCGCAACGGCTGGAATCTCTTCGATTTCGTCATCGTCGCCGTCGCTCTGGTTCCGGCGGCGCACGGGCTGTCGGTGCTGCGCGCCCTGCGCATCCTGCGGGTGTTGCGCGTGGTGTCGGTGGCGCCGCGGCTGCGCCGGGTGGTCGAGGGGTTCATCACCGCCCTGCCGGGCATGGGCAGCGTGTTCCTGCTGATGGCGATCGTCTTCTATATCGGCGCGGTGATGGCGACCAAGCTGTTCGGCGCGTCCTTTCCCGACTGGTTCGGCAGCCTGCCGCGGTCGGCCTATTCGCTGTTCCAGATCATGACCCTGGAAAGCTGGTCGATGGGCATCGTGCGCCCGGTCATGGCCGTCTATCCCTATGCCTGGGTGTTCTTCGTGCCCTTCATCATGGTCACGACCTTCGCGGTGGTGAACCTGCTGGTCGGCCTGATCGTCAATTCGATGCAGGATGCGCACCATGCCGAGGACGAGGCCAAGACCGGCAGCTACCGCGACGAGGTTCTCGGACGCCTGGAAGGAATCGAACGGCAGTTGCAGTCGCTGACCGAAACACCTTCTGACAAGAATTGATTTGGCAACCCCGCTGCGAGCGGGGTATCAGGGGCACGAGGCGACAGGAAAGACAGGGACTCATGCAAAGGCGGACATTCGGGCTGGGCCTGCTGGCGACGCTGGCGGTTCCGGGGTGCAGCAGCAAGTTCAGAACCTATAACGGGCCGCCCGTGACCTCGATCGTGGTCAACAAGGGCGCGCGGAGCATGTTCCTGCTGAACGATCAGGACATTCTCGAATCCTACCGCTTCGATCTGGGCTTTGCGCCGACGGGCGCCAAGAAGGTCCGGGGCGACGGGCGCACGCCCGAAGGCACCTACGTCATCGACCGGCGCAACCCCAACAGCGACTTTCACCTGTCGGTCGGCATTTCCTATCCCAACGAACAGGATATCGCCGTGGCCAGGGCCATGGGCCAGGAGCCGGGCGGGGACATCTTCATTCACGGCCAGCCCAACAAGGGCACCAAGCGAAAGAAGGGCCGGGACTGGACGGCAGGCTGCATCGCGGTGAAGAACCGCGAGATCGAACAGATCTACGCCATGGTCCGGCTGGGTACGCCCATCACGATCCGGGCATGAACGGCGGACGTCAGCCGCCCATCAGCAGCGTCCACCAGAGCTTGCCGTTGTTTTCCTGATACCAGGCGAAACCCATGTTGGTTGCCCGCCGGTCCAGAATCACCGACCGCGAACCCGGTTCTTCCATCCACGCGGCCAGGGTCTCCAGTTCGGTTTCGTAGGTTTCCGAGATGTTTTCGCCCAGCATCGTGCCGCCATAACCGGCGCGCTGCACCCGGTCGATCGGCGACGATCCGTCCGATCCGAAATGCCAGGGCCGGTTCTGTGCCGACATGTCGCGCGAATGGGTCTCGGCCGCCGCGGTCAGCTGAGGGTTGAGCTGCACCTCTCCGGCGCCGGACGCCGCGCGCAGCGCGTTGACCGAATCGAGTATGCGGTACTGCACCTTGGCCTTGTCGCCGCCGCGGATGCGGTAAACCTTCGGCAAGGGTTTGCCGTCAGAGCCGACGCGCTGGGCGTCGTAAGGCTCGGTACAGGCCGCCAGCAGCACAAGGCACGACAGTACAATGGAAATGACGCGAAACATGATCCACCCGGTATCCTTTGTTGGCCAACGGATTAACCTGCTAGCGCAAACGGTGCAAATGCGCAAATCGCATGGGCATATTCGTAATGCGTGTTTGATTTGCGGCCGCGGCTTTGTGAACATATATTGTGCCAGGCTGAAGCATCATTGAACCCCGGATTGGCTAGTCATGAAGAAGAACGCGTTTCACTCACCCACGCGGCGTGGTTTCCTCGCAGGCAGCGCCGCCCTGGTCGGTCTGCCCGCCATCGCCGCCGAAGACGAAGAGCAGGAATATGACCCGTTGCGCCCGCCGCCGGCGGCCGAACCTGCGGTGCGCCACAACATATCGAGTTTCCGTTCCATCGACTGGCGCCCCTATTTCAGCAATCTGAATGGCGGCGCGATTCTGGTCGATACCGTCTCGCGGGCGCTGCACTACTGGTCCGCGGATCAGTCGGTCTACAAGCTTTACCCGTGCAGCGTGCCGCTGACCGACGAGTTGACGCGCCGCGGCCGGACCAGCGTGATCCGCAAAGTCGAAGGCCCGAGCTGGAGCCCGACGCCGTCGATGAAAAAGCGCAATCCCGAATGGCCCAGTTATATTCCCCCGGGTCCGGACAATCCGCTTGGCACGCACGCATTGTACCTGAGCTGGCAATATTACCGCATCCACGGCACCCACGACACGCGCAAGATCGGCCGCCGGTCCTCGAACGGGTGCATCGGCCTTTACAACCAGCATATCCAGGAACTGTTCGGCATGGCGAGGGTGGGAACGCAAGTGTTGCTTATTTGACGACATCGCGAGGCAGCGAGTCCGAAAATACGCAAACAGCATTTGCATTCTACCCGCATTGCTGCTTAGAAAAAACCACGAGGTAAGTCTTGGGAGTACGGTTCTCTTGTTTGAATCGTGCGAATTCTGGAGGTTAACATGAAGAAACTCGTTCTCGCTGCTGCCCTGGCCGCCGCCGCGTCGTCCGCAACCGCAGGCAGCCTGGCTGAGCCGATCGTCGAAGCGCCGGTGATCGTGGAAGAAGCATCCGGCTCGTCCAGCGGCTGGGTTCTGCCGCTGATCCTGCTGGTGCTGGTCGGCGCAGCTGTCGCCGCCAACTGATCGGCACGCGACCACAGACCGGAAAGGGCGGCAGGCGATACCTGCCGCCTTTTTCATGTCTCGAATTCCGTTTCCCGAACCGTGCCCATGGGCGCCGGTTGCGGCAGGCGGCCTATTCGAGCCAGCCGGCCAGATTTTGCGCCACGACATCGCCCAGCGCCGCGATATGCGCGTCGTCGTCGTTGAGACAGGGGATGTAGGTGAAACTCTCACCGCCCGCGCCAAGAAAGCTGTCGCGGATCTCCTGGTTGATCTCTTCCAGCGTTTCAATGCAGTCGGCGGAAAACGCCGGGGCACAGACGGCGATGCGCCCTTTGCCCGATTTCGCCAGGCGCGCGACTTCTTCGACCGTGTAGGGCTTCAGCCATTCCTCGGGGCCGAACCGCGACTGGAAGGTTGTCGTGATCGCGCTGTCCTCCCAGCCCAGACGTTCGCGCAGCAGTCGCGTGGTCCTCGCGCATTGGCAATGGTACGGGTCGCCCTGGGCCAGGTAGCGTTCGGGCATCCCGTGATAGGAACACACCAGGATGTCGGGCCGGGTCTCGGCCGCCGCATAGGCGCGTTCGATCGACTGCGCCAGCGCGTCGATATAGGATGGCTGGTCGAAATAGGCGGGCACCGTTCGGCTGGCCGGCTGCCATGTCTCCTCCATCAGCGCCCGAAAGAACTGGTCGTTGGCCGTCGCCGTGGTGGCGCCCGCATATTGCGGATAGAGCGGAAAGAACAGGATTCTCCGGCACCCGGCCTCGACCATCGCGCGAACCTTCGTTTTCGTCGAGGGGTTGCCGTAGCGCATGCAGAAATCGACCATCACCCGGTCGCCGTAGCGGCCGGCCAGATGCGCGGCCAGTTTTTCGGTCTGCGCCCTGGTGATGGTCAGCAGCGGGCTTTCTCCGGTTTCCTCGTTCCAGATCGACTTGTAGGCGGCGCCGCTGGAAAACGGCCGTTTGGTCAGGATGACGGCCTGCAACAGCGGCTGCCATTTCCACGCCGGGTAGTCGATGACGCGTCTGTCCGACAGGAACTCGTTCAGATAGCGCCGCATCGGCCAGTAATCATAGCTGTCGGGCGTGCCGAGATTGGCCAGCAGCACACCCGTCCTTTCCGCGGCGATGGCGGGGTGCGTGTCGGGGGCGTGATCCGGTCGGCGGGGGATATCTGGCATCTGCGTTGTCCTGTGGGCATGCTGTCCGGGCCGGGATAACCGGTCGGGCGGGGGCGTCAATCGGGCAATCCGGTTTCGGTGGTGCGCAACGCATCGGCCAGCCTTGCCTTGGCGGAACCGGGGCGCAACGGTTTGGGCTGGCTGTCGGCAGGTGCCCATCCGGTCAGGCAGACCAGTTCGAACGTCGCCGGCAGCCGGCCCTCGGGGGTGGCGAAATGGTCGCGGTAGAGGGTTTCGGCGGCGTCGAACACCGCGCGCCGCGTCGGGTGGCGCAGGCGCGCCGCAAGCGCGTTGGTTTCGCCCATCGCGCGCAAATCATGCATCAGGTGGCGCAGGTCGCGGTATTCGGCGGTCAGGTCCACGGCGTCGGCCACCGGCAGCGCCAGGCCCGCCCGCTGGAGCAGCTGGCCGAGGTCGCGAATCTCGGCCATGGGCGCGATGCGCGGCGACAGGCCGCCGCTCACGGCTATTTCGGCCTGGCCCAGAACCGCGCGCAGTTCCCGCAGGGTCTGCCCGCCCGGCAGGACCGCCAGCAACAGCCCGTCGGGCCGCAACGCCCGGCGGCACTGGATCAGCTGACCCACCGGATCGTTGGCCCAGTGCAGCGCCATTGCATGCACCACCAGGTCGAAACCTTCCGGCGCGAGGTCGAGGATTTCGCTGTCGGCCGCGATTCGCGCGCCGGGAAATTCCGCCGCCCAGAAATCGGCGAAGGGCGTCACCACGGCGGGCGCGGTAAACGTCCTGTTAACCATCGAAAGCCGATCCTGCACCTCGTCGCACGCGGCGCGATGCAGGAACAGGGCGTCATGGCTGGCGCGGGCGCGATGGGCGCCCAGCGCCGCGCGGTCGAACAGGAGTGGTGTTTCCATCATGCGGGCAAACTAGGGCCATGCGGGCAAGGATTCAAACGGCTGTCGAACTTCTCTATCCGCCGCGCTGCCTGGGATGCGGCAGCATGGTGCAGAACGATTTCGGCCTGTGCGGGCCGTGCTGGCGCGACACGCCCTTCATCGGCGGTACGGTCTGCGAAAGCTGCGGCGTACCGCTGCCGGGAGAGCCGGACGGCTATCGTCTGGAATGCGACGACTGCATGGCGGCGCCACGGCCCTGGGCCGAGGGCCGGGCGGCGCTGCTCTACCGCGACCGGGCGCGCGATCTGGTGCTGGCGCTGAAACACGGCGACCGGCCCGAGATCGCCCGCCCGGCCGGGTTGTGGCTGGCCCGCGCGGCGCGCCCGTTCCTGCGCGACGGGCTGCTGATCGCGCCGGTGCCGCTGCACTGGTCGCGCCTGCTGAAACGGCGCTACAACCAGTCGGCGTTGCTGGCCCGCGCGCTCGCGCGCCAGACCGGGCTGGCGCTGTGCCCCGACCTGCTGATCCGAACGCGCCGCACGGCACCGCTGGAGGGCAAAACCGCCGGCGAACGGTTCGAGATGCTGCGCGATGCGATTCGCGCCCATCCGCGGCGGCGTCACCGGCTTGCCGGGAGGGGCGTGATTCTGGTCGATGACGTGATGACATCGGGGGCGACCATGGCCGCCTGTGCGAACGCATGCCACCAGGGCGGCGCCGCAGAGGTCCACGTTCTGACACTGGCGCGCGTTGCAAAGAATGCCTAAATCCCCGACAAGGGCACCAACGTCAGGGGAATGCGGAATGAAACCGGTTGAAATCTACACCTCGCCGATGTGCGGCTTCTGTCACGCCGCCAAGCGGCTGCTGACGAAGAAGGGCATCGGCTTTGACGAGATCGACGTTCTCGCCCATCCCGATCGCAAGCCCGAGATGATCCAGCGCGCCGGAGGCCGCCGCACGGTGCCCCAGATCTTCATCGGCGGCATCCATGTCGGTGGCTGCGACGACCTGTTCGAGCTCGAGGACGACGGCAAGCTCGACGCGCTTCTGGCCTCGTGATGCGGACGGCGCTGATCCAGATGTGTTCGGGCGACGATCCGGCCGCCAACCTCGAACAGGCCCGCCGCTTGGTGGCGCAGGCCGCCGAACGCGGCGCCGGGTTCGTCCTGACGCCCGAGGTCACGAACTGCGTGTCGGCCAGCCGCACCAGACAGGAGACCGTGCTGCATTCCGAGGCCGACGACCCGGCGCTGGCCGGCCTGCGCGCGCTGGCGGGGGAACTGAAGGTGTGGCTCCTGATCGGCTCTCTGGCGCTGAAAACCGACGACGCCGACGGGCGCTTTGCCAACCGGTCGTTCCTGATCGGGCCGGATGGCGGCATCCGCGCCCGCTATGACAAGATCCACATGTTCGACGTGCAGGTGACGCCCGAAGAGACCTATCGCGAATCGGAGGGCTTCCGCCCCGGTTCGCGGGCGGTGGTGGCCGAAACGCCCTTCGGCAGGCTTGGCCTCAGCGTGTGTTACGACATCAGGTTTCCCCATCTCTATCAGGCGCTGGCCCGGGCGGGCGCGCGGATACTGACGGTGCCGGCGGCGTTCTCGCCGGTGACGGGGGCGGCGCATTGGCGGCCGCTGCTGCGGGCGCGGGCGATCGAAACCGGCTGTTTCGTGCTGGCCCCGGCCCAGACCGGCGAACATGCGGCCACACGCGGCCGCCCGCGCCGCACGCATGGGCACAGCATGGCCGTTTCGCCCTGGGGCGAGGTGCTGGTGGATGGCGGCACCGATCCGGGGATTCATGTCTTCGACATGGACCTGAACATGGTGGACGAGGCGCGGCGCAGGGTTCCCTCGCTAAGCCATGTCCGCCCCTTCGACGGCCCCTGAGCCTATGAGCGAGGAAACCAATGCCCTTGCGGTCACGCTGTTCAGCGAGATTCTGACCGCCGACCAGTTGCTGCGCAACCGGCTGAGCCGAATCCTGCCCAAAGGCATGGAAATCTCGCATTTCTCGGTGCTCAACCATCTCGCGTTCGTCGCCGATGAACGCACGCCCGCGCAGCTGGCCGACACGTTCCACGTCACCCGCGGCGCGATGACCAACACGCTGAACAGGCTGGAATGGGCGGGATATGTGCATATCAGACCCGACTGGGACGATGCCCGCCGCAAGATGGTGGCGATCAGCCCGGCCGGCCGCCGGGCGCGCGACCATGCGATCGCCGCCATCGCGCCGGTCATCAATCAGGTCGTCGCCGAACTGGGCGGCGAGCGGGTCCGCTCGGTTCTGCCGGTGCTGCGCGATCTGCGCATCCGCCTGGAGCGGGGCGGCTGAACGGTCAGGCCGCGGGCGCGGTGCTGGCGGTGACGTAGTTGACGCTCAGGTCGCGGTCGGACAGGCGCCATTGCCAGCTCAGCGGGTTGAACACGAACCCCTTGCGGTCGACCGGTTGCAGCCCCGCCTCGCGCAGCAGCGCATAAAGTTCGTCCGGCGTGATGAATTTCGACCAGTCATGCGTGCCCCGCGGCAGCCAGCGCATGACGAGTTCCGCCCCGACGATGGCCGTCGCAAAGGACTTCGGGTTGCGGTTGATGGTCGAACAGATGTGCAGCCCACCGGGCTTGAGAAGGCGGCGGCAGGCCGCAAGATAGGCCGCCGGATCGGCGACATGTTCGATCACTTCCATGTTCAGCACCGCATCGAAGCGTTCGCCGGCTTCGGCCAGCGCCTCGGCGGTGGTGTGGCGATAGTCGATCGTCAGCCCCGACTGTTCCGCGTGGATGCGTGCGACATGCAGGTTGCCTTCGGCGGCATCGGCGCCGACCACCTCGGCGCCCAGCCGCGCCATCGGCTCGCACAGCAATCCGCCGCCGCAGCCTATGTCCAATAGTCGCAGGCCGGCAAAGGGCGACGGGGCGGAAAGGTCGCGGTCGAACTGCCCCGCGATCTGGGCGGCGATATAGTCCAGACGGCAGGGATTGAGCATATGCAAGGGCTTGAACTTTCCGTGGGGATCCCACCACTCGGCGGCCATCGCCTCGAACTTGGCGATCTCGGCGGGATCCACGGTGGATTGAGGTGCTTGCATTCGGGTCTCCGTTCGATCTTTTATTTCAGGCAGTCTATATAGGGTCAGTAATGGACAAGCACCCCGACCAAAAGCGCGCAGTGCAGTATCTTCATCCGCCGGCCGACCCCTATGACCAGCGGATGGTCGATGTCGGGCAGGGCCACCGCATCTATGTCGAACAATGCGGCAATCCGCACGGCATTCCGGTGGTCGTGCTGCATGGCGGTCCGGGCGGCGGGTGCAGTCCGGCCATGCGCCGCTATTTCGATCCTGGCCTCTATCGGGTGATTCTGTTCGATCAGCGCGGCTGTGGGCGCTCGCGCCCGCATGCCGCTGTCGAGAACAATACCACATGGCATCTGGTGGACGACATCGAGCGCATTCGCCGTCTGCTTGGGATCGACGCATGGATGGTGTTCGGCGGCAGCTGGGGGGCGACGCTGGCGCTGGTCTATGCGCAAAGCCATCCCGACCGGGTGCGCCATCTGATCCTGCGCGGCGTGTTCCTGATGACCCGGGCCGAACTGGACTGGTTCTATGGCGGCGGGGCGGGCCGGTTCTGGCCGGAAACCTGGGCGCGATTCGCCGCGCCGATTCCCGAAAACGAACGCCATGACCTGATCGCCGCCTACAACCGGCGCCTGTTTTGCGGCGACATGGCCGAAGAGGTCAGGTACGGCCGCGCGTGGTCGGGTTGGGAAAACGCGCTGGCCTCGATCCATTCGGGCGGCCATGCCGGCGAAGGCCCCGGCGAATACGCCCGCGCCTTCGCGCGGCTCGAGAATCACTATTTCATGAATGCGGGTTTCCTGGAATTCGACGGGCAGATCCTTGCCAATATGGGGCGGATTTCCCACATTCCGGGGGTCATCGTGCAGGGACGTTATGATATGATCTGCCCGCCGGCCTCGGCCTGGAAGCTGAACGAGCTTTGGCCGGCGGCCGAACTGAAGATGATCCGCAACGCCGGCCATGCCCTGTCCGAACCCGGCATCAGCGCCGAACTGGTGCGGGTCATGAACGCGCTGGCAAGAAAGGATGCGCAAGGATGACGCGGATCGACCGCCGCGCGCTGTTCACATCGGGTGCCGCCGCCGCGCTGCTGGCGGCGACCGGTGTATCGCTTGAGGCGTCGCCGCGCCCGGGCGGGCGGTTGCGGCTGGCGGTGCCCAGGGGCGATGGCAGCCTCGATGCCGTGATGCGCGGCGCGGTGTTCGACACCCTGACCGAAGTCGCCCCCGATGGCGTGCTGCGCGGCGAACTGGCCACCCGCTGGAGCGGCAGCGCAGATGCGCGCGACTGGGTGTTCGATCTGCGCGAGGGCGTGCGCTTTCACGACGGGCGGGAAATGGACGCGACCGATGTCGCGGCGTCGCTGGGTGCGCGCGATCTTCCGGTTCCGGGCGGCATGACGCTTGTTGCCGACGCGCCGCTGCGGTTGCGGATCGGACTGCGCCAGGGCAATCCCGACCTGCCCTATCTGCTGGCCGGCCCCGAAATGATCGTGACGCGCGGCGATGGCGCCGATCAGGCGCTGGGAACCGGCGCCTATCGGGTCGGGCAGTACCGCGGCGACCGGCAGTTCCTGGGCCACAGGGTCGAGGCGCATTACCGGGCCGGGCGCGCGGGCTGGGCCGACAGCGTTGAGGCCGTGGCGATCCCCGACGCGGCCGTGCGCGCCGAGGCGTTGCGCGACGGGTTCGTCGATGTGGCGGTGCTGCCGCAGCGCGACGGGCTGATCGGGCGCGGCGATTTCATCTATCATCCGTCGGCCGAGAACATGGCGCTGGCGGCAAGGCGCGGCGTCGGTGTGCCGCGTGTCGTCGGGGCGCGCGCGCCGCTGGATGACGGCCGCATCGCCGAGCGGTGGTGGATCGCGTCTTCTTGACCTGACGCAGGCGGCCGGCAGGGATTTCGGGGGGACCATGGCCAGGGGAAGCGGATTCTGGAACGTCCTGGCGAAACGCTATGCGCGCCAGAAGATCGCCGATCCGGCGGCCTATGAACGCAAGCTGGAATGCACAAGGCGGTATCTGTCCGCGCAGGCCGAGGTGCTGGAATTCGGCTGTGGCACCGGATCGACCGCCCTGCTGCACGCGCCCCATGTCCGCAGCATCCGCGCCATCGACTATTCGGACAGGATGATTGCCATCGCCCGCGCCAAGGCGGCCGACCAGGGCATCGGCAACGTCACCTTCGAGGTTGGCGAACTGGGCGGGCCGAGCGAGCCTGAAAACAGCTATGACGCGGTTCTGGGCCTGAACATCCTGCATCTGCTGCCGGATTGGGACGCGGCCATCGCCGAGGTCTTCGGCCTGCTGCGGCCGGGTGGCGTGTTCGTATCCTCGACCGCCTGTCTTGAGGGAACGATGCGGGCGGCGCGGCCGCTATTCCAGGTCGCCGGCGCGCTGGGTCTGCTGCCCAGGGTCATGTTCCTTTCCGAGGACAGGCTGATCGGCGCGATCACCGGCGCCGGGTTCGAGATTGTCGAGCACTGGTCGCATGCCAAGGGCAGGGCGGTGTTCGTGGTGGCCCGCAAACCGGGCTGAGCCGGCCCGTACACGGCGGGTGCGTTCAAACCCCTTGCAGACTCGCCCCCCGTTGCGTATATCCCCCTCGACAGCGGTGCGTCGGGGTCCAAACCCGAGGCTCCACCGGAAACATGTGACGGGCCGCGCGCCCGTTTTTTTGTGCGCGGACGTCAGGCCACGAAAAGACCCGCACGGAATGCCCGAACGACCATGAGCAACGACCTGATTGCAAAATCCGCAATGGACCGGCGTATCGCCGAGATCATCACCCCGGCGATCGAGGATCTCGGGTTCGAACTGGTGCGCGTGCGGCTTATGTCGGGCAAGTCCACGATATTGCAGATCATGACCGACCGGCCCGACGGCGGCATAGAGGTGGACGAATGCGCCGCCGTCTCGAACGCCGTCAGCGCGGTTCTGGATGTCGAGGATCCGATTCTCGACGCCTATACGCTGGAAGTGTCCAGCCCCGGCATCGACCGGCCGCTGACGCGGCTCAAGGATTTCGACGCGTTCGAGGGCTATGAGGCCAAGCTGGAAACCGCCGAGCCGATCGACGGAAGGCGCCGCTTCAAGGGCGAACTGGCGGGCATCGACGGCGACGAGGTGCTGATCAATGTCGAGGAAGGCACGATCGGCCTGAAATTCGACTGGCTGAGCGAGGCAAAGCTGGTTCTGACCGACGAGCTGATCAAGGAAATGCTGCGCCAGCGGAAATCCGCGGGCGCGCTGAACGAAGACCGTTTTGACGAAATCATCGAGACCGAAGGGTCGGACGAGGAGAACAACTGATGGCAATCACCTCTGCAAACCAGCTTGAGCTGTTGCAAACCGCCGAGGCCGTGGCCCGCGAAAAGATGATCGAACCCGGTCTGGTGATCGAGGCGATGGAAGAAAGCCTCGCCCGCGCCGCCAAGAGCCGCTATGGCGCCGAGATGGACATTCGCGTGAGCATCGACCGCAAGACCGGCCGGGCGACGTTCACCCGCGTGCGCACCGTGGTCGAGGACGACGAACTTGAGAACTACCAGGCCGAGATGACCGTGGAGCAGGCGCGCCAGTATCTCGACGATCCCAAGGTCGGCGACACCTTCGTCGAAGAGGTGCCGCCGGTGGAAATGGGCCGCATCGCGGCGCAGTCGGCCAAGCAGGTGATCCTGCAAAAGGTCCGCGAGGCCGAACGCGACCGCCAGTACGAGGAATTCAAGGACCGCGCCGGCACCATCATCAACGGGCTGGTCAAGCGCGAGGAATACGGCAACGTCATCGTCGATGTCGGCGCCGGCGAGGCGATCCTGCGCCGCAACGATAAGATCGGCCGCGAAAGCTATCGCCCCAACGACCGCATCCGCTGCTATGTCAAGGACGTGCGCCGCGAGGTCCGCGGGCCGCAGATCTTCCTGTCGCGCACCGCGCCGGAATTCATGGCCGCACTGTTCAAGATGGAAGTGCCCGAGATCTACGACGGCATCATCGAGATCAAGGCGGTGGCCCGCGACCCCGGCAGCCGCGCCAAGATCGCGGTGATTTCCTATGACGGCTCGATCGACCCGGTCGGCGCCTGCGTCGGCATGCGCGGCAGCCGTGTGCAGGCCGTGGTGAACGAGTTGCAGGGCGAGAAGATCGACATCATCCCGTGGAGCGAGGATCTTCCGACCTTCCTGGTCAACGCGTTGCAGCCGGCGGAAGTGACCAAGGTGGTCCTGGACGAGGAAGCCGAGCGCATCGAGGTGGTGGTGCCCGAAGAGCAGCTTTCGCTTGCCATCGGCCGGCGCGGCCAGAACGTGCGCCTGGCCAGCCAGCTGACAGGGCTTGATATCGACATCATGACCGAGGAAGAGGAAAGCGCCCGGCGTCAGAAGGAGTTCGAGGAACGCACCAAACTGTTCATGGACACCCTGGATCTGGACGAGTTCTTTGCCCAGCTTCTGGTTTCCGAGGGCTTCACCAACCTCGAAGAGGTCGCCTATGTCGAACAGGACGAACTGCTTGTCATCGACGGGGTGGATGAGGACACGGCCCAGGAATTGCAGGCGCGGGCCCGCGATTACCTCGAGGCGCAGGCCAGGGCGGCGCTTGAAAATGCGCGCGCCCTTGGCGCCGAGGACAGCCTGATCGAGTTCGAGGGGCTGACCCCGCAGATGATCGAGGCGCTGGCCCGGGACGGTGTGAAGACGCTGGAAGATTTCGCCACCTGCGCCGACTGGGAACTGGCCGGGGGCTGGACCACGGTCGATGGCGAACGCGTCAAGGATGACGGTCTTCTCGAACCCTTCGACATGTCGCTCGAAGAGGCGCAGCATCTGGTCATGAATGCGCGCATCCTGCTGGGCTGGGTCGATCCGGCCGACCTGGCAAGCGAGGCAGAGGACGACGAATCCGGCGCGATCGAAGCGGAGGCCGGGGCCTGACCGCAGGCCCCGGGTGATGCCCATGAGTCGCGGCGGCGCCTCGAAGGACCGGACGGACGGGCCGGAGCGCAAATGCATCGCGACCGGCGAGGTTCGGCCGAAATACGGGCTGATCCGCTTTGTCGCCGGCCCCGATGGCGCCGTGGTGCCCGATATTCCGGGCAAGCTGCCCGGCCGCGGTGTCTATGTCGCCGCCGACCGGGCGGCGCTGGATCGGGCGGTTGACAAGAAGCTTTTCGCTCGCGGGTTGAAACGGCCGGTCACGATCCCAGATAGGTTGACCGACACGGTCGAGGCGCTGCTCGTCCGTCGCGTGGTCGAACTGATCAGCCTGGCGCGAAAGTCGGGCGAGGCGGTGGCCGGCTACGAAAAGGTGAAGGCCTGGCTTGACCGCGAAGAGGCCTGGGTGCTGATCCAGGCGGCCGACGGGTCGGGCCGCGGCAAGTCCAAGCTGAGCACGCCGCATTTCGGCAAGTATGTCGGATGGTTGAGCGCGGATGAGCTGGGCATGGCCTTTGGCCGCCAAACTGTGATACATGCGGCGCTCGCCTCTGGTGGACTCGGCAAACGTGTTGTAGAGGAAGCGCAACGCCTGCGCGGCTTGCGCGAAACGGACGGCGGCGGGGGCCGCCTGGAAGGATAAAGAGCTTGATGAGCGATAGTGACGGCAAGAAGACCTTGGGTCTGCGTGGAGGTTCCCGTTCGGGGAACGTGAAACAGAGTTTCAGCCACGGGCGGACCAAGAATGTCGTGGTGGAAACCAAGCGCAAGCGCGTTGTGGTGCCCAAGCCGGGCGCCGCCAAGCCGGCCGGTGCGGCCAAGACGCCGTCGGGCGATCCCGCCAGGCGCCCGGCCGGGATTTCCGATGCCGAGATGGAGCGCCGGCTGAAGGCCGTTCAGGCGGCCAAGGCGCGCGAAGCCGAAGAGGCCGCGCAGCGCGAAGCCGAGGAAAAGGCGCGCGCCGAAGACCGCGAGCGCCGCCGCGAGGAAGCCGAGGCCAAGGAACGCGAGGAGCGCGAGCGCGAAGAGGCGCTGAAGGCCAAGGCCGAAGAGGAAGAACGCCAGCGCCGCGAGGCGGAAGAAGCCGCCAAGCGCGCGGCCGAACCCGCCGCGCCCGAGACCGGGCCGCGCAGCCCTGCGCCCAAACCGGCCGCGGCGCCGGGCCCGCGCAAGTCCGATCGCGAACGCGACGATCGCGGCAGTCGCGGCAAGGCCCGCGACGATGGTCGCCGGTCGGGAAAGCTGACGTTGAATCAGGCGCTGAGCGGCGGCGAAGGCGGCCGCCAGCGATCCATGGCCGCGATGAAGCGCAAGCAGGAGCGCGCGCGCCAGAAGGCGATGGGCGGAAGTGCCGAGCGCGAAAAGGTGATCCGCGAGGTTCAGTTGCCCGAGACCATCATGGTGTCGGAACTGGCCAACCGCATGGCCGAACGCGTCGCCGCCGTGGTCAAGGCCCTGATGAACATGGGCATGATGGTCACGCAGAACGAGGCCATCGACGCCGATACCGCCGAACTGATCATCGAGGAATTCGGCCACAAGGCGGTGCGTGTCTCGGACGCCGATGTCGAGGACGTGATCGACCAGGTCGAGGACGCGCCGGACGATCTGAAGCCGCGCCCGCCGGTGATTACCGTCATGGGCCACGTCGACCACGGCAAGACCTCGCTGCTGGATGCGATCCGCAACGCCAAGGTCGTCGCGGGCGAGGCCGGAGGCATCACCCAGCATATCGGTGCCTATCAGGTCAACACCGATGACGGCCAGCTTCTGACCTTCCTCGACACGCCGGGCCACGCCGCGTTCACCTCGATGCGCTCGCGCGGTGCGCAGGTCACAGATATCGTGGTGCTGGTGGTCGCCGCCGACGATGCCGTGATGCCCCAGACCGTCGAGGCGATCAATCACGCCAAGGCGGCCGGTGTGCCGATGATCGTGGCGATCAACAAGATCGACCGCCCGGCGGCCGACCCCAACAAGGTCCGTACCGATCTGTTGCAGCACGAAGTGATCGTGGAAGAGATGTCGGGCGACGTGCAGGATGTCGAGGTCTCGGCCATCACCGGCCAGGGGCTCGACAATCTGCTGGAAGCGATCGCCCTGCAGGCCGAACTTCTGGAACTCAAGGCCAACCCGGACCGCGCGGCGCAGGGCGCGGTGATCGAGGCCAAGCTCGATGTCGGCCGCGGCCCGGTGGCCACCGTCCTGGTGCAGACCGGCACCTTGCGGCAGGGCGACATTTTCGTGGTCGGCGAACAATGGGGCCGCGTGCGCGCCATGGAAAACGACAAGGGCGAACGCGTGAAGGAGGCCGGGCCGTCGGTTCCGGTCGAGGTGCTGGGCCTGAACGGCACGCCCGAGGCGGGCGACGTTCTGAACGTGGTCGATACCGAGGCCCAGGCGCGCGAGATCGCCGAGTACCGGGCCGGTGCGGCCAAGGACAAGCGCGCCGCCGCCGGTGCGGCCACGACGCTCGATCAGCTGCTGGCCAAGGCCAAGGCAGATGAATCCGTTGCCGAACTGCCGATCCTGCTGAAGGCCGATGTGCAGGGTTCGGCCGAGGCCATCGTTCAGGCCATGGAAAAGATCGGCAACGAAGAGGTGCGCGTGCGCGTGCTGCATTTCGGTGTCGGTGCCATCACCGAAACCGATGTGGGCCTTGCCGAGGCATCGGGCGCGCCGATCGTGGGCTTCAACGTCCGCGCCAACGCGCCCGCGCGCAACAGCGCCAACCAGAAGGGCGTGGAACTGCGCTATTACTCGGTGATCTACGATCTGGTGGACGACATCAAGAAGGCCGCCAGCGGCCTGTTGTCGGCCGAGGTTCGCGAGAAATTCATCGGCTATGCCGAGATCCGCGAGGTGTTCAAGGTCTCGGGTGTCGGCAAGGTGGCCGGCTGTCTTGTCACCGAAGGTATCGCCCGCCGCTCGGCCGGTGTGCGGCTATTGCGCGACAACGTGGTGATCCACGAAGGCACGCTGAAGACGCTGAAGCGTTTCAAGGACGAAGTCGCGGAAGTGCAGTCGGGCCAGGAATGCGGCATGGCGTTCGAGAACTACGACGACATCCGCGAAGGCGACGTGATCGAGATCTTCGAGCGTGAGGAAATCGAACGCACGCTTTGACGGGGACAAGACCGGCAGCCGAACGAAAAAAGAGGGGGACAGCCAATGGTCGCTGTCCCCTTTTCAGTTTTCGTGAGTGGTGTTTTTAGGCGGCGACCTTGACGGGCCGCCCTTCGAACAGATCCTTGCCGACCCTGACGACGATGCGGCCGTCCGGCAGGGTGCGCACATAGGTTCCCTGTATGGAAACGCAACTGCCCACGGTAATGGTTCGAAGCACGTCAGATCCTCCCCAAAGAACGAGACGGACTCAGTCTACACAAAAAAGTGTTAACAGAATATGCACAAATGCATCAATCACTATAAATAATGCGTATTGTTTCACAAGATGTAGAGGAAACTTGAGAACGAAACACCAAATAGGTCATCCACTCAATCGAGAAGTGTTTCGCACCTATAGCCAATCCCGCAGAATCGGAATCAGCGGAAGGTCGGCGGGCGGCATGGGATAGGCGCGCAGGTCGCGTGCCCGCACCCATTTCAGCACCTGGCCCTCGCGCGCCTGGGGCATGCCTTCCCATTTGCGGCAGGCGAACAGCGGCATCAGCAGATGAAAATCGTCATAGCCGTGGCTGGCGAAGGTCAGCGGCGCCAGACAGGATGCCCAGGTGTCGATGCCCAGCTCCTCGTGCAATTCGCGGATCAGCGCCGCCTCGGGCGTTTCGCCGGGTTCGACCTTGCCGCCGGGAAACTCCCAGAGGCCCGCCATCGGCTTGCCTTCCGGGCGCTGCGCCAGCAGCACCCGCCCGTCCACGTCGATCAGCGCGACGGCCGAAACCAGAACGGTCTTCAACGCCGCCATCCCTGCCGCGCCGGTCACGATCTGTAGTCGGCGTTGATCTGGATGTATCCATGCGTGAGGTCGCAGGTCCAGATTGTCGCCGTGCCCTCGCCAAGGCCCAGATCGACCGAGATCACGAGGTTCTGGCCCTTCATGTAGGTGGCGGCGTCGGCCTCGCGGTAATCCGGGCTGACCCAGCCGCGTTCCGCGACCAGGATGTCGCCGAAGCGGATCGACAGACGGTCGCGATCCGCCTCTGCGCCCGACTTGCCGATCGCCATGACGATGCGGCCCCAGTTCGGATCTTCCCCCGCGATCGCGGTCTTGACCAGCGGTGAATTGGCGATGGAAAGGCCGTGTATCCTCGCATCGGCGTCGCTGGCGGCACCGGTGATCCGGACTTCGACGAATTTCGTCGCACCCTCGCCGTCGCGCACCACCTGATGCGCCAGATCCAGCATCACCCCGTGCAGCGCATCCGCGAACCCCGGATCGTCGGTGGCATCGACCTCCGCCGCGCCGGTTGCGCACAGCATCAGGCTGTCGGATGTCGAGGTGTCGCTGTCCACGGTGATGCAGTTGAAGGTCCGGTCGCTCAGTTCCGCCAGAAGCGACTGCAAGGGCGCCTGATCGTATGCCGCATCGGTGAAGATATAGACCAGCATCGTCGCCATGTCGGGCGCGATCATGCCCGACCCCTTGGCGATGCCGGCGATGGATACCGGCTTGCCGTCAACCTCGATCCGGGCGGCGGCACCCTTGGCGAAGGTGTCGGTGGTCATGATCGCGCGTGCCGCGCGTTCGATCCCGCCGGGTTCGAGCGTGCCGTTCAGATCGCCCAGTTTCGCGACAATGCGGTCATGGCGCAGCGGTTCGCCGATCACCCCGGTCGAGGCGGTGAAGACGCGTTCGACCGGCACGCCGGTGACGTTTGCGACCGCTTTCGTCACCTCCTCTACCGAAGTCTGGCCGTGATGGCCGGTGAAGGCGTTGGAATTGCCGGAATTGACCAGGATCGCCGCGCCGGCATCCGTCGCGCCGCCCAGCTTGTCCTGGCAATCCAGCACCGGCGCCGACCGCGTGGCCGAGCGGGTGAACACGCCGGCGACGCTCGTTCCCGGATCCATGAGGGCGAGCATGACGTCGGTGCGCCCTTCATAGCGCACCCCGGCCGCGGCCGAGGCGAACCTCACTCCGCCGATGACCGGAAGATCGGGAAAGCCCGCGGGCGCCAGCGGCGAGACGGGCAGCGATTTGGCCACGGCTCAGTTCCTTACCATGTCGAGATCGAGAAGCATGTCGGGCGTCAGCCCTTCGACTTCCGGGCGCTCGATCTCGGCGGCATCGGTCAGTTCGGCGACCTTGGCCTCGACCGCCGCGCGCTGCAACTGCGCGGTGATTTCCTCTTTCACCTCGTCAAGCGGCGGCGCCTCGGCGATGCGTTTTTGGTTCAGGATCACGACATGCCAGCCGAACTGCGTCTTGACCGGCTCCGAGATCTCGCCCGGTTCCAGGGCGGTCACGGCGGCTTCGAATTCCGGCACCATCTGGCCGGCGCCGAACCATCCCAGATCACCGCCGTTCGGGCCCGACGGGCCGGTGGATTTCTCCCTGGCGGTCTGCGCGAAATCGGCCCCCGCCTCCAGGTCGGCCCTGATCGCGGCGGCCTCTTCCTCGGTTTCCACCAGAATGTGGGATGCGTTGTATTCCTCGCCGCCATTGCCTTGTGCATACCGGCTGTCATAGGCGGCGCGAACCTCCTGTTCGCCGACCGCGTCGCGCAGCACGCCCTCGATCGCCTCGGCGGCCATCAGGGACCGGCGCTCGTTTTCGAGCGAGAGTTCGACATGGCGCGGCGCCTTCTCGGGGCCGGCCTGTTTCAGTGCGGTCTGCTGGATCAGCTGGTCGAGAATGGCGCCATAGAGAACCTCGGGCGGCATCTGCTGGTACTGCTGGGGCAGGCTCGCGCGGGCGACGATCAGATGACCAAGCCGGATTTCCTCGCCATTCACGCGCGCCACGACGGTTTCGGCGTTGGGCGGCTCGGCGGCCACCGGCATCGCCATCAGCGCGGCAAGGGCAAGGGATGGCAGAAACGCGGTGTGTTTGGTCATGTAATCCTCGTATTCGCGGGCTGCGGCGGGGCGCGGCGTTGACACTGTTTGGCCGGCCCCTTACATCGCCTTGTGGCCTTAGGGCTGGACCGTCTTTCACCCACCGTATCTATGGGTTGCGCGGACGGCGGACAAGCCTGTCTGTCACACGGACATAGACAGTTCCTTTGGAGACAACATGCTCGGTATCGGTACACTCGCCAAGAAGGTGTTCGGCACGCCGAACGACCGCAAGATCAAGGCGACGCGCCCGCTGATCGAACAGATCAACGCGCTGGAACCCGAGTTCGAAAAGCTGAGCGACGAGGCGCTGAAGGACAAGACCGGCGAGTTCCGCAAGCGCGTGCAGGACGGCGAAAGCCTGGACAAGCTGCTGCCCGAAGCCTTTGCCAACTGCCGCGAGGCGGCGCGCCGGGCGCTGGGGCTGCGCGCCTTCGACGTGCAGCTGATGGGCGGCATCTTCCTGCATCAGGGCAACATCTCGGAAATGAAGACGGGCGAGGGCAAGACGCTGGTCGCCACCTTCCCGGCCTATCTCAACGCGCTCGCGGGAAAGGGCGTGCATGTGGTCACGGTCAACGAATACCTGGCCAAACGCGATGCCGAATGGATGGGCAAGGTGTTCGCGGCGCTGGGCATGAGTTGCGGGGTGATCTGGTCGCACATGCCGAACGCCGAAAAGATGGCCGCCTATGGCAGTGACATCACCTACGGCACCAACAACGAATTCGGCTTCGACTATCTGCGCGACAACATGAAGTCGGAACTCAACGAACTGTTCCAGAAGACGCATTACTTCGCCATCGTGGACGAGGTCGACTCGATCCTGATCGACGAGGCGCGCACGCCGCTTATCATCTCGGGGCCGGCCGACGACCGCTCGGACCTCTACACCACCATCGACAGCGTCATCCCGACCCTGTCGGACGAACATTTCGAACTCGACGAGAAGACCCGCGCCGTGACCTTCACCGAGGACGGCAACGAGTTTCTCGAGCAGCAGCTTATCGCGCGCGGCCTGCTGCCCGAGGGGCAGACGCTTTACGACCCCGAAAGCACCTCGATCGTGCATCACGTCAACCAGGGCCTGCGCGCGCACAAGCTGTTCCAGAAGGACAAGGATTATATCGTCCGCGACGGCGAGGTGGTGCTGGTCGATGAATTCACCGGCCGGATGATGCCGGGCCGGCGCTTGTCGGAAGGGCTTCATCAGGCCATCGAGGCCAAGGAAGGCGTCGAAATCCAGCCCGAGAACGTGACCCTGGCCAGCGTGACCTTCCAGAACTATTTCCGCCTTTACGAAAAGCTGTCGGGCATGACCGGCACCGCGCTTACCGAGGCCGAGGAATTCGCCGAGATCTACGGCCTGGGCGTGGTCGAGGTGCCGACCAACCAGCCGATCGCGCGGGTGGACGAGGACGACCGCGTGTTCCGCACAGCGGCCGAAAAATACCAGGCGATGATAGACGAGATCAAGGTGGCGCACGAGAAGGGCCAGCCGGTCCTGCTGGGCACCACCTCGATCGAGAAATCCGAGATGCTGAGCCAGATGCTGACCACGGCGGGGATCGAACACAATGTCCTGAACGCCCGCCAGCACGAGAAAGAGGCGCAGATCGTCGCCGATGCCGGCCGGCTGGGCGCGGTGACGATCGCCACGAACATGGCGGGCCGGGGCACCGACATCCAGCTGGGCGGCAATGTCGAACTGAAGGTCATGCAGGCGCTGGACGAAAACCCCGATGCCGATCCCGCCGAACTGCGTGCCGCGCAAGAGGCCGAACATGCCGAGGAAAAGCAGAAGGTGATCGAGGCCGGCGGCCTGTTCGTCATGGCCTCCGAACGCCACGAAAGCCGGCGGATCGACAACCAGCTGCGCGGCCGCTCGGGCCGCCAGGGCGACCCGGGGCGCACCTCGTTCTACCTCAGCCTCGAAGACGACCTGATGCGCATCTTCGGATCCGAACGGCTTGACAAGGTGCTCAAGACGCTGGGCATGAAGGAGGGCGAGGCGATCATCCACCCGTGGGTGAACAAGTCGCTCGAACGCGCCCAGGCCAAGGTCGAGGGCCGCAACTTCGACATGCGCAAGAACCTGCTGAAATTCGACGACGTGATGAACGACCAGCGCAAGGTGATCTTCGGCCAGCGCCGCGAGATCATGGCGGCCGAGGATCTTTCGGAAATCGTCAAGGATATGCGCGAACAGGTCATCGACGACCTGATCGACGAATTCATGCCGCCCAAGACCTATGCCGACCAGTGGAACACCGAAGGGCTCTACGCCCAGGTGATCGAAAAGCTGGGTGTCGACGTACCGGTGATGGAATGGGCCGCCGAAGAAGGCGTGGACGACGAGCAAATCCGCGAACGGCTGGTCAAGGCAACCGACGAGATGATGGCCAGGAAGGCCGTCGATTTTGGCCCCGAAACCATGCGCAACATCGAAAAGCAGGTGTTGTTGCAGACCATCGACACCAACTGGCGCGAACACCTGCTCAAGCTTGAGCATCTGCGCTCGGTGGTGGGGTTTCGCGGCTATGCCCAGCGCGATCCGCTGAACGAATACAAGAACGAGAGCTTCCAGCTGTTCGAACGCCTTCTGGACAGTCTGCGCGAAACCGTGACCCAGCAACTCGCGCGCATCCGCCCGCTGACCGAAGAGGAACAGCGCCAGATGCTGGCGCAGATGGCCGCGCAGCAGGCCCAGGCGCAGGCCGACATGAACGCTGTCAACGGCAGCCAGCCACCCGAGCCGGCCGCCGGCGAACCGGCCCCGGATTTCGTCGAAAGCGACCCCTCGACCTGGGGCAATCCCGGACGCAACGAGAAATGCCCCTGCGGCAGCGGCAAGAAGTTCAAGCACTGCCACGGACGGCTGGCCTGATCCGGGCGTGGTCCCTGCCCGAATGACTCCGCAGCGCGGCCATATCTTGGCCGTGTTTTCGCGCCATGTGTTACCGGAACCGAAAGGTGACGGAGCGCATCATGTCCAGAAAGCGGCTTGTATTCACGGTTGGCGGCACCACGCTCTGCGCGCTGGGGGCCGGCTTTTTCATGCAGATGGGCGGGGCCGGCACCTCGGCGGCCGTGGTGGCACAGCCCTCGCCGATCCAGCAATCGGTGGACGCGCCGGCGGCACTTCACGCCTCTGACGAAGCTGCCTTGCCCGATTCCGGCGCGATCACCCTGATCGCGGCACAGCCGGACATGCAGGCGCCCGAACCGATGCCGGCGCCCGATCTGGAAGATGCCGGCGGCAGGAACCGCCCGCAGGCGGATTGCACGGTCAAGGCAAGCGCCGAACCGGCGGCGATGGCCAGCGTCGATCTGTCCGTGACCGCGCCGTGTTTCGGCAACGAGCGCGTGACCATCCATCACAGCGGCATGATATTCACCGACACCACCGACGAGTCCGGAAACCTGGCCCTGACCATTCCCGCGCTAAGCGAGCACGCGGTGTTCATCGTCGCCTTCGCGACGGGCAAGGGGGCGGTCGCCATGGCGCAGGTGCCCGGGCTGGACGCGGTGGACCGCGTCGTGCTGCAATGGAGCGGGCGCAGCGGCTTCGAGCTGCACGCCCTGGAATTCGGCGCCTCCTATGGCGATCCCGGCCACGTCTGGGTCGGCTCCGTGCCCGGCGAAGGCGCAACCGGGTCGGTGCTGCGTCTGGGCGATGCCGATACGCTGGCGCCGCAGATGGCCGAAATCTACAGCTTCCCGGCCGGCGCGTCGCCGACCTCCGGCACCGTCACGCTCAGCGTCGAGGCCGAAGTCACCGACGCCAATTGCGGCCGCGACATCGCGGCGCAATCGCTCGATCTGCGCGCGGGGGAGGGGCTGCAAACCCGCGATCTCGTGCTTTCGG
Organism: Paracoccaceae bacterium; assembly: GCA_020441385.1. GTDB lineage: Bacteria > Pseudomonadota > Alphaproteobacteria > Rhodobacterales > Rhodobacteraceae > JAGRMG01. Next base: position 90,156 of record JAGRMG010000243.1, read on the forward strand.
TGCCGGGCTGTTCGGCGCGCGGTGACTTTCTGGTGTTGAATAATCTGTTCGATGACCTGAAGATCGCCGCCAGGTGATCCGCAGGTAATCAAGGTCAGACATGGGCCGGTATCGTGCGGCGGCTTTCGCCGCACTTCTTCTTTTCGCGCTGGCTCGTCCCGCCGCGGCGCAGGACGTGACGTTGACATCGCCCGACGGGGCGGTCGAGATCACCGGCACGCTGCTGGGCTTTGACGGCGAATTCTATCGCGTCGATACCCGGTTCGGCGAACTCACGGTCGATGGTTCGGGCGTGTCCTGCGATGGCCCGGGCTGCCCCAGCCTGACCGACTTCGTCGCCGAAGTGGTGCTGTCGGGATCTTCCACCATGGCCGAAGTGCTGCTGCCTGCCCTGGTCGAGGGGTTCGCCCTGCGCCACGGCTTGCGCGCAAGCCGCGAAACGCTGGACGAGTCAGGCTTTGAATATGCGCTGATGCGGGCGGATACCGGCGCACTGGCGGCGCGGTTCCTGTTTCGGGTCGGCACCACCGACGAAGGGTTTGCCGATCTTCTGGCCAACGAGGCCGACATGGTGATGGCGCTGCGCGAAATCCGCCGCGACGAACGCACCCTCGCACGCGAGGCCGGACTGGGCGACATGACCGATGCCAGCCGCAGCCGGGTTCTGGCGCTGGATGCCGTGGTGCCCGTGGTTGCCGCCTCAAACCCGGTGCGGCGCATATCGACCCCCGATCTCGCGCGGGTCTTTGCCGGCGAAATCGTCAACTGGTCGGCGCTTGGCGGCCCGGACGCGCCGATCTCGCTGCATCTGCCGGCCGAGGGGTCGGGGCTGGCGCAGGCGGTCGAGGACCGGCTGTTGCGCCCCGCCGGCCTCGTTCTGGCGGCATCCGTGACCCGCCACCGGCGCAGCAGCGCGCTGGCCCGGGCGGTCACGGTCGATCCCTTTGCCGTCGGCATGGCAAGTTTCGCCGAGACAGGCCAGGCGCGGCCCCTGACCCTGACCGGAGACTGCGGATTTTCGCTCTCCGTCAGCCGGCGCACGATCAAGACCGAAGACTACCCGCTGACGGCGCCGATGTTTCTTTACCTTCCGGCGCGCCGGCTGCCGAAGCTGGCGCGCGATTTCCTCGCCTACAGCCGCAGCCCCGCGGCCCAGATCGTGATCCGGCGCGCCGGGTTCGTCGACCAGTCGCCGGAACGCATCGCGCTCGGCGCACAGGGCGACCGGCTCGCCAACGCGATCGCGGTGGCCGGAAACGAGGTGCCGCTGGAAGAGCTGCAACGCATGATCGCGACCATGCGGCCCATGGCCCGGCTGACCACGTCGTTCCGGTTCGAAACCGGATCGTCGCGCCCCGACGCCCAGTCGCGCGCCAATATCGACCAGCTGGCCCGGGCGCTGGAAACCGGGCTTTACGATGCCCGAACCCTGCTGTTCGTCGGGTTCAGCGACGGCGACGGCCCCGCGGACGCCAACCGCGGCATCGCTTTGAAACGGGCCCGCGCGGTGCGCGACGCGGTGCTGGCGGCCGCCGAAACCGCCGCAGCCGGCCGCACCCGGATCGAAATCGACGCCTTCGGCGAGGCGCTGCCGATGGCCTGCGACGACAGCGACTGGGGCCGGCAGGTGAACCGCCGCGTCGAGGTCTGGGTGCGCTAGCGTGTCTAGAGATACCCCTCGCCGCGAAAGCTCAGCTCGCGCGATTTCCCGATGATGAGATGGTCGTGCAGCGTCAGATCGAGCGCCGCGCAGGCCGCCTGAACCCGCGCCGTCATGTCGATATCGGATTGCGACGGCGTCGGATCGCCCGAGGGATGGTTGTGAACCAGGATCAGCGCGCTCGCGTTCAGCTCCAGCGCCCGCTTGGCCACTTCGCGCGGATAGACGGGCACATGATCGACGGTGCCGCGCGCCTGTTCCTCATCCGCGATCAGCGTGTTCTTGCGGTCGAGATAGAGCACGCGGAACTGCTCGGTCTCGCGGTGGGCCATGGTCGTATGGCAATAATCCAGAACCGCGTCCCAGCTTGAAATCACCTGGCGGCGCATCACCCGGGCGCGGGCCATCCGGTGCGCCGCGGCCTCGACGATCTTCAGTTCCGTGATCACCGCGTCGCCCACGCCCTCTATCTCGATCAGGCGCTCGCGCGGGGCCGTCAGAACCCTGTTGAAATCCCCGAACCTGTCCATCAGAAGGCGCGCCAGCGGCTTCACGTCGCGCCGCGGGATGGCCTGGAACAGGACCAGTTCCAGCAACTCGTAATCCGGCATCGCCGCGGCGCCGCCGGCCACGAACCGCCCGCGCAGACGCCTGCGATGATCGGCGATGTAGGAGGGCAGCCGCCCGGCCGCCAGCGGCCGCGCCGGGGCCTCGTCCGCCCCGAAGGGCAGGCACGGGGCTTCGTCGAAGGCGTCATGGTCGCTCATGGACCGGATTCTTGCCGATTCGACGCTAAGGAAGGGTTAACGCGAAGCCGGACCTTGGGCTTCTTTCTGGTCAAAAATACTCGAGCCCGGCCCCCGTGCCCGTGCCGGAGGCCAGGGCAAAAATCCCTGTCTCAGCCCTTCATGCTGTCCCAGAAGGACTTGACCGACGAGAAGAACGATTTGGTTTCAGGGTTGTTGTCATCGGCCAGGTCGTCGAATTCGCGCAACAACTCCTTCTGGCGCCCGGTCAGGTTGACCGGCGTTTCCACCGCCAGTTCGATGAACATGTCGCCGATGCCGCCGCCGCGCAGCGCCGGCATGCCTTTGCCGCGCAGCCGCATCTGCCGGCCCGACTGGCTGCCGGCGGGTATCTGCACACGGCCGCGGCCGCCGTCTATGGTCGGCACCTCGATGGCGCCGCCCAGCGCCGCCTTGGTCATGCTGACCGGAACCCGGCAATAAAGGTTCACCGCGTCGCGCTCGAACAGCTTGTGCTGCGCCACCTCGACGAAGATGTAGAGATCGCCCGGCGGCCCGCCCCGCAGCCCGGCCTCGCCCTCTCCGGCAAGGCGGATGCGGGTGCCGGTCTCAACGCCCGCGGGAATGTTGACGCTCAGCGCCCGGTCGCGCTGAACCCGCCCGTGGCCACCGCAGGACTTGCACGGATCCTTGATGATCTGGCCCAGGCCGGAGCAGGTCGGGCAGGTGCGCTCGACCGTGAAGAACCCCTGCTGCGCGCGGACCTTGCCCATGCCCGAACAGGTCGGGCAGGTGGTGGGCTCGACGCCACCCTCCGCGCCCGTGCCCTCGCAGGCCGAACAGGCCACCGCGGTGGGCACGTTGATGGTCTTCTGCAAGCCGGAATAGGCGTCTTCCAGCGTGACGCGCAGGTTATAGCGCAGGTCGGCTCCGCGCGCGGCACGGCGCTTGCCGCCAGGCCCGCCGCGCGCGCCCATGAAATCGCCGAACAGGTCGTCGAACACGTCCGAGAAGGCCGACGAGAAATCGCCGCTGCCGAACCCGGCGCCGGGGCGCGCCCCGCCTCCCATGCCGCCCTCGAAGGCGGCGTGGCCGAACCGGTCATAGGCGGCCTTGCGGTCGGCGTCCTTCAGGATTTCCCAGGCTTCGTTGGCCTCCTTGAACTGCGCCTCGGCGTCCGGATTGTCGCCGTTGCGGTCGGGGTGCAGCTCCTTGGCCTTGCGGCGATAGGCTTTCTTGATCTCGTCGGCCGATGCGCCTTTGGACACGCCAAGCACGTCGTAGTAGTCGCGTTTCGACATCCAGTCTTTCCTCTTGCCGCGTAGCAAGCGGGCCGGCCCGGGCGACGGGCCGGCCCGCAGGGCCCCGGATCAGGCCTCAGGCGCGCTTGTTCTCATCGTCGAGATCCTCGAACTCGGCATCGACGATATCATCGTCCGCAGGGCCTTGATCCGCCGCGGCGGGTTCGCCCTCCGCCTCCTCCTGGCTGGCCTTGTAGATCGCCTCGCCCAGCTTCATCGCCGCTTCGGTGACGTTCTGGATGCCCGAGCGGATCTTGTCGGAATCGTCCTTTTCAAGGTCGTCCTTCAGCGCGGCAATGGCCAGTTCGATCGCCTCGATCGTGGTCGGGTCGACCTTGTCGGAATGCTCCTCCATCGACTTCTCGGTGGAGTGGATCAGGCTTTCGGCCTGGTTCCTCGCTTCGACCAGATCGCGCCGCTTCTTGTCGGCTTCGGCGTTCTCCTCGGCGTCCTTGACCATCTTCTCGATGTCCTCGTCGCTCAGACCGCCCGACGCCTGGATGGTGATCTTCTGCTCCTTGCCGGTGCCCTTGTCCTTGGCGGAAACCGACACGATGCCGTTGGCGTCGATGTCGAAGGTCACTTCGATCTGCGGCATGCCGCGCGGCGCCGGCGGGATGTTCTCGAGGTTGAACTGGCCGAGGATCTTGTTGTCGGCCGCCATCTCGCGTTCGCCCTGGAACACCCGGATCGTCACCGCATTCTGGTTGTCCTCGGCGGTCGAAAAGATCTGGCTCTTCTTGGTGGGGATGGTGGTGTTGCGGTCGATGAGGCGCGTGAACACGCCGCCCAGCGTCTCGATTCCAAGGCTTAGCGGGGTCACGTCCAGCAGCACCACGTCCTTGACGTCGCCCTGCAGAACGCCGGCCTGAATGGCCGCACCCATGGCGACCACCTCGTCGGGGTTGACGCCCTTGTGCGGTTCCTTGCCGAAGAACTTGGTGACCTCCTCGACCACCTTGGGCATGCGCGTCATGCCGCCGACCAGAACCACCTCGTCGATGTCGCCCGCCGACAGGCCGGCATCCTTGAGTGCCGCCTGACAGGGTTTGATCGACGCCTTGATCAGATCGCCCACAAGCTGTTCCAGCTTGGCGCGGGTCAGCTTCATCACCATGTGCAGCGGCGATCCGTCCTTGCCCATCGAGATGAACGGCTGGTTGATCTCGGTCTGGCTGGAACTGGACAGTTCGATCTTGGCCTTCTCGGCGGCCTCTTTGAGACGCTGGAGCGCCATCTTGTCCTTGGTCAGGTCGACGCCGTGTTCCTTCTTGAACTCGTCGGCCAGGTAGTTGACGATCCGCATGTCGAAGTCTTCGCCACCCAGGAAGGTGTCGCCATTGGTCGACTTGACCTCGAACAGGCCGTCGTCGATTTCCAGGATGGTGACGTCAAACGTGCCCCCGCCCAGGTCATAGACCGCGATGGTGTGGCTGGTATCCTTGTCCAGCCCGTAGGCCAGCGCCGCGGCGGTCGGTTCGTTGATGATCCGCAGAACCTCCAGCCCGGCGATCTTGCCGGCGTCCTTGGTGGCCTGACGCTGGGCGTCGTTGAAATAGGCCGGCACGGTGATCACCGCCTGCTTGACCTCCTCGCCCAGGTAGGATTCCGCGGTTTCCTTCATCTTGCCGAGAATGAAGGCCGAGATCTGGGAGGGCGAATACCTCTCGCCCCGGGCTTCGACCCAGGCATCGCCGTTGCCGCCGTCGATCACCGTGAAGGGCAGGTTCTTCTTGTCCTTGGCCAGATCGGGGTCGTCGTCGCGCCGCCCGATCAGGCGCTTGATGCCGAAGATGGTGTTGTCGGGGTTGGTCACGGCCTGGCGTTTTGCCGGCTGGCCGACCAGGCGTTCCTCGTCGGTGAAGGCGACGATGGAGGGGGTCGTGCGCGCCCCTTCGGAATTCTCGATGACACGCGGCTGCGAGCCGTCCATGATGGCGACGCAGCTGTTGGTGGTGCCCAGGTCGATGCCGATTACTTTACTCATGTGTTCGATCCCTTTTCAATTCAAGGCGATTGCCCGAGGCCTGAACCCGTTTCGGCATCCCGGCCCCGATCGGTTTGGCGCGATCGTGTGTTCACCATCGCGCGTCCCGGCGTATATAGGGTCCGCCAAACTGCCCTGCAACCGCCCCTTTGCGCCCGGTTTCACGAATCCGTGACGAATTGTGCAGGGCTTTGCGAAGAAAGGGTTGACGGGTGCTGAAACCACTGAACCTGCGCGGTTTCGAAATCTGGAAGTCCTGTCTGGACCATCCGGAGCAGGCCGTGCTGCTCGATGCGCTGCGCCCGGTCCTGAAGGCCGCGCCGCTGTTTTCGCCCGAGATCCCCGGCGGCGGGCGGATGTCGGTGCGGATGACCTCGGCGGGCCGGTGCGGCTGGTATTCCGACCGGCGCGGATACCGCTATGCGGAAAGCCACCCCTCGGGCGTGGACTGGCCCGCGATACCGGGCGAGGTTCTGTCGGTCTGGGACCGGGTGACGGGGCTCGAGCGGCGGCCCGACAGCTGCCTGATCAACCATTATGGCGAAGGCGCGCGGATGGGGCTGCACCAGGACCGCGACGAGGCCGATCTCACCTGGCCGGTGGTGTCGGTGTCGCTGGGCGATGACGCACTGTTCCGTATCGGCAACGCGACGCGCGGCGGGCGCACGGAATCGGTCTGGCTGGAATCGGGCGACGTGGTGGTGATGGGCGGACCCGCGCGCCTGACCTATCACGGCATAGACCGCATCCGGTTCGGCTCGTCCACCCTGCTGCCCGGGGGCGGGCGCATCAATCTGACGCTGCGGGTGGCGCTGTAGACAGAAGGGGACAGGGCCGGTCAGGTCTCGTCCCGCACAAGCGCCGCAAGCCCGTCGCGGTAGCTGGGATATTTCAGGACCACGCCCAGTTCCGTCTTGATCCGGTCGTTCCTGACCCTCTTGCTTTCGCCATAGAAACTGCGCGCCATCGGTGTCAGGTCGGCCCGGTCGAACGGGATCGCCGGCGGCACCGGCAGGCCCAGCAGATTCGCGCCATGTTCGATCACGTCCTCGGGCGGCGCGGGGTCGTCATCGCATAGATTGTAGACCGCCCCGGGGTCGGGCCGGGCCATCGAGGCGGCCAGGACCTGCGCGATATCCTCGACATGGATGCGGGAAAACACCTGACCGGGCTTGACGATCCGCCGCGCGCTGCCTTCGCGCAGCTTGGCAAGCGGGCCGCGGCCGGGCCCGTAGATGCCGGCCAGCCGGAAGATGTGGAGCGGCAGTCCGGGAACCGCGCGCCACTGGGCCTCGGCCGCCACCCGCCAGCGGCCACGCCGCGATGCCGGGGTCAGGGCGGTATTCTCGTCAACCCAGCCGCCGCGATGATCGCCATAGACCGCGGTGGTGGACAGGTATCCCGCCCAGGCCAGGCCGGGCGCCGCCGCGGCAATGGCATCGCCCAGCGCGTTCAGCACCGGATCGCCCCGTTCATCCGGCCCCGCCGAGACCAGCAGATGCGTTACCCCCGCCAGCGAAACCGGCCCGTCGCCGGGCCAGACCAGCGGTTCGACCCCGCTTGCGCGCAACCCGGCGGCGCGTTGCGGGCTTCGGGTGGTGCCGATGACACGCCAGCCCCGCGGCAGCAGGATGCGCGCCAGCGCGCGGGCAGAGTAGCCATGTCCGAAGGAAAGAAGGGTCGCGCTCATGCGCCCTTGATGGGTCGGGAAGAGGCGGGATGCAAGAGCCGCTGCACGCGATGGCTTGATTCGAATCCGAACTTGCGCCTTTGTTGTGCCATGACCGACAAGACACCCGATCTCAGATCAGCCTATGCGTTGAAGACGCCGGACGATTCCCGGCGGCTCTATGCCGAATGGGCGGGCGATTACGACGACAGTTTCGCCGCCCGCGCGGATTACCAGCTGCATATACACACCGCCCGCGCCTTCGTGGCGGCCGGCGGTCAAGGGCCGGTGCTGGATGTCGGCGCCGGGACCGGACTGTGCGGCGCGGTGCTTGCCAATCTGGGTGTCGGCCCGATCGACGCCACCGATATCAGCGCCGAAATGCTGGCCCAGGCGATGCGCAAGGACATCTACCGCGACGCGATCGAGGCCGACATCAACCACGGCATCCCCGCGCCGCGCGAAAGCTATTCGGGGATCGTGTCGTCGGGCACCTTCACCCATGGCCATGTCGGCCCCGAAGCGATCGGCGCGCTGCTTCGAATCGCGCGTCACGGCGCGCAGTTCGCGCTTTCGATCAACCGCAGATTTTACGACAGCATGGGCTTTACCGACCTGTTCGGGCTGCTGTTGAAAGATGGCCGGATCTTTCACATGTCCCTGCCCGAGGTGCGCATCTACGGCGACATGGCCACGGGCGAGAACAAGGACGATACCGCGCTGATCGCTCTGTTCGAGAAGGCGTGACGCCGGCCTGCCTTCGGGCCGGACATGCGTTGCGCCATCCTGCCGCCTCAGCGCCCCTTCCAGACCGGATCGCGCTTTTCGGTGAAAGCGCGCGCGCCTTCCTTCTGGTCCTCGGATGAATAAAGGACATCGACCGTGCGCAACTGCCGCTTGGTGATGCGGTTCATCGCGTCCTGGAATTTCGAATCCTCGGCATCGCGCACGATTTCCTTGATCGCGGCATAGACCAGCGGCGGACCGGCGGCCAGCAGGCGCGCGGTCTCGCGGGCCTCCTCCATCAGCTTCTCGCGCGGCAGGATCCGGTTGACCAGCCCCCAGCGCGCCGCCTCCCCGGCGTCGATCCAGCGACCGGTCAGCAGCATTTCCATCGCGACGTGATAGGGTATGCGCTTGGGCAGCTTGATGCTTGCCGCATCCGCCACCGTGCCCGACCGGATCTCGGGCAGCGCGAAGGTCGCATGCTCGGCGGCCAGGATGATGTCGGCGCTCATCGCGACTTCCAGCCCGCCGCCGCAGGCGATGCCGTTCACCGCGGCGATCACCGGCTTGCCCAGGTCGCGCAATTCCTGCAGTCCCCCGAAACCCCCGACCCCGTTGTCGCCATCCACCGCATCGCCACCGGCGGCGGCCTTCAGATCCCAGCCGGGGCAGAAGAACCTGTCGCCCGCGGCGGTCAGGATCGCCGCCCGCAAGTTGGGATCGTCGCGGAAATCGCGGAATATCTCACCCATCACGCGGCTGGTCGCCAGGTCGATGGCGTTGGCCGGCGGGCGGTTCACCGTCACGATCAGGATGGCGCCGTCGCGCTCGGTCAGAATCGGGTCGCTCATGTCTTGGCCTTTCGGATCAGGGCATCCACCGCCACCGCGCGGCGGGGCGTACAGATCAGCGGATTGACCTCAACTTCACCGACGCTTTCGGCATTGGCAAGCACATAGGCCTGCACCGCCGCGACGGCCGCCAGGATGGCGCCCATATCCGCCGCCGGCCGGCCGCGATATCCCCGCAGCAAGGGCGCGCACCGCAGCCGCGACAGCGCCGCGCGGATGGCTTCGGGCCGGCTCGGCACCAGCAGCGACACCCGGTCCTCCAGAATTTCCGCCTGCACGCCGCCGGCGCCCAGCGTCAGCACGAATCCATGCGCCGGGTCGCGGATGACGCCGATCAGCAGTTCGGCCACCCCGTCCGTCACCATCTCCTCGACAAGCACCCGCGCCGTACCGATGCCCAGCGCGGCCGCCCCGGCCTCGTGCGCCGACAGCCCCAGCCGCACCGCGCCATGCTCTGACTTGTGCGCCAGCCCCAGCCCCTTGACCGCCAGCGGCCCGCGCAGGCCGCCCGCCGCCAGCCCGGCCTGCGCCGACTCGACCGCCCGGGCCGCGGGAACCGCCAGCCCATGCGCCGCCAGCGCCGCCTTGGCCGCGGCTTCGCTCATCGTCTCGCCGGCCTCCAGCGGTGCGCATGTCAGCAACGGATCGGCCTCGGGCGGGGGCGGGCGCGCGGCCGCCTCGGCGGCGGCCAGCGCCTCGGACAGGCCATGCATCGCCACCACGCCGGCCTTCATCAGATCGCGCGCCACGGCTTCGGGCATCAGCTCCGGCAGGCTCGCTACCACCGCGAAGGGCGCCCCGGTTCGCGCCCGCACGCTTTGCGCCGCATGCGTCGCGCAGGCCCAGTCGGAGGCGTCGGTATGGGGATAGTCGACGATGGACAGGGTCAGGGCGATGCCCTCTCCGGTCATGGCGGCCCAGGCCCGGGCCATGGCGGCCGAATCGCGCCAGATATAGGTGTGGTAGTCCAGCGGATTGGCCAGCGCGACCATCGGCCCCAGCGCCGCCTTCAGCGCTTCCCGCCGCGCCGGCACCAGCGGCGCGAATTCCAGGTCGCGCCCCTGCGCCATGTCGGCGACCAGCGCCGCCTCCCCGCCCGAACAGCTGATCGAGGCGATGCGATTGGAATCCAGCCTGCCGGTGCAATGCAACAGCTTCAGCGTCTCCAGAAACTCCGGCAGCCCGTGCAGCCGGGCGATCCCCAGCCGGTCGAGCAGCGCCTGCGCACCGGCGTCGCTCCCGGCCAGCGAGGCGGTATGCGACAGCGTCGCCGCCCGCCCGCGATCCGACCGCCCGGCCTTGATCGCGACCAGCGGCACCCCCCGCTCGCGCGCCCTGGCCGCCAGCGCCTCCCACGCGCGCAGATCGCCGAAGCCTTCGACATGCAGGCCGATGGCCGTGACCCGGTCGTCATCCAGCAGCGCGCGGGCGATGTCCGCCTGGCTGGTCTGGGCCATGTTGCCGCAGGTCACCATGTAGGCGATCGGCAGGGCGCGGCGCTGCAGGCTGAGGTTGATGGCGATGTTGGAGGACTGGGTGAGGATCGCAACGCCCCGCTCCAGAGGGTGCATGCCATGCTGATCGGGCCAGATCGCCACCCGGTCCAGCGCGTTGAGAAAACCGTAGCAGTTCGGACCCAGCAGCGGCATGCTCCCGGCGGCCGCCACAAGCCGCGACTGAAGATCGGCACCGCCCGCGTCTTCGCCCGCCGCCTCGGTGAATCCCGAGGCGAAACAGACCGCGCCGCCGGCCCCCAGATCCCGCAGCACCCCGACCGCCTCGATCGTGGCATGACGGTTGATGCCGATGAACGCCGCATCGATCGGCCCCGGCCAGTCCTCCAGCCGGCGCAGGGCCGCCCGCCCGCCGATTTCCCGGCCCGACGGATGCACGGCAACAATCTCGCCGCCATAGCCGATCCGCGCCGCCGCGCCCATGATCGCCTCGCACCAGGGCCCGCCGCCGATCACGGCGATCGAGCGGGGGTTGAACAGGCGGCGCAGATCGCGCGTCATCGCCGCGCCCCGTCATGCAGCGGCGCATGCCGGGCCCGACATCCCGGCAACGGCCATGACCGTCTGCCCCCGGCAAAGCCCACGATCCGTGGACCCTCCAGCGCCGCCGCGCCACCGGCCCGGGCGCAAGACCGGCCCCCGCCCTTCTTCTGACTCCAAATATCCTCGCCGAAGGCATCGCGCGCAGCGCGATTTCCACTTGCGACCCGCATCACGCCCCCAGAGGCCGCAACAGCTCGCGGCTTATGATATGGCGCTGAATCTCGGATGTGCCGTCCCAGATGCGCTCGACCCGCGCATCGCGCCAGAACCGTTCCAGCGGCAGATCGTCCATCAGCCCCATGCCGCCATGCAGCTGGATCGCCGCATCCGTCACCCGCGCCAGCATCTCCGAGGCGTAGAGCTTGGCGCTGGCGATCTCGCGATTGGCGGGCAGGCCCTGGTCGAGCCGGTCGGCAGCGGCCAGGGTCAGCAGGTCGGCAGCATCGATCTCGGTGATCATGTCGGCGATCTGGAACGATACGCCCTGGAACCTGCCGATCTTCTGGCCGAACTGTTCGCGCCGGGCGGCATGATCCAGCGCATGGTCGAAGGCCCGGCGCGCGCGCCCGACACAGAAGGCGGCGACCGTGATCCGCGTCGCGTAAAGCCAGGTGTTCATCACCTCGAACCCGCCATCGACCTTGCCCAGCACCTGCGCGTCCGGCAGCCGGCAGTCGTCGAATTCGAGAATCATGTTCCGGTATCCGCGGTGACTGACCGAACGATACCCCTCGCGGATGCCAAAGCCGGGCGTGCCCCGGTCGACCAGAAAGGCGGTGATGCGCCTTTTCGGACCCTTCGGCGTCTCGTCCTCGCCGGTTGCGACGAACACGATGACGAAATCGGCATGATCGGCCCCGGATATGAAATGCTTGGTGCCGTTCACGACCCAGTCGCCGCCCTGCCGCCGCGCCGCGCATGTCATCGCCCGAATGTCCGATCCGGCCCCCGGTTCGGTCATGGCCAGCGCGTCCATCCGTTCGCCCCGCACCGCCGGCAGCAGGTAACGCTCCACCTGCGCGTCCTGGCAGGCCATGAGGATGTTCTGCGGCCGGCCGAAGAAATGCGTCAACGCCATCGACCCGCGCCCCAGTTCGCGTTCGACCAGCGTGAATTCGAGATGGTTCAGCCCCGCGCCCCCGACGCTCGTGGGGAAGTTGCAGGCATAAAACCCCAGTTCGATCGTCTTGCGCCTGATCTCGGCGGCGATCTCGGCGGGCACCTCGCCGGTACGTTCGACCAGAGCCTCATGCGGATAGATCTCGTTCTCGACGAAAGAGCGTACCGTGGCGGCGATCATTTCCTGTTCTTCGCTCAGGCCGTATTGCATCTCACCTCCGCTCGACCGGTATGGTCCGGTCCCTCGTCGTCCGGATTGGCGACAGTTTCGGCCAGGTACCGCGTGTCCTGTTCGGCCGCGCGGTCCGGCGGCAGGCGGCGACAGGTCCGACCCGGTCCTGCCGGTGCCCGCTCCTGCGGCGCGGATCGGTATCGCTCATGACATCCTCCCCCGATTCTTCGAACCTGCCCTTACCGCGTCCGATTGGCCAACGAAAAATTGCTGCCCGCGCGTGTGGAATTCCCCGGCCGCGCGGCCGCCTGAAACCGCAACAGACCCGTCGCGCGGTCAGGGGGCCCTTGGCCGGCTCGGCACCCAGGCATAGCCGTCGGCGCAGAGAATATAGCACTCGCGCAGCCCGTGCGGCTTGTCGGTTGGCGGTTGCAGTATCGTTGCGCCGAACGCCCGCGCCCTGGCTGCCGCCTCGTCCGGATCCGTGTCATAGAGCCGGATTTCGAGTCCCGCCCCGCGCGGCGGGTTTTCCGGCACCAGCCCCAGCAGCGGGTTGGAATGATAGGTGCCGTCGGAATGCAGCTGAAACACCTGACGGCCATAGCTGAGGATCGCGAAATCGGCCGTTGCCTGATGACTGGTCATGGCGAACACCTCGGCCAGGAAGGCGCATTCTGCCAACACGTCGCGCACCAGCAGGTTCAGCCCGATGCCCCTGAGCGAGCGTCCGAACGGATCCGCCTTGATGGTATCGTGGTCCATGGCGAAAGCTTGTCCCAGCCGGCCGCCCGGCGCAAGACGCCTGGACGAACGGTTGCTTGCGACATGTCCGATCGACGCCACCGCAGGCCGGCGCGCCCGGTCCGGTCCCGGCCGTTCCGCCTTTCCGTCGCGGCCCGTTTGCGCGTAGCAGCCGAAAACCGCTTGCGCCCGCCGCGGCGAACGCGACAATTGCCCCCATGACGCGCGATACATTTCCAAGCTGGCCCGAAGCGGCGAGCCGCCTGATCGCCGTGGCCGCGGGCCGCGAACCCGCCGACATGGTGATCCGGGGCGGCATCTGGGTGAACGTTCACAGCCGCGAATGCCTTCCCGGTCACGACATCGCCATCGCCAGCGGGCGCATCGCCTGCGTGGTGCCCGATGCCGGCTATTGCACGGGTCCGCAGACCGCGGTGATCGAGGCCGGCGGCCAGTACATGATTCCCGGCCTCTGCGATGCGCACATGCATATCGAAAGCGGCATGCTGACCCCGGCGGAATTCGCCCGCGCCATCATCCCGCACGGCACCACCAGCATCTTCACCGACCCCCACGAGATCGCCAACGTGCTGGGGCTGGCGGGCGTGCGCATGATGCATGACGAGGCGGCGTTGCAGCCGATCAACATCTTCACCCAGATGCCCAGCTGCGCCCCCAGCGCGCCGGGGCTGGAAACCACCGGCTTCGAGATCACCGCGCAGGACGTGGCCGAAGCGATGACCTGGCCCGGCATCGTCGGCCTGGGCGAGATGATGAACTTTCCCGGCGTCGCCAATGCCGACCCCAAGATGCTGGCCGAGATCGCGGCGACGCAAGCCGCGGGCAAGACGGTGGGCGGGCATTATGCCTCGCCCGATCTCGGCCCCGGTTTCGCGGCCTATGCCGCCGGCGGTCCGGCCGACGATCACGAAGGCACATGCGAGGCCGATGCCATCGCCCGCGTGCGCCAGGGCATGCGCGCGATGATGCGGCTGGGCAGCGCCTGGTACGATGTCGAAAGCCAGATCACCGCCATCACCGAAAAGGGCCTGGACCCTCGCAACTTCATCCTGTGCACCGATGACAGCCATTCCGGCACGCTGGTGCATGACGGCCACATGAACCGGGTCGTGCGCCACGCCATCGCCTGCGGCTGCGATCCGCTGGTGGCGTTGCAGATGGCGACGATCAACACGGCGGCGCATTTCGGGCTTGAACGCGAACTGGGCTCGATCGCACCCGGGCGGCGGGCCGACGTGATCCTGTCATCCGATCTGACGGCGCTGCCCGTGCATCTGGTCATCGCGCGCGGCCAGATCGTCGCGCGCGACGGGCGGTGCCTGGTGGCGTGCCCGCATTACGACTGGCCCGACAGCGCGCGCGACACGGTGCATCTGGGCCATTCCCTGACGCCCGGCGACTTCGCCATTCCCGCGCCCGAAGGCGCCAATACCGCGCGTGCCAACGTCATCGGCGTCCTCGAGAACCAGGCCCCGACCAGGGCGCTGCGCGCCGACCTGCCGGTGCGCGACGGGTTGGTGGAGGGCGAGGGCGAGGTCTGCCAGATCGCCCTTGTCGAACGCCACCGCGGCACCGGCGGCGTGACCAACGGGTTCGTGTCGGGTTTCGGCTATGGCGGCGCGATGGCGATGGCCTCGACCGTCGCCCATGACAGCCACCACATGATCGTGGTCGGCACCGACCGCGCCCAGATGGCGCTGGCGGCCAATCGTCTGGCCGAGGTCGGCGGCGGCGTCACGGTCTGGCGCGACGGTCGCGAACTGGCGCTGGTGGAACTGCCGATCGCCGGGCTGATGTCGGACGCTCCGGCCGCCGAGGTTGCCGGCAAGGCTGCCGCGATGATGCAGGCGATGCGCGATTGCGGGTGCAGTCTCAACAACGCCTACATGCAGCACTCGCTGCTGGCGCTGGTGGTGATACCCGAACTGCGCATCTCCGATCTGGGGCTGGTCGATGTCCGCCGCTTCGAGATGATCGACCTGCTGGAACCGGATGCATGAGCGGGCCCGACGTTCCCGACCTGCCCCCGCCGGAAACCTTCGGCGATGCCGAGGCGGCGGTCGACCGGCTGACGCAGATCTATTCCGACGCCACCGGGTTCCTGTGCGACCGGTTTTCCCACGTCATGCGCAACGGCGCCCCGAACCACCGCATCCGTGCCTTCTACCCCGAGATACGCCTGACCACGAGCAGCTTTGCCCGTGTCGACACAAGGCTGAGTTTCGGGCATGTGACCGCACCAGGCACCTATGCCACGACCGTCACCCACCCCGAGATGTTCCGCCACTATCTGACGGCGCAGATCGGTCTGCTGATCCGCAATCACGGCCAGCCGGTGACGGTCGGCGCCTCCGATACGCCGATCCCGGTACATTTCGCGGTGGCGTCATCGCCGGGCCTGACCATTCCCCAGGAGGGCGCCGCCGACTTCACGCTGCGCGACGTGTTCGACGTGCCCGAACTGTCCACCACCAACGACGATATCGTCAACGGGCTGCGCCCGGTCCGCGGCCCCGGGCCGCTGGCGCTGTTCACGGCCCAGCGGATCGACTATTCGCTGGCGCGTCTGGCGCATTACACCGCCACCGATCCGATCCATTTCCAGAACCACGTCCTGTTCACAAACTACCAGTTCTACGTCGACGAATTCGAAGCCTATGCGCGCACCATGCTGGCCGATCGCCAAAGCGGCTATACCGCGTTTGTCGGCACCGGCAACGCCGAGATCACCGCGCCCGACACGCCCATCGCGCAGCCGCTGAAACTGCCGCAGATGCCGGCCTATCATCTCAAGCGCGCCGACCGGTCGGGCATCACGCTGGTCAATATCGGCGTCGGCCCCTCCAACGCCAAGACCGCCACCGATCATATCGCGGTGCTGCGCCCGCATGCCTGGCTCATGGTCGGCCACTGCGCCGGGCTGCGTCATACCCAGGCGCTGGGCGATTTCGTGCTCGCGCATGGCTATCTGCGCGAAGACCACGTTCTCGATGACGATCTGCCGGTCTGGACACCGATCCCGGCGCTGGCGGAAATACAGATCGCGCTGGAACAGGCGGTTGCCGGGGTCACGCGGCTCACCGGATACGACCTGAAACGCGTCATGCGCACCGGAACGGTGGCGACCATCGACAACCGCAACTGGGAACTGCGCGACCAGTCCGGCCCGGTGCAGCGCCTTTCGCAGTCGCGCGCCATCGCGCTGGACATGGAAAGCGCCA
This sequence comes from Paracoccaceae bacterium, assembly GCA_020441385.1. Lineage (GTDB taxonomy): Bacteria > Pseudomonadota > Alphaproteobacteria > Rhodobacterales > Rhodobacteraceae > JAGRMG01. The sequence continues at coordinate 106,427 of JAGRMG010000243.1, forward strand.
CCATCGCCGCCAACGGCTACCGCTTCCGTGTGCCCTATGGCACACTGCTCTGCGTCTCCGACAAGCCGCTGCATGGCGAACTCAAGCTTCCGGGCATGGCATCGGATTTCTACAGGACCCAGGTCGGCCGGCATCTGGCGATCGGAATCCGCGCCATGGAAAGCCTGCGCAGCATGCCGCTGGAACGCCTGCACAGCCGGAAATTGCGGTCCTTCGACGAGCCGGCGTTCCTTTGAGGCGTGAAATTCGCCAGAAAATAGGCGAAATAGGGCCAATTCGCCCCGCAACGCCTCTACTACTCGTTGTGTTACCCTACAATATAACGCTAAACTCGGGCCGCGAGGCCCAACGGTTCGGGCAAAAGATGGAGACCAATAAATGGCAAAACCTATGACCAAGACCCAGCTCGTGGCCGCCTTGGCCGAAGAAATGGGCAGCGACAAGAAAACCGCCGGCGCCGCGCTCGATGCGATGTCCGGCCTGATCGCCCGCGAGGTGTCGGCAGGCGGTGCCGTGACGATCCCCGGCGTCGGCAAGATCTACTGCCGCGAGCGGCCCGAACGCATGGTGCGCAACCCCGCCACCGGCGAACAGTTCAAGAAGGACGCCGACAAGGTGGTGAAGATGACCATCGCCAAGGCGCTCAAGGACAGCGTCAACGGCTGAACTTGCACAAGGCCGCAAATTCGTGAAGGGTCGCCCTCGAAGGCGGCCCTTTTCGTTCGGGTGGCATCGCTCGAGAGGTTGGCATCATGTCGAAGGCAAGGGAAATTGGCGGCGCGCTCCTGCGCGCGCGTGATCCCGAAGCCATTCCCGCCCGGACTCGGCGCGCCGCGTTCGACCCGGCCCGCGCATCCATCCGCCGCATCGGGGCCGCGCGTTCGATGAACCGCGCGTCCGGCAAGGCGGCGGGCTGAGGCATGGATCTGCGCGCGATCCTGATGGGCCTGGCCTTTGCGCTGATGTGGTCCTCGGCCTTCACCTCGGCACGGATCATCGTGGCCGACGCCTCGCCGCTGTTCAGTCTCGCGCTGCGGTTCCTGATCTCGGGCCTGATCGGCGTGGCGATCGCGCGGGCGATGGGGCAAAGCTGGCGGCTGACGCGCCGGCAATGGCACGCCACGATCCTGTTCGGTGTCTGCCAGAACGCGCTCTATCTGGGGCTGAACTTCATCGCCATGCAGACGGTGCAGGCATCGCTGGCCGCGATCATCGCCTCGACCATGCCGCTGCTGGTGGCGCTGGCCAGCCGCCTGGTGCTGGGCGAGCGGCTGAAACCGCTGGGCGCGCTGGGGCTGTTCGCCGGGTTCCTGGGGGTGGCGCTCATCATGGGCTCGCGGATCGGCGCGGGCGTCGATCTCTACGGGGTGGCACTCTGCGGCATCGGCGTGCTGGCGCTGACCTTCGCCACCATGGCGGTGCGCGGCGCGACCTCGGGCGGCAATTTCATGATGGTCGTCGGATTGCAGATGCTGGTCGGCTCGGCGCTCCTGTTCGTGGCGGCGCCGCTGACCGAAACCATCCGGGTCGAGCCGACCTGGCCGCTGGCCATGGCCTTTGCCTACACGACGCTGGTTCCGGGGCTGACCGCCACCTATATCTGGGTGCTGCTGCTCGACCGGATCGGCCCGACCCGCGCCGCCACGTTCCATTTCCTCAACCCCGTCTTCGGGGTCGCCGTCGCCGCCGTTCTGCTTGGCGAATCCCTGGGTCTTCTGGACGCGCTGGGCGTGCTGATCGTCACCGCGGGCATCCTGGCCGTGCAGATGTCGCGCCGCCCGCCCCGGCCGGGCAGATGACTGCCGAAATCCGCCCCGACCCGGGGGCACAGGACATCGGGCTTCTTTCTGGTCAAAAATACTCGGTTCCCGCCGCCGACCCCGGCGCAGCGCCCGAAATCGGGCCGGGACGCCGCCAATGCCCTTTGCTTTTCGCCCGCCGGCCCCATCTAGTGACGCAGATGCCAAACCCGGGAACCCGCCCATGACTCGCTATGCCAAGGATCCGCAGGCCATCGCCGCCCTGACGCCCGAAGAATACCGCGTCACCCAGGAGGGGGGCACCGAACGCCCCGGCACGGGCCGGCTGCTGCACAACAGCGAACCCGGCATCTATGTCGATATCGTATCCGGAGAGCCGCTGTTCGCATCTTCCGACAAGTACGAAAGCGGCTGCGGCTGGCCCAGTTTCACCCGGCCGATCGAGCCGGCCCATGTCGCCGAGATCGAAGACCGCAGCCTCGGCATGCTGCGTACCGAAGTGCGCAGCGCGCATGGCGACAGCCACCTGGGCCACGTCTTTCCCGACGGGCCCCGCGACCGGGGCGGGCTGCGCTACTGCATCAATTCGGCCTCGCTGCGCTTTGTCCACCGCGACGACATGGCGGCCGAGGGCTATGGCGACTATCTCGATCAGGTGGAGGACGTGACATGAACCAGCAGCGCGCCGTTCTGGCGGGGGGATGTTTCTGGGGGATGCAGGATCTGATCCGCAAGCTGCCCGGCGTGATCCGCACGCGGGTCGGCTATACCGGCGGCGACGTGCCCGACGCCACCTATCGCCACCACGGCACCCATGCCGAGGGCATCGAGATCGTCTTCGATGCCGACCGGATCGGCTATCGCCGGTTGCTCGAATTCTTCTTCCAGATCCACGACCCGACGACGCCGAACCGGCAGGGCAACGATGTCGGGACAAGCTATCGCTCGGCGATCTACTATACCGACCAGGACCAGAAGCGCGTGGCCGAGGAGACCATCGCCGATGTCGATGCCTCGGGCCTGTGGCCGGGCCGCGTCGTGACCGAACTCGAACCGGCGGGCGATTTCTGGGAGGCCGAGCCCGAACACCAGGACTACCTCGAACGCATTCCCAACGGCTATACCTGCCACTTCCCGCGCCCGGGATGGGTCTTGCCGAAACGGCGCCGCGCGGCCTCCTGAGCGGCGCGGCTCAGCCGCTTTCGCGGGCGCCGAAAATCGCCGAACCCACCCGCACATGCGTCGCGCCCTGCGCGATGGCGGTCTCGAAATCGTCGCTCATGCCCATCGACAGGCCGGCCAGTCCGTTGCGCGCGGCGATCTTCGCCAGCAGCGCGAAATGCAGGCTCGGTTCCTCGCCCGCCGGCGGAATGCACATCAGGCCCCGGACCGGCAGGTCCATGGCCCGACACTCGGCGACGAAGGCGTCGGCCCCGGCCGGCGCCACACCCGCCTTCTGCGGCTCTTCGCCGGTATTGATCTGGATGAACAGGTCGGGGCACTGGCCCCGTTCCTGCGCCAGGCGCGCCAGCGTCCTGGCCAGCTTGGGGCGATCCAGCGACTGCACCGCCGCGAACAGTTCGACCGCCTGGCGGGCCTTGTTTGTCTGCAACGGGCCGATCAGGTGCAGTTCGACCGCGCCATGGTGCGCCATCAGATCGGGCCACTTGCCCGCCGCCTCCTGCACCCGGTTTTCCCCGAACACGCGATGGCCCTGATCCAGAACCGCCCTGACCCTGTCCAGCGGCTGCATCTTGGATACGGCGATCAGCCGGACCGATCCGGGGGCGCGGCCGGCGGACGCTTCGGCGCGGGCGATGGCGGATGTTATCTCTTGCAGCGGCATGTCATGGTCTCCGGCTTTTCCGGGCAGGAAAACACCAGTCGGGGGCAAAAGAAAAGGGCAGGCCCGAAGGCCCGCCCGATCCCGTGTGATGTGTCAGGTCAGCTTAGAAGCTGAAGTACACACCGGCCTGGAAGGTGTCGTTGTCGTTCGACGCGCGGCGATAGCCGGTTTCGAAGGACGCACCGCCACCCAGGTCATAGGAGTAGTGGATACCGTAGGAGGTGCCTTCGCCGTTGTTCGAGCCGGCAACCCCGTCACGGTTTTCGCCGCGGCCGGCGGCCACGTCAGCAGCCGAAACGGCTTCTTCGTCGGTCACCCACAGCAGGATGTTGGAGGCGGCGCCGATGTCGTAGTTGCCATAGAGGCCCCACTTGGCGATGCCGTCGTTGTCGGCATAGGCGAGGCGAACGCCGAAGTCACCGATGTTGCCCGACACGGTCACGACGACCTTGTCTTCCCACATGATGTCCGAGTTCTGGGCGCTGATGGACGCGGTCCAGTCGCCGAAGGTGTAGGTCAGCATCGCCGCGAAGCGGTCGACGGAGATCGGGCCGTTGTCGGTCGAGTACGACAGGTGGCCGGTGAAGCCGCCCGACGAATACAGCGCTTCGATGCCGTTCGCGCCGACGCCGGCGGACGAATACGCATCCCAGTTGAAGTACTCGTTGTTGACGTTGGTCACGACCGACACGAAGCCGGCGCCGTCGATACCGGTGCCCGCGGTACGGGTTTCCAGGTACAGGCCGGGGGTGTTTTCGATTGCGCCGATGATGTTGCCGACGCCGACCGTGAAGCCCTGGTAGCTGGCGAAGAAGCGCGCGCCGTTGAAGACCGCACCGCCGGGAACGTTGTCACGGCTTTCGGCCTGGGCACGGAAGCGGGCGCCGAACGTCACACCGGAGTCGGTTTCGGTCGACATGTCGAACTGCAGGCGCAGACGGCTGGTGATGGTGGTCTTGGAGATGCCGTTGACCGCGCGGTCGTTGGCATCGTTATAGTCCAGACCGAAACGGCCGTAGCCGCTGATCCGAACGTCTGCTGCTGCCATGCTTGCGGTAGCGATCAGCGCAGTCGTTGCGAAGAGAACCTTTTTCATAGTTTTTCCCTCGGTTTCTAATCATCCGCCCAAACCGGGGAATCCGGCGTGGGTATGGACAGGGGTTTCGCTCTTTCCGGCCCATTTTGGCAAGACTTGCGGATCGCAACCGGGCAAAGCGGTCGTGGATGGTGCAGCTTTGCCACAGTGCGCGGCCCGGGCCACAGGGTATGGGCCGGATTCCGGGTGCAGACGGTGCGACACGGCCGCATCCGGGCCATCGGGATGCCCTTGTCCGGGGGTCGCGAATCCCCGGTCGGGGCGGGGCGCGACACACTAAGCCCTTGCCCAGTTCTGCGCGCTTGGGTAGGACAGGCTGAGCAGAAGCACCAGGATGGCATGATGACATTCCATAGGCCCTTGCAGGCGATACTGGTCCTGACCGCCTGCCTGGCACTGGCGGATTGCGGCAGGGTCCGTCTTGGCGGTACGCCGAAGACAGGCAGCAGCGCCCCTGCCGGCGGGCAGGAATTCCATAACCGCGATACCGCGCCGGGCGCCTATGAGAAATCCTCGATCTGGGACGTGTTCGGCCCCAACAGGACCGAACAGACCGTCAATGTGAACCGGTATCTCTGGGCCGCCACGCTGGATGTGCTGAATTTCCTTCCGGTCCAGTCGGTCGATCCGTTTACCGGCGTCATCGTGACGGGATACGGCAAGCCGCCGGGCGGGGGCCGGTCCTACCGCGCCACCGTGCACATCGAGGATCCCGCACTCGACGCCCGCTCGCTGAACGTGTCGCTGCAAACCTCGGGCGGGCCGGTCAGCGCCGCCACCACCCGCGCGGTCGAGGACGCGATCCTGTCGCGGGCGCGGCAATTGCGCATCCGGGACGACAAGTTCTAGCGCATGCCGCGTTCAATCGAGCTCGCCCGCCGGGCCGAACGCGTCGTTCCTGGAAAACGCTGCCTCGCCCCGGCGGGCGAATGCCCGAAGCCGAATGACCGCGACACGCGCTAGAAGAACTGGCATCCGGGGCCGAACCGCTCTATCAACGCGCCGGGTCTTCACCCGGCGTTTTGCATTTACCAAGGACAGCAGCCGATGCCGCGATATTCCGCCGCCGAAATCGAAGCCAGATGGCAGGACGCCTGGGACAAGGCCGGGATATTCCGGGCGGTCCGCAGCCCCGGCAAGCCGAAATACTATGTGCTCGAGATGTTTCCCTATCCCTCGGGGCGCATTCACATGGGGCATGTGCGCAACTACACCATGGGCGACGTGATCGCGCGCTACAAGATCGCCACCGGCCACAACGTGCTGCACCCGATGGGCTGGGACGCGTTCGGCATGCCGGCGGAAAACGCCGCCATGGCCATCGGCGCCAACCCGCGCGACTGGACCTATCAGAACATCGCCGACATGCGGCAACAGATGAAGCCGCTGGGCCTGTCGATCGACTGGAGCCGCGAATTCGCCACCTGCGATCCGGAATACTACGGCCAGCAGCAGGCGCTGTTTCTCGACATGCTCGATGCCGGGCTGGTCTATCGCAGGAATGCCGTGGTCAACTGGGATCCGGTCGACATGACGGTTCTGGCCAACGAACAGGTCGAGCAGGGGCGCGGCTGGCGCTCGGGCGCCCTGGTCGAGCGGCGCGAGCTGACGCAATGGTTCTTCCGCATCTC
>JAGRMG010000041.1 GCA_020441385.1 Paracoccaceae bacterium
GGGGGGGGGGGGGGCAGCCACCCCCCCGCCCCGCGCCGGAAATCAGAAATCCAGATCGGCATAGTGCGGCGGCGGCCGGAACCCCGGCACATTGTCGGCCAGGATCGACCGGAAGGCCGGGCGCGACTTGATCTTGGCATACCAGTCCTTGACCACCGACGACCGGTTCCAGTCCACATCCGAAATATAGTCCAGCGACGAAAGATGCGCCGCGGCGGCGAAATCGGCCAGCGTCATAACGTCCCCGGCCAGCCAGCGCCGCTGATCCAGCAGGCCCGACATGTAATCCAGATGATACTTGATCGCCCGGGCCCCGTCCTTCACGTTGCGGCTGTCGGGATAGCCCTCGCCGGTGATCTTCTTGTTGACCCGCTCGTACAGCAGCTTGGACGTCACCTCGCGGTGAAACTTGTCGTCGAACCAGCCGACCAGCCGGCGCACCTCGAACCGCGCCTGCGGGTCGGCGGGCATCAGCGCCGGCTCGGGCCGGGTCTCCTCGATATATTCGCAGATCGCGGCGCTTTCGGCCATCATGCGCCCGTCGAGCTTGATCACCGGCACCTTGGCGGCCGGATTGCGGCGCAGGAAATCCGGGTCCGCCTCCCAGTAGCGTTCCTCGACCAGTTCGACCTCCACCTTCTTTTCGGCCAGCGACAGGCGAACCTTGCGGCAGAACGGAGACAGGGGAACGTGAAACAGGCGGGCCATGATCGTCCGGTGGGCAATTGCGCGGTATGGGTCAACCAATGCCCTGTAAGCGCGGGGGTTTCAATCCTCGAAACAGGCGGCGCGCCCGTCTGCGCGGATGGTGGCCGCCCCGTCCATGATCGACGCCGCGCGCCTGCGCACGCTCGCCGACGGACTGGCGGGCGAACGTCCCTTCGGGGACGGCAGGACCGCCGCGATCAGCGCCGCCTGGCGCGGCGTCAGCTTTTCCGGCCCGACATCGAAGTACCGCCGCGCCGCGGCCTCGACGCCGAACACGCCCTCGCCCATTTCGGCCACGTTCAGATAGACCTCGAGAATGCGCCGCTTGGTCCAGACCGCCTCGACGGCCAGCGTGATCGCGGTTTCCAGCGCCTTGCGGATCCAGCTGCGCCCCTGCCACAGGAACACGTTCTTGACCACCTGCTGGCTGAGCGTGGACGCGCCGCGGGTGCCGCCCGCCTCCATCGCCGCGCGGATCGCGGCCACGTCGAACCCCCAGTGGCGGCAGAAATTGGCATCCTCCGCCGCCACCACCGAGCGGGCCATGACCGGCGCGACCGCCTCGAGCGGCGCCCACTGGCGATCGACGCTGCCCAGGCGCCGCTTTTCGGCCCATATGGTATGCGTGATCGGCGGGTTGACGACGGTGTAGAGCAGCACCAGCGCCGTCACGACAACAACGACGATCGTGGTGATCCTCAGCAGCAGGAAACCCGCCCAGGCCAGCGGCCGGAACCGCCACCGCGCCGGGCCCGTCCTGGCCGGTCTCTTCGTCTTGCCTGCCCGTTTCGCCATGCGCGAAGATATACGCGGCGCGGCGCGCGGGCGCAAAGCGCAAAGCGCTGCTTCCGGGAGCGCCGCCTACGCCTATTCCGCCGGCACCGCCGCGGGTTCGATCCCCAGAGGCGCCTTGAGATGCGCCAGCATCTCCTTGGGACAGACCTGAAGGAAATTGCCCTTCTCGACCTCCCAGTGTTGCAGGATCGCGCCCGCGCGACGGCTGCCGGTTTCGGCCTCGTGGCGTTCGATCAGCAGTTTCAGCTGCCGCTCCCAGTGCATCACCGTCACCGGGCAGGTGACAAGGGTTTCCATGTTCATCAGATCGCCCGCCGCCCCGTCCGGATCATAGAGATAGGCCATGCCGCCGGTCATGCCGGCGCCGAAATTCGCGCCGATATGCCCGAGGATCACCGCAACACCGCCGGTCATGTATTCGCAGCCGTTCGATCCGCACCCTTCGACCACCACCGTCGCGCCCGAGTTGCGCACCGCAAAGCGTTCGCCGGCGCGCCCGGCGGCGAACAGGAAGCCGGCGGTGGCGCCATAAAGCACGGTATTGCCGATGATGGTGTTGGCCGACGCCTCCAGCGGGCTCGACATCGGCGGGCGCACCACTATGGTGCCGCCCGAAAGGCCCTTGCCCACATAATCGTTGGCATCGCCCGAAACCTCGAGCTTCAGCCCCGGTGCCGCGAACGCCCCCAGCGACTGCCCGGCGCTGCCTTGCAGCTTGACCGTGAGGTGATCGGGCTGAAACGCGTTGCGCATACCGAAATTGCGCACGATATGGCTCGAGACCCGCGTGCCCACCGTGCGGTGCGTGTTCTGCACCGCATAGGAAAGCTGCATCTTCTCGCCCTCCTCGAGGAACCGGTGCGCGTCGCGCACGATCTCGGCATCCAGCGTATCGGGCACGGTGTTGCGCGGCTTGGAGCGGTCATAGACGATCCGGTCGGCGCCATCGACGGTGATCAGCAGCGGATTCAGATCCAGATCGTCCAGATGCGCCGCGCCCCGGCTGACCTGCGCCAGCAGATCGGCACGCCCGATCACCTCGTCGAGGCTGCGCGCGCCGATGCCGGCCAGGATCTCGCGCACCTCCTGGGCGTAGAAGGTGATGAGGTTGACGACCTTGTCGGCGGTGCCGGTGAACCTGGCGCGCAAGTCCTCGTCCTGGGTACACACGCCCACCGGGCAGGTGTTGGACTGGCACTGGCGCACCATGATGCAGCCCATGGCGATCAGCGCGGCTGTCCCGATGCCGTATTCCTCGGCCCCCATCATCGCCGCCATCACGATGTCGCGCCCGGTGCGCAAGCCCCCGTCGGTGCGCAGCGTCACCCGGTCGCGCAGCTTGTTCATGCTCAGCACCTGGTGGGCTTCGGTCAGGCCCATTTCCCAGGGCAGACCGGCATATTTGATGCTGGTCGCCGGCGACGCGCCGGTGCCGCCGTTGTGGCCGGAAATCAGGATCACGTCCGCCCTGGCCTTGGCGACACCGGCGGCGATGGTGCCAACCCCGCTCGACGCCACCAGCTTCACCGTCACCTTGGCGCGCGGGTTGATCTGCTTGAGGTCATAGATCAGCTGCGCCAGATCCTCGATGCTGTAGATGTCGTGATGAGGCGGCGGCGAAATCAGCGTCACGCCCTTGGTCGACAGGCGCAGCCGCGCGATCAGGTCCGTCACCTTCATCCCCGGCAACTGGCCGCCCTCTCCGGGCTTGGCGCCCTGGGCGACCTTGATCTCAAGCTCTTCGCAGTGATTCAGGTATTCCGCCGTCACGCCGAAGCGGCCCGAGGCCACCTGCTTGATCTTGGCGGACAGGTTGTCGCCGTTGGGGTCGGGCACGAAATGCGCCGGATCCTCGCCGCCCTCTCCGGAATCCGACTTGGCGCCGATCCGGTTCATGGCCACGTTCAGGGTGCGGTGCGCCTCGGGGCTGAGCGCGCCCAGGCTCATGCCCGGCGTCACGAACCGCTTGCGGATCGCGGTGATGCTCTCGACCTCTTCCAGCGGCACCGGCTTGCCCAGGGGCTTGATGTCCAGAAGGTCGCGCAGATGGATCGGCGGGTTGGCCCGCATGGTTTCGGAATACTGCCTCCACATCTGGAAGGATGCCTTGTCGCAGGCCATCTGCATCATGTGCATCGCGTTCGCCGTCCAGGCGTGCGTCTCGCCCAGCTTGCGTGCCTTGTAGAACCCGCCGATGGGCAGCACGTCCAGCCCGCTTTCCCAGCCCTTGGCGTGTATCTCGACCGCCTTGCGCTGGATGCCGCTGATGCCGATTCCGGAAATGCGGCTGGTCATGCCGGGGAAGTATTCGGCGCACATGGCGCGGCTCAGCCCGACCGCCTCGAAGTTCAGGCCGCCGCGATAGGACGAGATCACGCTGATGCCCATCTTGGCCATGATCTTGAGCAGGCCGGCGTCGATGGCATCGCGGTAGCGCGCCACCGCATCGGCCAGCGACCCTTCGATCAGGCCGCGTTCCAGACGTTCGGCAAGGCTGTCCTGCGCCAGATAGGGGTTCACCGTGGTCGCGCCGCAGCCGATCAGCACGGCAAAATAATGCGCGTCGATACATTCGGCACTGCGCACGTTCAGCGAACAGAAGGTCCGCAGGCCCTTGCGGGTCAGGTGGCTGTGCACGGCGCTGGTGGCCAGGATCATCGGCATCGCCACGCGGTCCGGCCCCGACCGATGATCGGTCAGCAGCAGATGGCCGGTGCCCGAACGGACCGCGTCCTCGGCCTCGGCGCGGATGCGTTCCAGGCCCGATTGCAGGGCGTCCGTTGCGCTGCCGTGATCGAAGGTGCAGTCGATCTCGGTCACTTCCGCGTTGAAGTGGCGCTTCAGCTCGTCCAGTTCGGCATTTGCCAGAAACGGGCTTTCCAGCACGATGATCTCGGTCTGCGCGCTGCTTTCGTCCAGCACGTTCTTGAGGTTGCCGAACCGGGTCTTGAGGCTCATCACCCGATGCTCGCGCAGGGAATCGATCGGAGGATTGGTCACCTGGCTGAAGTTCTGGCGGAAATAGTGGCTGAGCGGGCGGTACATCTGGCTCAGCACCGCGGCGGGGGTGTCGTCGCCCATGCTGGCGATGGCTTCCTTGCCGTCCTCGCCCATGGGCGCCAGCACCTGTTCCAGTTCCTCGATGGTATAGCCGGCCGCGATCTGGCGATGGCGCAGTTCGGCCCCGGTGAACATCGGAAGTTCCGGCAGCGCCGCCAGGAGCGCGCCGGGCTCGGAGATCTTTTCGACCCACTCGCCGAACGGCAGGACGGTCGCCAGCTTGTCCTTGATTTCCCTGTCGTGAAACAGCTTGCCGTTCTCGATATCGACCGCGATCAGCTGCCCCGGCCCCAGCGCGCCCTTTTCCACGACCCGCGATTCGTCGACCGGCACCATGCCGGTCTCGGATCCGGCGATCAGCAGCCCGTCGCCGGTGACGACATAGCGCATCGGCCGGAGCCCGTTGCGGTCGAGGCCGGCGCAGACCCAGCGCCCGTCGGTCATCGCCAGCGCGGCCGGCCCGTCCCATGGCTCCATCACGCTGTTGCAGTAGGAATACATGTCGCGCCACGCCTCGGGCAGTTCGATGGTCTGCTTGCTCCAGGTTTCGGGTATCAGCATGGTCTTGGCCATCGGCGCCGAGCGGCCCGCCCGCACCAGCACCTCGAACACGGCGTCGAGCGCACCGGAATCCGACGCGCCCTGCGGGATGATCGGCTTGATGTCCTCGGCCATCTCTCCGAAGGTCGCGCTGGCCATGCGGATCTCGTGGCTCTTCATCCAGTTGATGTTGCCCTTCAGGGTGTTGATCTCGCCGTTATGGGCAAGCATCCGGAACGGCTGTGCCAGCCACCATTGCGGGAAGGTGTTGGTCGAATAGCGCTGATGATAGATCGCGAAGGCGCTCTCGAACCGTTCATCCATCAGGTCGGGGTAGAACACGGCCACCTGTTCGGCCAGCATCATGCCCTTGTAGATGATCGACCGGCAGGACAGCGACGCGATGTAAAGCCCGTTGATGCCCTCGGCGCCCGCCGCCTTCTCGATGCGCCGCCGGATCACATAGAGTTCGCGTTCGAAGGTTTCCTCGTCCACGCCCTTGGAGTTTGAAATCAGGATCTGCTCGATCTCGGGGCGGGTGGCGTTGGCCTTTTCGCCCAGACAGGAGATATCCACCGGCACATGCCGCCAGCCATAGATATAGTAGCCCATGCGCAGGATCTCGGTTTCGACGATGGTCCGGCAGGTTTCCTGGGCCGCGAAATTGGTGCGCGGCAGGAACACCTGGCCGACAGCGATCAGCTGGTCGGCGTGCGGCTCGTGCCCGGTGCGGCGGATCTGGTCATAGAAGAACGGTACCGGAATCTGCACATGGATGCCGGCGCCGTCGCCGGTCTTGCCGTCGGCATCCACCGCGCCGCGGTGCCAGACCGCGCGCAGCGCCTTGATGCCGTTCTCGACCACCTCGCGGCTCTTGCGGCCGTCCACCGACACCACCAGCCCTACCCCGCAGGAGGCGTGTTCGTCGGCCTCGGAGTACATGCCGTTCTCGGCCAGCCACCTGCGCCTGGCCTCTTCCGCCGCGGCCCAGTTCTCGTCATACTTGGTCATTGCATGTCTCCTTCACGCGGATCGGCCGCCACATGGGCATTCACGGCCTCGTATTCGGCCCGGCTGATCCGTTCATGGTCGCCGGCAAGCGCATAGCCGTCCGGGCAGCGGTCGGCATAGACCTCGCGGGTCAGGCGCGCGCCACCGGCATTGTCGAACAGCCCCGGCACCAGTTCGAAAACGCCGGCGTTGCGGCCCTCGACATCGCGCAGCCAGAGCGCCGATCCGCAGGTGTCGCACCATGCGCGTTCGGCGAAATGCGAAGACCGGTACGTCTTCACCGGGCCGCTGACACTGACACTGGCTTCGGGCACTTCCATCCCCATCTGGACCGACCCGCTCCAGCGCCGGCACATGTCGCAATGGCAGGCCGAGATCTCGGCCATCGGCGCATCGACAACGATGCGCACGGCCCCGCAAAGGCAGCGGCCCGTGACGCTCATGACGGCGGCTCCGCACCCGGCGCGTACCTGGCGAAAACCTCGGCGCGGGTCATTGTCTCGCGCGTCTTGGTGCCCTCGAACGCGAAGCTGTCGGATTTGCAGTCGATGAATATCTCGCTGTCGAAACTCAGCCCGCCGGTGTCATCCAGAAGCCCCAGCGAGATTTCGACCGTCTCGGGCGCACCTTCCATGGTCACGCGATACCAGAGGTTCGAGCCGCACTTGCCGCACCAGGCGCGTTCGGCCCAGTCCGAGGACTGGATGCGCGCGATGTCCGCGCTTCCCTCGATGACAAGCGCATCGCGCGGCACGCTGACCGCCAGAAACGCCGATCCGCTCCAGCGGCGGCACATCTCGCAGTGACAGGCGCCGAACCCGGTCACGCCATCACGGATGGTGAACCGGACAGCGCCGCACATGCACCGGCCTTTTCGTTCCTTCATCGCGTTCATTCCCTGTTTTCGACCGCGTCTAGCCGCTACTCTGCCGCGACCGCCGCGACCGAGTCGAAATCCTTCAGGATCGCATCGGCGCAGTCGCGCCCGTCGCGGATCGCCCAGACGACGAGAGAGGCGCCGCGCACGATGTCGCCCACCGCGTAGATGCCCGGCATCTCGGTCGCGCCGCTGCCGAACGCCGCCTTGATGGTGCCCCATCTCGTCACCGGCAGATCGGGCTGGCCGAACAGCACCGGCAGGTCTTCGGGTTCGAACCCCAGGGCCTTGATCACAAGATCGGCGTCCTCGACATGTTCGGCCCCCTCGATCGGCTCGGGGGACTGGCGGCCGCTGACATCCGGCGCACCCAGACGCATCTTCTGCACCATCACGCCGGATACACGCCCGCCTGTGTCGGCAAATCCCCTGGGCGCGCTCAGCCATTCGAAGATCACGCCTTCTTCCTCGGCATTGGCGACCTCGCGCTGCGATCCGGGCATGTTGACGCGGTCGCGGCGGTACAGGCACTTGACGCTTTGCGCGCCCTGCCGGATGGCCGTGCGCACACAGTCCATCGCAGTGTCGCCGCCGCCGATCACCACCACCCGCTTGCCTTTCGCATCCAGCTGCCCGCTGTCGAACTCGGGCACCGCGTCGCCGAAATTGAGGCGGTTGCTGGCGGTCAGGTAGTCGATCGCCCTTTCGATGCCGCTTGCGCCGGCGCCCGGCATCTCCAGATCGCGCGACTTGTAGACCCCGGTGGCGATGATCAGGGCATCGTGTTCGGCGCGGATGGCAGTGAAGATGTCGCCATCCACGTCGCAGTTCTGGACGAACTCCACGCCCGCCTGCGCCAGCTGGTCGATGCGCCGCATCACCACGTCCTTTTCCAGCTTGAAGCCGGGAATGCCATAGGTCATCAACCCGCCGGCACGATCGTGACGGTCATAGATCACGACCTGCACACCGGCCCGGCGCAGCATGTCGGCGGCGGCCAGCCCCCCCGGCCCGGCGCCGATGATGCCCACGCTCTCGGAGCGTTCCCGTACCGGCGCGATGGGCCGGACCCAGCCGTTTTCCCAGGCCGTGTCGGTCAGGTATTTTTCCACCGCGCCGATGGTGACGGTGCCGTGCCCTGCCTGTTCGATCACGCAATTGCCCTCGCACAGACGGTCCTGCGGGCAGATGCGGCCGCATATCTCGGGCAGCGTGTTGGTCGCCTGGCTAAGTTCGTAGGCTTCCTTGAGCCGACCCTCGGCCGTCAGCCGCAGCCAGTCGGGAATGTTGTTGTGCACCGGGCAATGGGTCTGGCAATAGGGCACGCCGCACTGGCTGCACCGGCTGGCCTGTTCGGCTGCCTTGGCGGCGGCGAACTCGGCATAGATCTCGTGGAAATCCTGGCGGCGCAGATCGGCGGCGCGCTTGTCGGGCATGTCCCGGGCAATCTGCACGAATTTCAACATCGGTTGTCTTGCCACGGATCGGACCCCCTGATTTCGCCGGTCGCGCCTGTTTACAGAACGGCAGAGACGATAAAAAGACAGCAATACTGACCTACTATCAGAAAATCGTACTGCCAGAAGCAAAAATTTGCCGTTTTGCCGCGATTTTATATATCAAAGCGGACCTAAATTCACCCTTTTCATTTGAATCGAGGAACTTATACCTGACTGGCAACTTTCCCTCGCTACCGGCCCTGCACGCTCATGCCGCTCTTTCAACTGGTTCTCGTGGCACTCATCCAGGGACTGACCGAATTCCTGCCGGTGTCCTCTTCTGGTCATCTGATCCTTCTGCCGGGACTTGCCGGGCTGAAGGATCAGGGCCAGATGATCGACGTCGCCGTGCATGTCGGCACGCTGGGCGCGGTGATCGTGTATTTCCGCGAGGACGCGCGCGATGCCCTGGCGGGTCTGGCGGACCTCGCGCGGGGCAGGACCGCTTCGGCCGGGGCAGGGCTGGCGCTCGGGCTGATCGTGGCCACGATCCCGGTGGTGCTGGCCGGGCTTGTCCTTCATGTCACCGGGTTTTCGGACGCGATGCGCTCGGTCAAGGTGATCGGCTGGACCATGCTGATCTTCGGGCTGGTGCTCTACTGGGCCGACCGGACCGGGGGCAGCGGCAAATCGTCGGGCGACTGGTCCCTGCGCGACGCCCTGGTCATGGGGCTTTGGCAGGCGGTGGCGCTGATCCCCGGAACGTCGCGTTCGGGCATCACCATCACCGGCGCCCGGCGGCTGGGCTATGGGCGCGAGGATGCGGCGCGGCTTGCGATGCTGATGTCGATCCCGACCATCGCGGCCTCGGGCATCCTGCTGGGCGGCGAGGCGGTTGCCGGCGCAGACATGGGTGCCCTGCGCGACAGCGCCATCGCCGCCGCGCTGGCCTTCCTGTCGGCGCTGGTGGCGCTGAGCCTGATGATGCGCCTGCTGCGCAGCGTCAGCTTCACCCCCTATGTTATCTACCGGGTGATCCTTGGTGTCGTCCTGCTGATCATCGCCTATGGCGGCTGACCGGCGGCGCCGCGCTCAGCTGCGCAGACGCCGCCCGGAACTGGTGATCTCGTGGTACTGGCCCGAGGGCCGGTATTTCCATAGATAATCCGGCAGCACCGTACCCAACGCGGTGGGAACGATCCCGAGATCGGCAAAGCCCGGGGCCTCGGGGCTCACCACATTGTCGCGCGCCAGGTTGCGCAGCTGGTCGCGGGTCAAAACGCCGTTGGCGATCAGCCCGCCACTGACGAATTGCACGAGATCCAGCACCCCCGCAACGATCCGCGCGATCCAGAACGGCAGATTCACGACGATGCGGCGGCGATGAATCGTCCCGAGCATGCGGTTCATCAGATCGCGCATGGTTGCCACCTCGGGCCCGCCCAGTTCGTAGACGCCCGCCCCGGCCTGCCCCAGAACGCCGCGCACCGCGGCATCGGCCACGTCATCGACATATACCGGCTGAAACCTCGTGCCCGCCGCCGCGATCGGCAGCATTGGCCCCCAGCGCGTCATGCCGGCGAAACGGTTGAAGAAATTGTCCTCGGTTCCGAACATGACCGACGGGCGCAGGATCACGGCCCCGGGCATGTGTTCCTGCACGGCCGCCTCGCCCAGCGCCTTGGTGCGGGCATAGTCGCTGTCGGAATCCGCATCCGCCCCGATCGCCGAAACATGCACCAGACGCGCCACGCCCAGCTGTGCCGCGATCCGGGCGATGCGGCCGGCGCCCTCGGCCTGCACCGCATCGAACCCGTTCTTGCCCAGCGCGTTCAGCACGCCGACGCAGTTGACCACGGCATCGGCCCCGCGCATCGCCGCCGCAACCGACGCATCGTCGCGGATGTTGCACAACACCGGCTCCACCTGACCGACCACGCCATAGGGCCGCACAAACAGCGCCTCGTTGGGGCGGCGTACCGCGACGCGCACGCGCCAGCCCTCGATCGCCATGCGCCGCGCGACATAGCGGCCGAGGAATCCCGATCCACCGAAAATCGTCACAAGTTTGGACATCGCCAGGCTCCCGCTTTGTCGGTCGGCCCTGATCTACCGCCGCCATCCCTTCGGAACAAGGCACAAAAACGCCGCGCCATGGCAGCCTCGCGGTTCATCGGCCCATGGGCGTTCCCGGCATCGGAAAAAATCCACATCCGGGCCGCAGATCGCAATTGACACCCCCGGCCACTGGAATTAAACGCACGCCAACGACACCTGCCCAGGTGGCGGAATTGGTAGACGCGCTAGCTTCAGGTGCTAGTATTGGCAACGATGTGGAGGTTCGAGTCCTCTCCTGGGCACCA
>JAGRMG010000244.1 GCA_020441385.1 Paracoccaceae bacterium
CGGTGGACCCGCTCGATTCGACCTAGCGCCTGCTCGACCCGGCGGTGGTCGGCGACGAGCACTACAAGGTCGCGACCGATGTCCAGCAGATCCTGCAACGCTACAAGTCGCTTCAGGACATCATCGCCATTCTCGGCATGGACGAGCTTAGCGAAGAGGACAAGCTGACCGTGGCCCGCGCCCGCAAGATCCAGCGCTTCCTGTCCCAGCCCTTCGACGTGGCGCAGGTGTTCACCGGCTCGCCCGGCGTGCAGGTGCCGCTTGAAGAGACGATCAGTTCGTTCAAGGCCGTCGTGGCCGGCGAATACGACCACCTTCCCGAAGCCGCGTTCTACATGGTCGGCGGCATCGACGAGGTGATCGCCAAGGCCGAGCGCATGGCCACCGAAGCGGCCTGAGGAGCGCGCTGATGGCTGACACCCTGCAATTCGATCTCGTCTCGCCCGAGCGGAGCCTCGCCTCGCTCGCGGCGAGCGCGGTCCTGATCCCGGGCGCCGAGGGCGACATGACGGTCATGCCCGATCACGCCCCGGTCATCACCACACTGCGCCCCGGCGTTCTGCGCGTCGAAAGCAGCGAGGGTACGGCCGAATACGTCGTCACCGGCGGCTTCGCCGAGATACGCGCCGAGGCGACTTCGGTGCTTGCCGAAAAGGCGATCCCGTTGGGCGAGATGACGCGCGCCCATGTGGACGAGATGATCGCCGAGGCACGCGAGGCGCACGAGGCCGCCAAGGCCAGCGGCGCGCCCCACAACATCGTCGACGATGCCGCCAAGCTGCTGGCCGACATGGCGGCGCTGGGCGATCACATCACGGTGTGACGCGGGCCGGCCGATCGCGCCGCGGCACGGTTGAACGGCCGGCCCCCGCGTCGGGGCCGGTCTTTGTTCATGGTCCGCCGCATTTTCGCGCAAGGAATGGCGCGCGGACCAGACAGGGCAAAACTGACAGGCATGAAGCAGCTTCGCAGCCATCTCATCGGCATCGACCAGGGCGACGTTGTGCTGTTTTCCGATTTCGAGGATGGCGGGCAGATGTGGACGGGCACCGGAGCACGGGAACGCCGCATGCCGGTCTGGTTCAGCCGGAAATTCCTCGCGCCGCCATCGGTGAGCGTGGCGGTATCGCTGTGGGATGTGGACACCGATTCCGCCGTCCGCATGGAACTGGCGGCCGAAGACATCACCGACACCCGGTTCGAGATCGTCTTCCGCACCTGGCTTGACACGCGCATCGCGCGGCTTCGCGTCGCCTGGACCGCGATCGGCGAACTGGAAAGCGAAGACGACTGGGATATCGCCTGAGCGCGGGGAACCGCGGCGGCCTATCCCGGCGAATACATCGACTCGTAGATCGGCGTCAGCGTGGTGTCGTCGAACAGCGAGGACACCGAGGTGCCGTTCCAGATGTTCAGCGTCGCCTGCGCCAGCAGCGGCGCGGTGGGAACGATGCGGATGTTGGGCGCCGACCTTACCGCTTCCGACGGCTGGATGGAATCGGTAATGACCAGCGATTTCATGACCGACTTGCTGACCCTCTCGACCGCCGGCGGGCTCATCACGCCGTGGCTGATATAGGCGTGCACCTCGCAGGCGCCGCTTTCGATCAGCACCTCGGCGGCCTTGCACAGCGTGCCCGCCGTGTCGCAGATATCGTCCACGATCAGGCAGGTCTTGCCGGTCACATCGCCGATCACCGTCATTTCGGCGACCTCCCCGGGCTTTTCGCGGCGCTTGTCCACGATGGCCAGCGGCGAACTGATGCGCTTGGCCAGTTCCCGCGCCCGCGCCACGCCGCCGACATCGGGCGATACCACCATCAGATCGCCCATCCGGTCGCGGAAATGCGTCCTGACGTCGAGCGCGAAGACCGGTGAGGCATAGAGGTTGTCGACGGGTATGTCGAAGAAGCCCTGGATCTGGGCCGCGTGCAGGTCCATCGTCAGAATGCGCTCGATCCCCGACCCGGTCAGCATGTTGGCCACCAGTTTCGCCGTGATCGGCGTGCGCGCCCGTGCCCGGCGGTCCTGCCGGGCATAGCCGAAATAGGGGATCACCGCGGTGATGCGCGCCGCGCTCGACCGGCGCAGCGCGTCGGCCATGACCAGGATTTCCATCAGATGATCGTTGGCCGGGTTCGAGGTGGACTGGATGATGAACATGTCCTCGCCGCGGACATTGTCAAAGACCTCGACGAAAACCTCGCCGTCGTTGAACCGCTCGACCCGCGCATCGACCAGCCCGACACTGACACCGCGATGGATCGACATCCGCCTCGCTATGGCCTCGGCCAACGGCCTGTTGGCGTTCCCGGCGATGAGCTTGGGTTCGTTTATTGCTGGCATGTGATGATTTCCCCAGGGCGCGGCGAAACCGGTTCGACGGAATCGCCATGTTGACACCGCTTAGCACGGGGCTACGGTCCCGCAAAGGTTCCGGACCCCGGAAAAATCGCAGCGAGAGAACAAACGATGGCGGATATCGACTATTTCTTCACGGCCCTGTCGCCCTATACCTATCTGGCCGGCACCCGGCTTGAAGAGATCGCCGCCCGTCACGGCGCCTCGATCGCCTACAAGCCGATGGACATCACCGCCGTGTTCTCGCGCACCGGCGGTATGCCCCTGGCCGACCGCCACCCGGCGCGCCAGGCCTACCGCCTTCAGGATCTGGCCCGCCAGGCGCGCCGGGCGAACCTGCCGCTGAACGTGAAACCCGCCTTCTTTCCGGTCAATCCCGCGCCGTCCTCCTATGCCCTGATCGCGGCCCAGTCCGCGCAGGGCGGCGATCTGGGCGGCCTGGTGCATGGGCTGGCGCGCGCCTGCTGGGCCGAGGACCGCGACATATCCGACGATGGCGTGATCCGCGATTGCCTGTCGCGCTCGGGCTTCGACCCGGGCCTTGCCGACAGCGGCCTGCTGGCCGGTGCGGAAGCCTACGCGCGCAACACCGACGAGGCGGTCGAGCGCGGCGCCTTCGGCGCGCCTTTCTACATCGTCAACGCCGATGACGCACGGTTCTGGGGCCAGGACAGGCTCCACGAACTCGATGCGCACCTGGCGGAGCGGGCGCAATGAAGGACACCGCGGCGCTGCCGCAGCCGGTTGCCTCGCGGCGCTGCGGCCACGGGCCGCGCCCGGTTCTCGCGATCCACTGCACCATCGCCCATGCCGGCGCCTGGCGCGGCGTGGCCCGACTGATGGAAGAGGAAACCACGCTGACCGCCTTCGACATGCTCAGCCACGGGCGCAGCCCGGACTGGGACGAAAGCGGCGATTTCCAGGACCGGATCACCGAGATCGGCGCCGATTTCCTGACCGGGCGCATGGACGTGGTCGGCCATTCCTTCGGCGCCACGGTGGCGCTGCGCCTGGCGGTGGCCTATCCCGAACGGATCCGCAGCCTGACCCTGATCGAGCCGGTCTATTTCGCGGTGGCACGCCAGGACGCGCCGCAACTGGTGGCCGATCACGACGCCGATGCGCGCGACTACATCGCGGCGCTGGCCGCGCGCAACGACGCGCTGGGTGCGCGGCTGTTCAACCGCATGTGGAGCGACGGCGGCCCGCGCTGGCCCGACCTGCCCGAAAGCAAGCGGGCGGCGATGATCCGGGGTATCCATGTCATCCCGTTCTGCAACCCGGCACTTTATGACGACCGGCCGGGAATGCTGAAACCCGGCGTGCTGGCCCGTGTGACGGCGCCGGCGGTGCTGTTGCGCGGCAGCCGCACGCATCCGGTGATCGCGGCGATCAACGAAGGCCTGGCCCGGCGGCTTCCCGATGCCCGAAGCCATGTGATCGACGGCGCCGGGCACATGGTGCCGATCACCCACCCTGAGGCCACGGCCGCGCATTTGCGGGCGTTGTTCGCCCGCGCGCCGCTATAGGCGGGGCGGGCGGTAAGGCGCGCCACGCGCTAGCTGTGGTTTCTCATCAGGTTGTTCACCGCCGCGATTGGTGGCAGGCCTTTGAGTGCCGAGTGTGGTCTTGATCTGTTGAACCAGTCAAGCCAGCGCGGCAAGTCGGCGTTGCGGGCGTCGGA
>JAGRMG010000245.1 GCA_020441385.1 Paracoccaceae bacterium
CGGAACCGGGAGCCGAGGGTGCCAGCGTCGCCGACCCTCTGGCCGTGGATGGCGAAACCGAATCGGCAAGCACCGCGCAACCGCACGAGCCGCCCGCCGAGCGTCCGGGCGAGCCGGCGGCCCCCGCTGCCGCCGGGACGGTCGAGCGGGTCGTCGAGAAGCGCGGCGGTTTCGGGGCGGCGCTGATCGGCGGCGTCATCGCGGCGCTGCTGGGCTTTCTCGCGGCACGCAGCGAAATCCTCGATCCCTACCTGCCGCAATCCCTGCGCGGCGAGGATCATGCCCAGGCGATCGCCGACTTGCGCACGGATATCGCGCGGCAGGGCGAGGCTCTGGAAGCGATGCGCCAGGCGGCCGAAGCCAACCCGCCACCCGATATCGCGCCGTTGCAGACGCGCATCGACGAACTGTCCAAGCAGGTGGCGCCGCTGCCGGGGAAATTCTCGGACCTGGATGAACGGACCGCCGCGTCGCAGGCCAGCCTGGCGGCGATGGAGACGCGCCTGAGCGCGGTCGAGAAGCGGCCGATCACCGAAGGCGTATCCAAAAGCGCGATCGCCGCCTATGAACGCGAACTGGAGGCGATGCGGCAGGCCCTCGCCGACCAGCGGTCCGAGGTCGAGAAGATGATCGCAGATGCGCGCGAGATGGAGGCGCAGGCCCGGGAACTCGAAAATCAGGCCGCCGACAAGGCGCGGCTGGCCGCAGCCGGCGCCAGCGCCGCGCGGCTTCGCGCCGCGCTGGACGGCGGGGCGGAATATGCCGCGATCCTGGACGAACTGAAGGCCGCCGGGGTGGACGTGCCGGCCGCACTGGCCGCTCATGCCGGCGACGGTGTCGCCACGCTGAGCGCGTTGCAGGCGGCGTTTCCGCCCGCCGCCCGCGAGGCCCTGGGCGCCGCCCGCGAGGCGAGCAAGGGAAGCGGCGGCATCGGCGCCTTCCTGCAACGCCAGCTTGGTGCCCGGTCGGTCGAACCGCGCGATGGCCAGGACGCCGACGCCGTGCTGTCGCGGGCCCAGGCGGCCCTGACCCGCGGCGATCTGCAAGCGGCGCTCAGCGAGATAGAATCGCTGCCCGATCCCGCCCGTGCCGCGCTGGCGGGCTGGGTGGCGCAGGCCTCCGACCGGCAGGCCGCCATCGGGGCCGCCGATACGCTCGCCCAGAGCCTGAACACCAATTGAGGGGCCTGACATGCTGTGGTCACTGATCAAGATACTCGCCTTCGTAGCGATCATCGCGCTGCTGGCGCTGGGGGCAGGCTACCTGATGGAAGCAAGCGGCGGCGTGCAGGTCACCGTCGCGGGAACGGAATACACGCTTGGCGCGCTGCAATCGGTCATCGCGCTGCTGGTTCTCGTGTTCGTGGTCTGGATCGTCCTCAAGCTGGTGTCCCTGCTGATCGCGATCCTGAAATTCCTCAACGGCGATGAAACCGCGATCTCGCGGTATTTCGACCGCGGCCGCGAGCGCCGCGGCTATCAGGCGCTGGCCGATGCGCTGATGGCGCTGGCCTCGGGCGAGGGGCGGCAGGCGATGTCGAGGGCCAGCAAGGCCCAGAAGCTGTTGCAGAAACCGGAACTGACGAACCTGCTGATCGCGCAGGCGGCCGAGATGTCGGGCGACACGGCCAGGGCCGAAGCCGCCTACAAGAAGCTGATCACCGACCAGTCGACCCGCTTTGTCGGCGTGCGCGGCATCATGAAACAGAAACTCGCCGCCGGCGACAGCGACACCGCGCGCAAGCTGGCCGAGAAGGCGCTGTCGCTCAAGCCCGCGCACGAGGAAACGCAGGACGTTCTGCTGACGCTTCAGACAAAGGCGCAGGACTGGGCGGGCGCGCGCAGCACGCTCGGGGCCAAGCTGAAGACCGGCACACTGCCGCGCGATGTCTACAGGCGCCGCGATGCCGTGCTGGCGCTGTCCGAGGCCAAGGGCGTGACCGACGAGGACGCCAGCATCGACGCCCGCGAACGCGCGATCGAGGCGAACCGCCTGTCGCCCGATCTGATCCCCGCCGCGGTGATGGCGGCGCAGGGTTATCTCGACAGGGGCAAGCCGCGCAACGCCGCGCGGCTGCTGAGGAAGGCCTGGGAGGTTCACCCGCACCCCGATCTGGCGGCCGCCTTTGCGCGGATCGCCCCGGACGAAACCCCGGCGCAGCGGATCAAGAGATTCTCGGCGCTGACAAAGCTGCACCCGCACAACCCCGAAACCCGGCTGCTGCTGGCGGAACTCAACATCGTGGCCGAGGATTTTCCCGAGGCGCGCCGCGCCCTTGGCGATCTGGTCGAACAGGGCGGCGACGCGCGCGCCTTCACCCTGATGGCGGCGATCGAACGCGGCGAGGGGTCGCCTGACACGGTGGTCCAGGGCTGGCTGGCCCGTGCGCTCACCGCACCGCGCGGCCCGCAATGGGTTTGCGACCACTGCAACCATATCCACGGCGACTGGACCCCGGTCTGCGAGAATTGCGGCGGTTTCGACACGCTGAGCTGGACCGCCCCGAAAACCCAGGAACGTACGAGCGCCACCGGCGTGCACATGCTGCCGCTGATCGTCGGAAAGATCGAGGACCGCAGCGACGTTCCCTATGGCTCGCCGGACGAGCCCGCAAGCACGGAGAACGACGATGCCGCGCCGCCCGCTGATGGCGCCGGTGATACCGGCGAGCCCGAAGTGATCGGCGAGACGGCGCAGGAGCCTGCACAGGGGGCGGGCCGGAGGTGACACCATCGCGCCGCTATGCCCGGGCATGGGAAAGGCAGCGTCCGCCCCCCGGGAAATCGACCCCGCAACCGGAGGTGCGGCTTGGCGGCCATCGAATGCGTCAAGTCGGGCGATGACGGGTGGAGAGATGGTGCCCCAGGACGGACTCGAACCGCCGGCCACCTATTTACGAAACAGGTGCTCTACCAACTGAGCTACTGGGGCCTCGCGGGTGATCGTTTAACCGCAACCGGCTGACCGCGCAAGGCGGAATC
>JAGRMG010000246.1 GCA_020441385.1 Paracoccaceae bacterium
CCCCCGGACCCCCCAGAGTACTGGCGACCAGAAAGAAGCGGGAGCCGGCCCCGTTCAGAGGGCCAGCGCCGCCTTGCGGCCTTCGAAGAAGGCCAGCGCCGCGTTGCGCGGGCCATTCGCATCACCGGCCGGAACCACCGCGATGCGCCTTGCCTCCAGGGCGTCGCGCAGGCTGGTGTCGGCGCGGTTGGCCGTCGCCATGACCAGGGTATCGGCCGCGATGTCGCGGATGTCGCCGGTCAGCAGCGACAGCAGCTTCGCGCCCTGCCCGGTCCAGTCCAGAATGGCGCTGTCGGTGAGGAATTCCACGCCGAGCCGCGCCAGGTTGCGGCGCAGCGGAAGATCGGCGGCCGAGCGCTGCAGTTCCCGGCCGACGGCCGCGTCCGGTGTGACGAGCGTGACCGCATGGCCCGCCTCGGCCAGCGCCCAAGCGGTGCCGCAGCCGCGCCAGTTGCCGCCTTCGTCGAGCACGATCACCCTGGGGCCGGGCCGCACGGCGCGCATCATCACGTCTTCGGGCGAGCATGTGCCGCCCCTGTCGATGCCCGGCAGGCGGGCCAGGTGCGGCAGCGCCCGCTGGAACCCGGTGCCGGTGGGCAGCGACCCGGTGGCCAGAATCACCCGGTCGGCCGCGAATTGCGCGATCTCGCCGGCATCCAGGCAGGTGTTGTAGCGGACATCGACGCCCAGCCGGTCGAGCTGGCGCGCGTACCATGCCAGCAGATCGCCGATCTGGCCGCGCCGGGGCTGCAGCCCGGCGAGGCGGAACTGGCCGCCGAGATCGGGGCCGGCCTCGGCCAGCGTCACCTTGTGGCCGCGTTCGGCGGCGGCGCGGGCGGCTTCGAGCCCCGCCGGCCCGCCGCCCACCACCAGCACCGATCGCGCCGCCGCGGCGGGCGTGAACCGGTCGCCGCCCCATTCGTGTTCGCGCCCCGCCGAGGGGTTGACCAGGCAGGAGATCCAGTAGTCGCGGCTGCGCCGGCCCCAGCATTGCTGATTGCAGGAAATGCAGCCGCGCACATCCTGCGCGCGCCCCTCGCGCGCCTTGTTCACCAGATGCGGGTCGGCGATCTGGCCGCGCACGATCGACACCAGATCGGCCTCGCCCGCGCCCAGCACGGTGTTGGCGTTTTCGGGCGTGCGGATATGCGCCTCGGCGGTGACAAGGGCGTGCGTCACCGCGCCCTTGAGGGTTTGCGCCAGATCGACGGCCAGCTTTTCGCCATACATGAAGGTCGGCATCAGCTTGTGGAAATCGAAATAGCTGCCAACCCCGCAGGTGACGTAATCCATCGCCTGTTCGGCGTCGTGAAGGGCGACGATCTCGGCCATGCTCTCGCGGCTGAGCGCGGCGGCGACATCGGGTTCGTCGCTGACCGCGAGGCCGATGATGAAATCCTCGCCGCAGACCCGCCGGATGCGGTGGCAGATCTCGCGCGAAAGGCGGGTGCGGTTTTCCAGGCTGCCGCCCCATTCGTCATCGCGGGTGTTGGAAAACGGGGTCCAGAACTGATCGAGCAGGCAATGGTAGGCGGCCCAGACCTCGACCCCGTCGAAGCCTGCATCGCGGCAGCGCCGCGCCGCCTGCACGAAACCGTCGATGGTTTCCCGGATCTCGGCCTGCGACATCGCCCGGCTGGCGTCGCTGTCGTGCCAGCTTGGCGCGCCCGAGGGCGACCAGTGGCCGTGCCAGGAATTGTCGGCATCGCCATGCGCCCCGACATGGTAGAGCTGCTGGATCATCACCGCGCCTTCGGCCTGGCACGCCTCGGTCAGGCGGCGGAAATGCGGGATCACCGCATCGTCGCCGGGGCGGAAATTGCCCCGCGTCAACACCGCCGCGGGATGCACCGGCATCGGTTCGACCACGATCATCGCGGCGCCCCCCAGCGCCCGTTCGCGATAGTAGGCCAGGTGCTGATCGCCCGGCAGCCCGCCCTGCGCCATGTTGGCGGTATGGGCGCCGAAAACGACGCGGTTCTTCAGCGTCCTGTGGCGCAGCTGCGCGGGTTTGAAGACATGTGGAAATGCAGTCATCGTCGGGCCCGTGCGCGCGTCAGATATCCTTCATCAGCCGCAGCGCGTCGTAGATCGCCGCATGGGTGTTGCGCGCCGAAACCGCGTCGCCGATGCGGAACAGCTGGAAGCTGCCCCCGGGGTTTGTCGCGATGGCTTGCGGGCGGCCCCCGATAAGGGCGCCGTGATCGACTTCGCCGCGGTTCGAGGATGCTTCCTTGAGGTCGAAATAGAGATCGCCAAGCGGCTGCGTGCCATAGTTCAGCACCACCTGATCGTATTCGGCCTCATAGCGGTGATCGCTGTAATCGGTGCCGATCACCGCCCTGATGCGGTTGCCCGCGCGCGACACGTCCAGCAGCCGGCGCGTCACGGTAAAGGTCGCCTCCCTGTCCTGCAACGCGCGCATGTAGGGCACCAGGTTCATCGCCATGATGTCGGGCGCGAACACCCGGTCGGGTGTCATCACCTCGACCTTCGCACCGCTGTTCACCACCATTTCGGCCGCCTGAAGCGCGGCATGATCGCCCGCCTCGTCATAGATCAGCACCGACCCGGAAGGCTTCACGTCGCCCGACAGGATATCCCAGCTGGTCACCAGCAGGTCGTTGCCGTGCCCGGCCTCGAACAGCTCGGTCCCCGGCAGCCCGCCGGTGGCGACGATCACCACGTCGGGGGCTTCGGCAATCACGTCGCCCGCCTCGGCAAGCGTGTTGAAGCGGAACTCCACGTCGCGGGCGGCGCATTGCGCCATGCGCCAGTCGATGATGCCGATCATCTCGCGCCGCCGCGGCGTCTGCGCGGTCAGGCGCACCTGGCCGCCGGGCTCGGCCGCGGCCTCGAACACCACCACCTTGTGGCCGCGTTCGGCCGCGACCCGGGCGGCCTCGAGCCCGGCCGGACCGGCGCCCACCACCACCACCTTGCGGGTCTTGCCGGCGGGCGCGATATCGTGCGGCATGCTGAGTTCGCGCCCGGTCGCGGGGTTGTGGATGCAAAGCGCATCGCCGGCCTGATAGATGCGGTCCAGACAATAGGTGGCACCGACGCAGGGGCGGATATCGTCCTCGCGCCCCTCCACGATCTTCCTGACGATATGCGGGTCGGCCATGTGGGCGCGAGTCATGCCGACCATGTCCAGCAGCCCGGCCGCGATGGCGTGGCGTGCGGTCGCCACATCGGGAATGCGCGCGGCGTGGAATGTCGGCATGCCGGTCGCCTGGCGCACCGCGCCGGCGAAGTCCAGATGCGGCGCGCTTTTCATGCCCTGCACCGGGATCACGTCGGTCATCGCCGGATCGGTGTGGATGCGGCCGCGGATCACGTTGAGGAAATCGACCTTGCCGGTCGCCTTGAACCGGCGGGAAATCTCGATACCCTCCTCGGCAGTCAGCCCGCCTTTCTGCACCTCGTCCGCCGTGTAGCGGAAGCCGACGATGAAATCCTCGCCCACGCGGCTGCGGATCGCATCCAGCACGTCCATCGGGAAACGCAGGCGGTTTTCCAGCGTGTCGGCGCCGTAGGGGCCGCTGAGGTCGTTGGTCAGCGGCGACCAGAACTGGTCGAGCAGATGGCCATAGGCCTGGATCTCGACCCCGTCCATGCCCCCGGCCTGCATGCGCTCGGCGGCGTCGGCGAAATCGGTGAGGATGCGGTCGATGTCCCAATCCTCGATCAGCTTGGGAAAGGCCCGGTGCGCCGGTTCGCGATGCTTGGAGGACGACACCGAAGGCAGCCAGTCGCCCTTGTTCCAGGCGGTGCGCCGGCCCAGATGGGTCAGCTGGATCATCACCGCGCAGCCGTGGTCGTGGCAGGCATCGGTGAGGTTGCGGATCCAGGGCACCACCTCGTCCTTGTAGGCAAGGATGTTGTTGAACACCGGCGGGCTGTCGCGGCTGACAGCGGCCGATCCGGCGGTCATCGCCAGCGCCACCCCCGCTTTGGCGCGTTCGGCGTGATAGGCGGCGTAGCGCTCCTTGGGCATGCCGTCCTCGGGATAGGCCGGCTCATGCGCGGTGGTCATGATCCGGTTCCTCAGTGTCAGATGTTTCAGCCGATACGGCTGCAGCAGCGGATCGCCGGACATGGCAGGCCCCCTTCAATACCAGGCGTCGGGCATGGACGCCTTCTTCTTCGCTATGAAATCGCGCAATGCCTCATCGGTGCCCGCGTCGATGGGTGGCGCCTCGTATTGCTCGAGCTGGGCCTTCCAGCGGATGTTGGCCCGGGTGGCGGCATCCGCCCCGCCGCGTTCGTCCCAGGTTTCCCACGGCTGGTTGTCATCCAGCGCGCTGTCCCAATAGGCGGTCTGGTAATGGCGCAGCGTGTGCGCGGTGCCGAACAGATGCTCGCCCGGCCCCTGTTCGGCCAGCGCCTCGAAACCGAGCGTGTCCTCGGTAACCTCGATCCCCCCGAGATAGGAATGCAGGGCGCCGCACAGGTCGGTATCCATCATGAACTTCTCGTAGGACATCGACAGCAACCCGTCGAGAAACCCCGCCGAATGCAGGATGTAGTTGGCGCCGCACTGTATTGCCGAAAGCATCGACATCATGGATTGCTGCATCGCCTGGGCGTCGGGCAGTTTCGAGGTGGTGAAATTGCCGGCACAGCGCAGCGGCAGGTTCAGCCGCCGCGCCAGCTGGCCCACGACCAGCGAGCCCAGCGCCGGCTCCGGCGTCCCGAAGGTGGGCGAGCCCGAGCGCAGCGACATCGACGACAGGAACGCCGCCAGCACGGCGGGCGCGCCGGGGCGCACCAGTTGCGTCAGCGCGCAGGAGGTCATGCTTTCGGCCAGGCTCTGCGCCACCGATCCGGCCATGGTCAGCGGCGACACCGCCCCCCCCAGCAGGAACGGCAGGTGGATCGAGCCCTGCCCCGCCCCGGCATAGGCACGAATGCCCCGGCTCGTGACACCGTCGATCACCAGCGGCGAGGTGGTGTTGAAATTGCCCATGACGACGCAGTTTTCATCGACGAAACCGGCCCCGAACAGGATGCGGCACATCTCGATGCTGTCCTCGGCGCGCTCGGGCGCGGTGATCGAGCCCAGAAAGGCCCGGTCGCAATAACGTATGTGGGCATAGACCATGTCCAGGTGACGCTTGTTCACCGCCACGTCGGTCGGTTCGCAGATGGTGCCGCCGGAATGGTGCAGATACGGGCTCATATGGCCCAGTTTCACAAAATTCTCGAAATCCTCGATGGTGCCATAGCGCCGCCCCCGGTCCAGATCCATCACGAAGGGCGAACCGTAGGCGGGCGCGAACACCACCGCATCGCCGCCGATCTCGACGCTCTTGCCAAGGTTCCGGGCATGCTGGGTGAACCGCGCGGGCGCGGTTTTCAGAACCTCGCGGATCAGTCCCGGCTCGAACCGGATGTTCCAGCGCTCGGGCGCCAGTTCACGAACCTGCCCGCCGGCCGCACCGAACAGGGCGACGGTCTCGGGATCCTCGCGAAACTCGATGCCGATCTCGGCCAGAATCCGATCGGCGGTCGCCTCGATCCGCTCCAGCGCCTCATCCGACAGCAGATCGTAGGCCGCGATGGCGCGCCTGATATAGGGCACCACGAGATGCGGGTTCTGCCCGGCATCGCCGCTGCGCCCTCCGGCACGTCGCGACCGCTTGCGCGCGGGCCGTGCCGCATCCGCCGTTCCGCTCATGCCCGATCCCTCCCCGAAACGCGCCCGACTCGCCCGCCTGACACATATGTCCGGAACAGAAACGCACCTGTCAAGTTTCTTGCACGGC
This sequence comes from Paracoccaceae bacterium, assembly GCA_020441385.1. GTDB lineage: Bacteria > Pseudomonadota > Alphaproteobacteria > Rhodobacterales > Rhodobacteraceae > JAGRMG01. The sequence continues at coordinate 5,772 of JAGRMG010000246.1, forward strand.
CGCGCCGCGGCTGGTATCGCTGCGCCATGAACATTGAAACCACATCGCGGCTGCGCGGCTCTGCGGACGTCTGGCTCGACGCCGCGCTCGACCTGCTGAGCGGCGCCGGGGTCGAGGCGGTGAAGGTCATGCCGCTGGCGCGCCGGCTGGGCCTGTCGCGAACCGGCTTCTACTGGCATTTCAGGGATCGCGAGGCGCTGCTCGAGGCCATGATAACGCGCTGGGAGGATCGCAACACCGGCAACCTGGTCGCCCGCGCCGGGGCCTACGCCGAAACCGTCTGCGAGGCGATGTTCAACCTGTTCGACTGCTGGCTCGACAAGACGCTGTTCGACGCCGGGCTCGATCTGGCGATCCGCAACTGGGCGCGCACCGATGCCGCGCTCCAGGTCCGGCTGGACAGGGCCGATGCCCGGCGCATGGATGCGGTCAGGGCGATGTTCCTCCGCTTCGGCTATCCCGCCGCCGAGGCAGAGGTGCGCACGATGACCGTGATCTACACCCAGATCGGCTATTTCTCGATGCAGATCGACGAAGACCGCGCCAGACGCCTGTCGCGGATGCCGGCATATGTCGAGGTCTTCACCGGCCGTGCGCCATCGGGGCGCGACATAGACCGCTTCCTGGCCCGCCACCCGCTGTAGGGCGAACCGGTCCCGGCTTCTTCTGACCGCAAATATCCCGGGGCCCGGGGCAGAGCCCCGGACCGCACGAAGTGCAAGAAGGAATGCGCCGCAGGCGCGCCGCCTGGCCGCAACCCGGCTGCGGCGGCGCCCGCAATCCCACGGCCGCCCGCCTCAGACCGCCCGCTTCAGCGCCTCGGCCAGATCCGTGCGTTCCCAGCTGAATCCGCCATCGGCTTCGGGGTCGCGGCCGAAATGGCCGTAGGCGGCGGTGCGTGTATAGATCGGCCGGTTCAGTTGCAGATGCTCGCGGATGCCGCGCGGCGTCAGATCCATCACCTGTGCCACCGCCTTCTCGATCTCGGCATCGGCGATATTGCCGGTCTGGTGGGTATCGACATAGATCGACAGCGGCCGGCTGACCCCGATGGCATAGCTCAGCTGCAGCGTGCATTTGTCGGCCATGCCGGCGGCGACCACGTTCTTGGCCAGATAGCGTGCCGCATAGGCCGCCGAGCGGTCCACCTTGGTCGGATCCTTGCCGGAAAACGCGCCCCCGCCATGCGGCGCGGCGCCGCCATAGGTATCGACGATGATCTTGCGGCCGGTCAGGCCGGCATCGCCGTCAGGGCCGCCGATGACGAACTTGCCGGTGGGATTGACATGCCATTCGGTCGCCGCCGTCAGCCAGCCTTCGGGCAGGGTTTCGCGGATATGGGGCTCCACGATCGCCCTGATGTCGCCGCTCGACAGGGTCTCGTCCAGATGCTGGGTGGACAGCACCACGGACCCGACGCGCACCGGCTTGCCGTCCTCGTAGATCACCGAGAGCTGCGATTTGGCATCCGGCCCCAGCGCCGGTTCGGCACCGGATTTGCGCACCTCGGCCAGGCGGCGCAGGATCGCGTGCGCGAACTGGATCGGGGCGGGCATCAGCGCCGAGGTCTCGTTGGTGGCAAATCCGAACATGATGCCCTGATCGCCGGCGCCCTCGTCCTTGTCGGCGGCCGCGTTCACGCCCTGGGCGATATGCGCCGACTGCTCGTGCAGCAGGTTCGTCACTTCGACGGTGTTCCAGTGGAACTTGTCCTGCTCGTATCCGATATCGCGGATGCAGTCGCGGGCGATCGCGTCGATCCGGCCCATGTAATCCTTGAGCTTGTCCTTGTCGGACAGCCCCACCTCGCCGCCGATCACCACGCGGTTGGTGGTGGCGAAGGTCTCGCAGGCCACGCGCGCCTCGGGTTCCTCGGCGATGAAGGCGTCGAGAACCGCGTCGGAAATGCGGTCGCAAACCTTGTCGGGGTGGCCCTCGGAGACGGATTCCGAGGTGAAGATATAGTTGTTACGGGACATGAATAGTGCTCCATTGGGGTTCTCCTGCCACGCCAGGAAGCCGTTGTGACAGGTTTCGCGACGGGTTACGCGCCACCGGCGCGGCGGTCAATCGCTATTTTTCGCCATTTCGGCGCCCCGACGCACCCCAATACGCGAAGGTGGCGATCAGCAGCAAAAGGAACACGGGGCCGTCGCCGCTGCGCGCATAGGGCGTCGGCGGCAGGGCCGCCGCCAGCGGCGCGTCCAGATATCCAGCCTGCCCCAGCGGCAGCGCGCCGCGGATGCGGCCCAGCGGGTCGATCATCGCCGATATGCCGGTATTGGCCACCCGGACCATCGGCAGGCCCTGTTCGATCGCGCGCATCCGCGCCTGGGCCAGATGCTGATAGGGGCCGGCGCGAAGTCCGAACCAGGCGTCGTTGGTGATCTGAAGCAGCAGCGCCGGGCGGTCGGGCGCGCCGTTCACGTCCTGGGGAAACACCGCCTCGTAGCAGATCAGCGGCAGCGCCCGGCCCAGCGCCCCCAGTTCGACAAGCCGCGGCCCCGGCCCGGCACTGTAACCGTCGCCATGTTGCGCCGCAAAGCCCGACAGGCCGAACCGCGCCGCCAGATCGCCCAGCGGCACGTATTCTCCGAACGGCACCAGGTGGTGCTTGTCGTAGACATCGCCCACCGTGCCCGACGCATCCAGAACCACCAGCGAATTGTACACCCGGGCGCCATCCACCCGCTGGATTCCCAGCACCACCGGAACGCAGCCGGCCGCCTGCGCGATCGCGTCGAGGGCCGGCTGCGCATCGTTCAGCAGGACCGGCACCGCGCTTTCCGGCCAGACGATCAGATCGGGGCGCGGACCCGGCCCCTTGGCCGCGGTGAAGTCGAGCTGGCGGCGGAAGAACACCGGAATCCAGTCCGGATCCCATTTCTGGTGCTGCGGCGCGTTGGGCTGGATCAGGCGGACGATGGCCCCGCTCGCCCGCACCTGCGGCTTGGCCCAGGCGGCGGCACCGACCGCCACCGCCAGCAGCATCCCCGGGACCGACGCGGCCAGCAGCGCGCGCGCCCCGGCCCTGCGCGCCAGCGCCAGCCCCGGCGGCAGCAGCGCCAGCAATGTCCACAGCGCCAGCCCGTGCGGGCCGATCCAGGCCAGCAGCAATGCGGCATCCGTATCGGCCCAGATCTGCGCCAGCGCCGCCCAGGGAAACCCGGTCAGCAGATAGGCGCGGGCGAACTCGGCCAGCGACCAGAGTCCGATCAGCAGCCAGACCCGTGCCGCGGCCGAGCGCCCCAGCGCCTGCGCCGCCGCGAAGGGTGCGGCCCAGAACAGCCCGCCCCCGGCGGCAATCAGGATCAGCGCGAAAGGCGCCATCCAGGCATAGCGGTCGGGATCCACGAGAAACGGCTCGACGATCCACGACAGCGAGACGGCGAAATACCCCGCCCCCAGGGACCAGCCGGTCAGCGCCGCCTGTCGTGCGCTCGTGGCGGGCAACAGCAGCGCCGGAACCGCAAGCAGCGCGGCCAGCGTCACGGGCCAGAGGCCCCAGGGCGCCAGCCCGAGGGCCGCGGCCGCGCCCGCGACGGCGGCCAGCAGCATCCGCCGGCCGGTTCGTGGCCTCATGCGGTGCTGCCCGGCAGGCGCACGCGCAGCCGCTTGATCCGGCGCGGATCGGCCTCGATCACCTCGAATTCTGGGCCGTCGGGGTGCACGATCACCTCGCCCCGGGCGGGCACCCTGCCCGAAAGCATGAACACCAGCCCGCCCAGCGTGTCGATCTCTTCCTCGTCGACATCGTCGTGATCGGTCAGAGAGCGCCCGATCTCGGCCTCGAACTCGTCGAGCGGGGTGATCGCCTGGGCCACATAGCAACCGGGCTTTTCGCGTATCCAGGTCTGATCGTCGCCGGTGTCGTGTTCGTCCTCGATCTCGCCCACCACCTGTTCGATCAGATCCTCGATCGTCAAAAGCCCGTCGACCCCGCCATATTCGTCGATCACCAGCGCCATGTGGCGGCGTTCCGCCTGCATCTTCGCCAGCAGCACGCCAATCGGCATGGACGGCGGCACGAACAGCAGCGGGCGCAGCATCGAGACCAGATCGAACCGGATGTCGTCGTCGCAACTGAAGCCGTGGCCCAGTGCGAGATCCTTGAGATGGATGAACCCCAGCGGCGTATCAAGCGTGCCCTCGTAGACCGGAATCCGCGTCATGCCGCTTTCGCGGAACGTCTGCACCAGATCCTCCAGCGTCACGGAACTGGGCACCGCCACGATCTCGGCGGTGGGAATGGCCACGTCCTCGACCCGCATGCGGCGCAGATTGATCATGCCCGGCAGCGATGCCGCCGACGCGGCCCGGCCGTTCAGCGGTGGAGCCGCAATGTCCTCGGTGGGGCTGAGCGCCCCGATTATGCGGCCGAAAAAGCCCGGTTTCTCATCCGGTTCCGGTTCGCCTGCCGTTTCGGGCTGCGCGCCTTGCGCCGCGCCAGAACTGCCGTCTGTTTCGTCCATTGTTCCTGTCCGAAAGGGGCCGCCAAGGCCCGTCATCCTAGATATATGGGTCATCTATCCCCAGTCTGCCAAGTATCCCGGTCTCCAGCGCCTGCATCAAAGTGGCATCCGGGTCACGGACATGGTCGTATCCGAGCAGGTGAAGAAGGCCGTGAACGATCAGATGCGCGACATGATCGGCCAGCGGCTTGCCCGCCGCCGCGGCCTCGCGCGCACAGGTTTCCCGCGCGATGGCGATGTCGCCCAGCGCGATCGCGCCGGTGAAATCCGGGCACGGTGGGCGCGGCGCCGCGCCGGGCTCTTGCGGCGACAGATCCTGCGCCGGCCAGCTCAGCACGTTGGTCGGCCGCGCCTTGCCGCGGAAATCGGCATTCAGCGCTGCGATGCGCGCGTCGTCGCAGGCCAGCAGGGCAATCTCGCACGCCTCGGGGTCCAGTGCCAGATGCGCCAGCGCCGTGTTGCAGGCGCGATCGGCCAGGTCTTGCAGACCCAGACCGCCCCAGCGGTCGTCTTCCATGATCAGTTCCACAGTCATGGCCCCTTCTATCCCCGCCGCAATGCGACGAACAGCCGCAAACGCACTTGACAGGGCGACCGGCTCGCAATATCCGATAAAAATAGTCAGTTTATATCAAGGGATCTGAATGCATGACCGACGACATCAAGCCGCGGACCGTTTCGCCCCGCAAATGGGCATTGCTCACCGCGACCTCGCTGGCCGCGGCCGCGCCACTGGCCCTGCCGGTGCTTTCGGCCGGCGGGTTGCTCTATGCGACCTCCGCGGAAGCGGGCGAAGCCGGTGAGGCCGGGGAAGGCGGCGAATCCGGCGAGGCCGGGGTTACGCGCAGCGAAGGACCGTCGGCGTTCCTGACCGAACTGGGCTATTTCGAAGGCACCTACCTGATCATCGCCAACCTGTACCTGTCGGGCGACAAGGATACCGCCCGGGCGCATATGGAGGAATCCCACCACGCCATGTACGAGGATATCGCGCCCAAGCTGGCCGATCTCGGGGCGCCGGGATTCGATGCCGCGGC
>JAGRMG010000247.1 GCA_020441385.1 Paracoccaceae bacterium
CGCAGCCCACCTCGATCACCCGGCGCGGCGCGAACCGGCGGATCATGAGGTACAGGATTTCGGCATCGGGGCTGTCGTAATAGCCGTTGTTCGGAACATAGCCCGTGGCGCCGGCCGCGCGATCCATGAGACGCGACAGCGCCCCGGCATGGCGGGCATGATCCGCCACCACCGCCGCGATGTCGAAATCCGCCATTCCCGGCGACGGCGCATAGGTGGGCCGTTCCAGCCCGCCGGCACTCTCGAATGCGTCGAGGCGGGCGCGTTCGGCCCGTTCCCCGGCAAGATCGGTCAGCTTCACGTCAAGCTCTTGGAGCAGGCCGTTCAGGTTCGGGAACTTCCGACTTTTCACCGGGGCACCCCTCCGGGCAAACGCCCGTCCGGGCAATCGCCCCCTGCATAGCGTCCGGGCACGGCGGCGCACAACCGGCCATCGCCGCATCCGGCCCGGAATCTTCTTGGCAACGGGGCAGCGAACGGGTTCACTGAACCGGACCGGGAGGGACACATGCAGCAGGACTTCACGCTGGGCATCGAGGAGGAATACCTTCTGGTGGACCGCGATTCGATGGATCTGGCGGTGGCGCCGCAAGCCCTGATGGATGCCTGCAAGGCCGATCTGGAAGATCAGGTCAGCCCGGAATTCCTGCAATGCCAGATCGAGGTCGGCACCCGGGTCTGTACCACCATCGGCGAAGCTCGCGACGACCTCAAGCGCCTGCGCGATTGCGTGTCGCGCCATGCCGCCGAACACAACCTCGCCCCGATCGCCGTCAGCTGCCACCCCTTCGCGGACTGGAAAAACCAGCATCACACCGACAAGGAACGCTATAGCGACCTGCGGCGTTCGCTGGGCGGGGTCGCGCGGCGAATGCTGATCTGCGGCATGCATGTACATGTTGGGATAGAGGAAAAGGCGCTGCGCACCGATCTGATGCCGCAGTTCAGCTATTTCCTGCCGCATCTGCTGGCGTTGTCGGCGTCCTCGCCCTACTGGCAGGGCGAGGATACCGGGCTGGCATCCTACCGGCTGACCGTGTTCGACAACCTTCCGCGCACCGGCCTGCCGCCGAAATTCGAAAGCTGGGCGGAATACGAACGCACCACCGGCACGCTGATCGACCTCGGCGTGATCGAGGACACCTCGAAAATCTGGTGGGATCTGCGCCCCTCGCACCGGTTTCCGACGCTGGAGACGCGCATCATGGACGTGTCGCCGCGGCTGGAACACACGCTGGCGCTGGCGGCCACCACCCAGGCGCTGATGCGGATGCTGTGCCGGCTGCGGATGCGCAACCTGCGCTGGCGGGTCTACGACCGGTTCCTGATCTCGGAAAACCGCTGGCGGGCGCAGCGCTATGGCCTGTCCGAAGGGCTGATCGACTTCGGCGACCGTTCGATCAAGCCGTTTGCCAAGCTGCTGGAGGAACTGACCGGGCTGCTGGCCGAGGACGCCGAGGCGCTGGGAACGCTTGAGGAGATCGCCAGCCTGCGCCGGATCGTCGAGGATGGAACCAGCGCATCGCGCCAGCGCCGGGTCCATGCCGAGGCCACGGC
>JAGRMG010000042.1 GCA_020441385.1 Paracoccaceae bacterium
AAGCGTGTCAGGACATGGCGCAAGGGGGTCTGCATGGCTCACCTCGGTTCCTGAACGAATACGGTTGTCGACACCAGCGAAAACTGCCCGCCGGGGCCGGTTCCCAGGCTCTTGCCCAGGCCGGTGGTCGGGAAGATCGGGTCGATCATGGCGCAGACGCGCAGCACCATCAGGTCGTTTTCCTGCCCGTTGACGAAGTTGCGCACCGGCTGCACCGGTTCGGTCCGGTCGGTGCAATCGGGATCGACAGGGATGCTGGCCCAGGCCCGCGGGTCGATCTGGATCATCTCCAGGCGCAGGTTGGAACCGCAATCGCTGATGAATTCGGCGCGATCGCAGATCAGATCCTTGATCTGGTCGTGCTGGGGCGCCGAGCCGGTGCCCAGGCGGATTTCGCGCACCGTGATATCGACCGCGCGTTCCAGCATGGCGTGTTGCAGCGAAACCAGGCCCAGTTCGATCCCCGACAGAAGGACCGTGATGACCGCGGGAAAGACGATCGCGAATTCGACGGTGGCCGAGCCGGCCTGCGAGCGCCGGAACCGGCGCCAGACGGTTTTGAGAGCGCGCGTCATTGGGTGAGCCTCAGCTTGCGGATCGACGAGGCGATGGAGGAGAAGGCATCGGCGATCTCGAGCCCGTTCACGTCGAAGAAGTGGCTGTTCGAGCTGGCGCAGTCCTTGATCACCTGCTTGCCGCGCCAGGGCGCCTCGAATCCGATGGTGAAGACGATGATGTCGTGATCCTTGGCGGCGTCGCAGATCGCCTTGGTGCGGGCGTCCTTGGTGCTGCTGTCGACGTAGTTGCGGACGCTGTAATACCAGTCGTTCCAGGCTTCGGAGTCGTTCATCCAGGGTTCGTAGAGATCCTCGACGACGCTTTCCATGGTCGTGTAGGCCCAGAGACCGGCGTAGGACAGGATGGCAGCCGAACCCGGTTCGTCCACGGTAACGGTGGTTGCGACGGTCCTGTAGCGTCGGCACGAACCGCTGCGGCGGTACGATGTGCACTCGCGTTCGTAGACGGTTTCGTCATAGGTGCCTTCGCCATAGGCGTGATCGTGCCAGGTGTTGTCGAAGGGCCAGTAGAACAGCGGCTCGCCGGTGATGCCGTCACCATCGTCGTCATCGGCGTCCAACCCGACATAGACCGAGTATTTCTCTTCCTGGTCGTTCCACCAGATGTTGGAGTCGCCGCTGCGGTAGCCGTCGTTGATGTAGTACTGGCTGGTGTTCTCGCCGTCGGTCATCAGCACGATCACCTTCAGCGTGTCGCCGTCATCGTAGTTGGCGGGCCGGTCGCTGAAGGCGGCATCGACATCGCCCGAAGTCACCATCGCGGACACCACGCCCTTGAGGCTGGGGTCGAGCAGCGCCGTGCCCCATTTCATGCCGACATCGAGCGATGTGTTGCCGCGCGCCATGAACGCGTCGATATAATCCTTCAGCGCGGTCGCGTCCCTGGACAGCGGCAGGATCTCGCGGCTGGACATGGCTTCGCAGACCGGCAGCGTGCTGTTCAGCCCGTTGTCGAGACCGACCAGTTCCATCGGGTCGTTGTCGCGCCCGTCGAAATCGTACCAGGGATCGAAATGCATGGTGCGTTTGAGCGGCGTTGCCGGGTTCATCGAGGCGCTGTTGAAATCGGACGCCTCGAAGTTCACGCAGTTGGAATAGGCGTGTTCGGTCGAGACATTGAATTCCGAGATCATGTAATCGGGCAGGCTGACCTGGGTGGCGTAGGGGATGATCGAGATCGACAGCTTGCCGTCGGTCGAGTTTGCGACCATCTGGTCGACGAAATCCTTCGCGGCCGATTTCAGGTTAATCAGCCGGCTGTTGGAGTTCATCGAGCCCGACACGTCCAGCACCAGCGAGATTTCGACCCCGTCGATCCGTTCCTCGGCGGTGGTCGCCGCGGGAATGGACAGTGTCTCGACCCCGGTCAGCTTCATGAACTGGGTGTGGAAGTCGCCCTGGGCGGTGGCCGAGACGACGCGGTAGCCCATGCCCGATTCGACCGTGACGCTCGACAGGAAATCGGACAGGCCGGCCTTGTCCAGATAGTCGTTGACGACCGCCTGGGGGTCCAGTTCCTGATCGAGGTCGGCGGCGGCGAGCACCGCGCGGTCCATCGTCGATTGCAGGCTCGAGCGGTTGCGCTCGAAATGCATCAGATCGACGCCGATCCCCGCGACCATCAGCATGATGACGAAGGCGAATATGCCGAACAGAAGCAGGGTTCCGTCTTCATCGCGCAGAAAGCGTCTGGCAAAGCCTGTCCCGGACCGGGCCCTTGTCGGGGCGGCGGCGCGGCGACGGGGGGCATTATCACGCACGGGCATGGCAAACCTCTTTCTCGAACCGGAAGTGGCCGAATGAGCAAAGATATGTCGAGGCGCCTTTATGCGGTACGATCTTGGCCTAAATGCGGCGCAAACCGGCTGGATCGGCTGTGCGCGCCGCGTGAATTGGCGACAGTGACGGATCGCCGTGCGCTTTGTTTCCCCGCCGGGGACAAGGCATTGAATCGCATCCGGCGAACGCGAATCGGTTTTCCACCCGCCCGGCTTTCGGCGTTGAGGGAAAATTAGGCTATCGAGTGCTATCGAGTGTTGAACAATCGCGAGCCGCAGGTCCATAAACGCCTGAGGCGAGTCGTCGCATGTCTCGTCCGTCAAAGGAGATCACCCGATGGCCCCGAGAAACGAACCCAGCTTTCGCGAAAGCGTCGATCTGATGTTCAACAGGGCCGCGGCCCTGATGGATCTGTCGCCCGGACTCGAGGAAAAGATAAGGGTCTGCAATTCGACCTACACGGTCCGTTTCGGGGTCCGGCTGCGCGGCCAGATCCAGACCTTTGTCGGCTACCGGTCGGTCCATTCGGAGCATATGGAGCCGGTGAAGGGCGGCATCCGCTACTCGCTCAGCGTCAACCAGGACGAGGTCGAGGCGCTGGCGGCGCTGATGACCTACAAGTGCGCGCTGGTAGAAACGCCCTTCGGCGGCTCCAAGGGCGGGCTGTGCATCGACCCGCGCCAGTATGACGAACACGAACTGGAACAGATCACCCGCCGCTTCGCCTATGAACTGGCCAAGCGCGACCTGATCAATCCCTCCCAGAACGTGCCCGCCCCCGACATGGGCACCGGCGAGCGCGAGATGGCCTGGATCGCGGACCAGTACGCGCGGATGAACACCACCGACATCAACGCCCGCGCCTGCGTCACCGGCAAGCCGCTCAATGCCGGCGGTATCGCCGGGCGGGTCGAGGCGACGGGGCGCGGCGTGCAATACGCGCTGCGCGAGTTCTTCCGCCACCCCGGCGACGCCAAGAAGGCGGGGCTGAGCGGCAAGCTCGACGGCAAGCGGGTGATCATTCAGGGCCTGGGCAATGTCGGCTATCACGCGGCCAAGTTCCTCAGCGAAGAGGACGGCGCGCGCATCACCGGCATCATCGAACGCGACGGTGCGCTCTACGATCCCGACGGTCTGGACGTGCAGGCGGTGCACAACTGGATCGTCAAGCACGGCGGCGTCACCGGCTTTCCCGACGCCACCCATCAGGCCGAGGGGGCCGCGGTGCTGGAGCATGAGTGCGACATCCTGATCCCGGCGGCGATGGAGGGGGTGATCAACCTCACCAACGCCGATCGCATCAGGGCGCCGCTGATCCTCGAGGCCGCCAACGGCCCCATCACCGCCGGCGCCGACGAGATCCTGTGCGAAAAGGGAACGGTGATCATTCCCGACCTGTTCGCCAATGCCGGCGGTGTCACCGTGTCCTATTTCGAATGGGTCAAGAACCTGAGCCATATCCGCTTCGGCCGCATGCAGCGCCGCCAGGAAGAGGCCCGGCACGAACTGGTCGTGGCCGAACTGGAACGGCTGGACCGGTATCTTGGCGATGCCTGGTCCATGAGCCCCGACTTCAAGGCCAAGTACCTGCGCGGCGCCGACGAGCTTGAACTGGTGCGCTCGGGGCTGGATGACACGATGCGCACCGCCTACCAGGCGATGAGCGAGGTCTGGAATGCGCGCGACGATGTCGCCGACCTGCGCACCGCGGCCTATCTGGTGTCGATCGACCGGGTCGCCAAGAGCTATCGCGCCAAGGGGCTCTAGGCGCCGCGCCCTGCCTGGTGCCGGGCGCGCGTGGCTGAAAACCCGCCCTCCCGGGCGATGCCGAAGTCGCGCATCGGCCCGTTTTCTGTGGAAACTGTTGCGGGCGGGCGTGTGCGCCATTGATACTGCTGGCGGGACTTGGTTCAATCGGGTCGGGTTGCATCGGTCCGGGCCGGCAGGGAGAGTGACATGCGTTTTTCGGGGTGGCGCGTCATCAGGGAAGGGCTGAGCGGCAACAGGGGCTGGTCGCCGCACTGGCGCGACGCGGCGCCCAGGGACGAGTACGACATCGTCATAATCGGCGGCGGCGGGCACGGCCTGTCCACCGCCTATTACCTGGCCCGCGACCACGGTCTTTCCAATGTCGCGGTTCTGGAAAAGGGCTATCTGGGGGGCGGTAATGTCGGGCGCAACACGACCATCGTTCGGGCCAACTATTTCCTGCCGGGAAATTCCGAGTTCTATTCGTATTCGCTGAAGCTGTGGGAGGGGCTGGAGCAGGAGTTGAACTACAACGTGATGCATTCGCAACGCGGCCTCATCAACCTGTTCCATTCCGACGGCCAGCGCGACGCCTTCGCGCGCCGCGGCAACGCCATGATCAACCAGGGCGACGACGCCATCCTGCTCGACCGCGAGGGCGTGCGCCGGCACGCGCCGTTCCTGGATTTCGACAATGTCCGGTTTCCGGTTCACGGCGGGCTCTATCATCCGCGCGGGGGCACCGCGCGCCATGACGCGGTCGCCTGGGGCTATGCGCGCGGGGCCGACCGGCGCGGCGTCGACCTGATCCAGAACTGCGAGGTCACGGGCATCGACATCGGGAACGGCAGGGTGCGCAGCGTGCAGACGACGCGCGGGCCGATCCGGGCCAAGAAGGTGGCGATCGTGGTGGCGGGACGCTCGGGGCAGGTCGCGGCCATGGCCGGGATGCGCCTGCCGGTCGAAAGCCACGTCCTGCAGGCCTTCGTGAGCGAGGGGCTGAAACCCGTGATCGCCCAGGTCATCGCCTTCGGCATGGGGCATTTCTATATCAGCCAGTCCGACAAGGGCGGGCTGGTGTTCGGCGGCGATATCGACATGTACGCCTCTTATGCCGCGCGCGGCAACCTGCCGGCGGTCGAGCATGTGATGGAGGCCGGCATGACGCTGATGCCGATGATCGGCAAGGCCCGCGTGCTGCGCAGCTGGGGCGGGATCGTGGACATGACCCCGGACGGTTCCCCGATCATCGACCGGACCGACACGCAGGGGCTTTATCTGAACTGCGGCTGGAACTATGGCGGCTTCAAGGCGGTGCCCGCTTCGGGACGCTGTTTCGCGCATCTGCTGGCCACGGACCGCCATCACGACGCCGCCGCCGGGTTCCGGCTGGACCGGTTCCGCACCGGGCGGGGCATCATCGACGAAGAGGGCACCGGCGCCCAGCACAACCTGCATTGAGGGTGGAGATGCCGGATTCGAGTATTTTCGACCAGAAAGAAGCGAGGGGCCTGCGATGAGGATCAGCTGTCCGATCTGCGGCGAGCGTGACCGGCGCGAGTTCCATTACCGCGGCGCGGCGCTGACGCGCCCGGCACCCGACGCCGGGGAGGCCGCCTGGGATGCCTATCTCCATCTGCGCGACAACCCGGCCGGAGCGACGCGCGAGCTGTGGTATCACGAAACCGGATGCGGCGCCTGGGTCGTGGTGACGCGCAACACGCTGACCCATGAGATGCCGGGCTGCGAGCTTGCGGCGGAGGCGGCGCGATGAGGATCGCCGGGAACGGGCTGCTGGGGGAGGCACGCCAGGTCGCGTTCAGTTTCGACGGGCGGCGCTTCACCGGGCTCGAGGGCGATACGCTGGCCTCGGCGCTGCTGGCGGGCGGGGTGCGGCTGATGGGGCGGTCGTTCAAGTATCACCGCCCGCGCGGGGTGCTGGGCGCGGGCAGCGAGGAGCCCAACGCGCTGGTCACGATCGGGCGCGGCGCGGCGCGCGAGCCGAACATGCGCGCCACCGTGCAGGAGATATTCGACGGGCTGGAGGCGAGCAGCCAGAACCGCTGGCCGTCGCTGGGGTTCGATCTGCTGTCGCTCAACGATCTGGCGGCGCCGTTCTTCGGGGCGGGATTCTACTACAAGACTTTCATGTGGCCGAAATCCTTCTGGGAAAAGGTCTATGAGCCAATGATCCGGCGCGCGGCGGGGCTGGGCGCGCTTTCGGGGCTGCCCAATCCCGACAGGTACGAGCGCGCCTTCGCCTTCTGCGATCTGCTGGTCATCGGGGCCGGGCCGGCGGGCCTGATGGCGGCGCTGGTGGCCGCCCGCTCGGGCGCCGACGTGATCCTGGCCGATGAGGATTCGCGCATGGGCGGGCGGCTGCTGGCCGAAACCCGCGAGATCGGCGGGCAGGCAGGCCATGCCTGGGCGGCGGAGGTTCTGGCCGAACTGGGCGCCATGGCGAACGTGCGCCTGATGACCCGCACCACGGTGGTCGGCGCCTATGACCAAGGCACATACGGGGCGCTGGAGCGGGTGGGCCACCACCGCCCGCGCCACAGCCGCGCGCTGCCGCTGGAGTGTTTCTGGCGGATCGTGGCGCGGCGGGCGGTGCTGGCGGCGGGTGCGCTGGAGCGCCCGGTGGCGTTTCGCGACAACGACCGCCCCGGCATCATGACGGCGGGGGCGGTGCGGGCCTATCTGAACCGCTGGGGCGTCAGCCCGGGGCGCGCGGTGACGGTTTTCGCCAACAACGACGACGGCCATCGCACGGCGCGCGATCTGGTGGCGGCGGGTGTGCATGTGGCGGGCGTGATCGACAGCCGTCACGACGCGCCGCTTTCGGATGCCTTCGAGGTGCATCGCGGCGCCCGGGTCTGCGGTGCCTCGGGGCGGCGCGGACTTGAGAGCATCACCATCCGCAGCGTCGCGGGCGAAAGCCGGGTGCAGACCGATTGCCTGGGCGTTTCGGGCGGCTGGAACCCGTCGCTGCATCTCAGCTGCCACATGAACGCGCGCCCGCTCTGGCGCAGGGACATCGCCGCCTTCGTGCCGGCCCCGGGTGCGGTGCCGGGGCTGGAGCCCGCCGGCGCCTGCAACGGCGCGTTTTCCACGGCCGCCTGCCTGCGCGAGGGGGCGGCGGCGGCGCGCGCGGCGCTGGCCGATCTGGGGCGCAGGCCCGCCGGGTTCGATCTGCCGCAGGCCGAGGACGCGGCCTATGCGATAACCCCGCTCTGGGCCGTGCCGGGAAGGGGCCGGGCGTGGCTGGATTTCCAGAACGACGTGACGGTCAAGGACGTGCGGCAGGCCGCGGCCGAGAATTTCCGCTCGGTCGAGCATATGAAACGCTACACCACCCAGGGCATGGCCACCGATCAGGGCAAGAACTCGAACGTTTCGGCGCTGGCGGTGCTGGCCGATGCCACCGGGCGCGGCATCGCCGAGACCGGCACCACCACGTTCCGCCCGCCCTATGTGCCGGTGGCGATCGCGGCGCTGGGCGCGGGGGGGCAGGGCAAGGGGTTCGCGCCCGAACGCCTGACCACCAGCCATTCCGCCAGTGTCGAGCGCGGCGCGCCGATGATCGAGGCGGGGTTGTGGTACAGGCCGGGCTATTTTCCCGCCCCCGGCGAGTCCGGCTGGCGCCAGTCCTGCGACCGCGAGGTGAACATGGTGCGCGGCGCCGTGGGCGTCTGCGATGTCTCGACGCTGGGCAAGATCGACATCCAGGGGCCCGATGCGGGGGCGCTGCTCGATTTCGTCTATACCAACAGGTTTTCCACGCTGAAGGCCGGGCGCGTCCGCTACGGCCTGATGCTGCGCGAGGACGGGTTCGTGATGGATGACGGCACCACCGCGCGGCTGGGTGAAACCCATTTCCTGATGACGACGACCACCGCTGCGGCCGGAGAGGTGATGCGTCATCTTCAGTTCGTGCATCAGTGCCTGCGTCCGGATTGGGACGTGTCGATCGTTTCGGTCACAGAGCAATGGGCGCAGTTCGCCATCGCCGGGCCGAAATCGCGGGAGTTGGTGAACGGCCTGCTCGATACGCCGCTGCGCGAGGGGGACTGGCCGTTCATGGCGTGCGGGCCGGTTTCGGTGCTGGGGGTCGGGGCGCGGCTGTTCCGGATCTCGTTTTCGGGCGAACACGCCTATGAACTGGCGGTGCCGGCGCGCTTTGGCGACAGCCTGTTCCGCATGCTGCTGGAGCGGGCGGCGGCCCTGGGCGGCGGGCCCTACGGCATGGAGGCCCTGAACGTGCTGAGAATCGAGAAGGGCCATATCACCCACGCCGAAATTCACGGCCGCACCACGGCTTGCGATATCGGCATGGCGGGCATGGTGTCGGACGGGAAGGACTGTATCGGCAAGACCATGGCGGGCCGTCCGGGTCTTGTCGATCCGGGCCGCGAGAGGCTGGTGGGGCTGAAACCCTCGGGTGCGGCCAGGCAGCTGATCGCCGGGGCGCATCTGTTCGCCCCGGGCGGGGATGCGGTGCGCCGGAACGCTCAGGGCTACATCACCTCGGCGGCGTTCTCGCCGACGCTGGGGCACATGATCGCGCTGGCGTTTCTCAGGCACGGGCCCGAACGGATCGGCGAAACGGTGCGCATGGTCGATCACCTGCGCGCGATCGAGGCCGAATGCGAGGTCGTGAACCCGGTGTTCTTCGACCCCGAGGGAGGGCGCGTGCGTGGCTGAGCTGATCGCCAGGACCCCCTGCGCGGGGCTGTTGCCGCTGGCCGTCGGCGGAGTCGATCTGACCGAGGAAAGCCTTGGCGCGCTGACCACGCTGTCGCCCCGTCGCGGCCAGGAGGCGGCATTGTCGGAGGCGCTGGAAGCGGCGCATGGCATGGCGTTTCCAGCGCCCAACCGGACCACCGGCAAGGCGGGGGCGCGCGCCATCTGGTTCGGGCGCGGCCAGGCGCTTCTGGCCGGGCCCGAACCGGATGCCGACCTGGCGCGCCTGGCGGCGCTCAGCGATCAGTCCGATGCCTGGGCCGTGGTGCGCCTGCGCGGGGCGGGCGCGGTGGACGTGCTGGCGCGGCTGGTGCCGCTGGATCTGCGCGCCGCGGCGTTCAGGCGCGGGCATACGGCACGCAGCGAACTGGCGCAGATGATGGCCTCGATCACCCGGCTTGGCGCGGACGACTTCCAGATCATGGTGTTCAGGTCGATGGCCGCAACCCTGGTGGGTGAACTGAAAACGGCCATGGAAGCCGTGGCCGCGCGCGGGTAAGCTGCGCGCGCCTGCTGATGATTCCGGAGCCTGCCCGATGCGAATTGCCATTGCCGCCACCGTTCTTCTTGCCGCAGCCGTGCCGGCCCTTGCCGACAGCGCCAAGGAGACCGATTGCCGTTACCAGGCGCAGGTTGCCGCCGCGGTCCAGAAGGCGCGCATGGACGGGGTGCCCGAACGCGAGCTGGCCGAGTCCATCGCCCGGACGCAACCGACCTGGCCGGAACGCTACAACAACGCGATTCCGGTTCTGGGCGGCGCGGTCTATCAGCTGAAAAAGCACGACCTGCGCGTGGTCGATCTGGGCGAGCAATGGATGGCGATGTGCATGTCGCAATAGCGCGCGCCGCTCAGCCGCCGGCCCCGGCAGGGCCGGCAAGCGCGCGCCCGAGCAGTTCCAGCGCGTGATCTCGCGCGGCCTCGCGCACGGCGGCGCGGCCCAGCGGGCCGAATTCGACGGTTTCGGCAAATGTTGCGCGCCCGCGCGCGGCCAGCGCGAAACAGACCCGGCCCTCGGGTTTGAATTCCGACCCGCCCGGCCCGGCGATCCCGGTGATGGACACCGCCAGCCCGACTGGCGCGCGGGCCAGCGCGCCATCGGCCATTTCGCGCGCCACCTGTTCGGACACGGCACCATGTGCGGCCAGGGTTTCGGCGCGCACGCCCAGAAGCTCGCGCTTGGCGGCGTTGGAATAGGTGACGAGGCCGCGTTCGACCACGTCCGAGGATCCGGCGATATCGGTCAGCGCCGCGGCCACCATGCCGCCGGTACAGCTTTCGGCGGTGGCGATGCGCACACCCGCCGCGCGCGCACGCTCCAGGATCGCGGCCACGTCGGTCATGCCGGCAGCCCGTGCGCGACAAGGGCCAGCGCAAGCACGCCGGCGGCGGCGAAGGCGCCCGCGATAACGTCGTCCAGCATGACTCCCAGCGGATCGCCGCGCCGGTCGGCCCAGCCGACCGGGCCGGGCTTGGCGATGTCGAACAGCCGGAACAGCAAGAACGCGGCGATCCAGCCCGGCCACAGCGCGAGGATGTCGATACCCAGCCGGTCGGCCGCCGAACTGAGCGGCAGGAGCGCGACGAACTGGCCTGCGACCTCGTCGATGACGATATGGGACGGGTCGTGATCCTCTTGCCCCTCGGTCATCTGGATGGTTGCCCAGACGCCGAGGATGAAAACCGCCGCCGTGCCCATGACGAGAACCGCAAATCCGCCCGCCAGATGCAGCCCCCAGGCCAGCGGCAGCGCCGCCAGAGAGCCCCAGGTGCCCGGCGCCGGGCGCAGGTGCCCGATGCCGAACACCGTGCCGGCGACATGCGCGATCCGTTTCATGCGCGCACCAGCGTCGCCGTGGCCATCGCGGCGATGCCCTCGCCGCGCCCGGTGAAACCCAGCCGTTCCGAGGTGGTCGCCTTGACCGACACCGCACCGGCGGCCACGCCGGCAATGCGGGCCAGCGTGGCGCGCATGCTGTCCGCATGGGGGCCGATCCGCGGACTTTCGCAGATCAGCGTGCAGTCGAGATTGGCGATGCGGTAACCGGCGCGCGCCGCCAGCCCGGCGGCATGGCGCAGGAACGTGTCGCTGGCCGCGCCCTTCCATTGCGGATCGCTCGGCGGGAAGTGCCGGCCGATATCGCCCTGCGCCAGCGCGCCATAGATCGCGTCGGTGATCGCGTGCATGCCGACATCGGCGTCGGAATGGCCCTTGAGGCCGCGATCGTGCGGCACCGCGACCCCGCAAAGCGTGACGTGATCGCCGGGCCCGAACCGGTGCACGTCGAACCCGTTGCCCAGCCTGATGTTCATGTGCCCCCCGAGAATGCGTTCGGCCCGGTCGAAATCCTGCGCCCGGGTGATCTTGATATTGTCGGGGTCGCCGGGCAGGATGGCAACCGCCATTCCGGCCGCGCGGGCGATGGCGACATCGTCGGCGGCGGGGTCGTGGTCGTGGGCGGTATGGGCCGCGATGATCCCCTCATAGCGAAAGCCCTGCGGCGTCTGCGCCGCGAACAGGCCGTCGCGGTCGCGGATGCCGGTGACGAAGCCGTCTTTCCCCGTCCAGAGCGCGTCGGTCACGGCCAGGCCGGGGGCCGCGCCCTGGTGATCGTCGAGCGCGTCGATGACCGACGCGATGGTTTCGGGGCGCACGCAGGGGCGGGCGGCGTCGTGGATCAGCAGCTTGTCGATACCCAGCCCCCAGAGCGCCAGCAGACCGGCCCGCACGGATGCCGCGCGGTCGGCGCCGCCGGTCGTCAGGATCAGCCCGTGACGCGCGTCCAGTCCGGCCCAGTGGGCGCGGTCGGCTTCGGCCACGACCAGCACGATATGCGCGATGCCGGGGGCGGCGCGGAACGCCTCGATTGTCCAGTCGGCCACGCGCTTTCCGGCCAGTTCGCGCCATTGCTTGGGCACCGCGCCCCCGGCGCGCTGGCCGCGTCCGGCGGCGACGATCAGGGCGGCTGTGGTCATTGCGCGTGGCTCCTGTGGCGGCCGGGGAAGTCGGCGAAGGTTTATTCGCTACGCCCCGAGGGCGCAATCGCCGGCGTGGCCTTGCACAACAAACAGGCAACGCACGCCAGAACGCGCCGGCATTGCGGCCCGAATCCGGCTGCGAACTTGTGAAAACGCCCTGTTTGCGCTAGCCAGAGCGCGATTGCACAAGGATCAGGCAGCTTGAAGCTCTCCCTCGGCCAAAGAACCGTGGTGCCGCCCGTGGTTCTGGCACCGATGGCCGGTATCACCGACCGTCCGTTCCGCGACCTGGTGCGGTCGTTCGGCGCCGGGCTCGTGGTCAGCGAGATGGTGGCCAGCCAGGAGATGGTGCAGGCCAAGCCCGGCGTGCGCGAGCGCGCCGAACTGGGCGCGGATGTCGAGAACACCGTCGTGCAGATCGCCGGGCGCGAGGCGCACTGGATGGCCGAGGCGGCGCGCTGGCTGGCCGATCGCGGCGCGGCGGTGATCGACATCAACATGGGCTGTCCGGCGCGCAAGGTCACCAACGGCTATTCCGGCTCGGCCCTGCTGAAGACGCCCGATCACGCGCTGCGCCTGATCGAGGCGGTGGTGAACGCGGTCGATGTGCCGGTAACGCTGAAAACCAGGCTGGGCTGGGACGAAAGCCTGATGAACGCGCCCGAGGTGGCGGCCCGCGCCCAGGCGGCGGGCATCCGCATGGTGACGATCCATGGCCGCACCCGCTGCCAGTTCTACAAGGGGCGTGCCGACTGGGCCGCGATACGGGCGGTGCGCGAGGCGGTGTCGGTGCCGGTCATCGCCAATGGCGATATCGTCGATACCGCCAGCGCGCGGGCGGCGCTGGCGGCCTCGGGCGCCGATGGCGTGATGGTCGGGCGCGGGGCGCGGGGGCGGCCCTGGCTGCCGGGCCGGATCGCGCATGACATCTACGGCACGCCGGCCCCCGCGATACCGAGTGGCGGCGGACTTATAGACATGGTTTCAGATCATTACGAGGCGATGCTGAGGTTCTATGGCCGCGATCTGGGGCACCGTGTCGCGCGCAAGCATCTGGGCTGGTACATGGACGCCGCCGGCACCGGCGCGATGCTGCGCCGCGCGGTGCTGACCGGCACCGACCCGGCGGCGGTGCTGCGGCTGTTGCCCGATGCGCTGTCCGAAGGCGGGCGGGCGGCGGCATGATCGGGAACGACGCAATCTGGGCCTCGCTGCCGGTGCCCGCCTTCCGGATCGACGCGGGCGACCGGATCGTCGATGCGAACCCGGCCGGCGAGGGGTTTCTCAACGCCTCGCTGAAATCCGTGGCGGGGGCGCCGGTATGGGACATGATCGCCATCGACGCGCCCATCGAGGCGGCATTCGCCCGCGCCCGTGCCGACGGCACGCCGCTCTTCGTCAACGACATCGACGTGGGCACAGGCAGCCGCGCGCCGTTGCAATGCGCCTTGCAGATCGCGCCGTTGCAGGGCCGCAAGGGCGAGATGATCATGCTGGTCAGCCCGCGCGAACTGGCCGGGCAGGCGATGCAGGGCCATTCGGTCAGGTCGGCGGCGCAGTCGGCCATCGGAATGGCCGGGATGCTGGCGCACGAGATCAAGAACCCGTTGGCCGGCATCATCGGCGCAGCGCAGCTTCTCGGCATGAACCTTGGACCGCAAGACATTGAACTGACGGATCTTATCGTCGCGGAAAGCCGCCGGATCGTGAAGCTGCTCGAACAGGTCGAGCAGTTCGGCAATCTCAGCCCGCCCGATTTCCGGCCGGTCAATATCCATGACGTTCTCGACCGGGCCCGGCGCTCGGCATTGCTGGGGTTCGGCGCCCATGTCGGCATCGCCGAGGATTACGACCCGTCGCTGCCGCTGGCCTGGGGCGATCCGGATCAGTTGTTGCAGGTGCTGCTGAACCTGTTGCGCAACGCCGCCGAGGCCGCTGCTCCGGCGGGCGGAAACATCAGGCTTCGCACCTATTTCGAACATGGCTTCCGGCTGCGCCGCAGCGATGTGTCCGGGCAGTCGCTGCCGCTCCAGATCGAGGTGACGGACGATGGCCCCGGCCTGCCCGACAGCATCCGCGACGAGATTTTCGACCCGTTCGTGTCGGGCCGCGAGAACGGCACCGGTCTGGGGCTGGCGCTGGTCTCCAAGATCGTTTCGGATCACGGCGGATGGATTTCCGTCACTTCGGCACCGGGGCGGACCACGTTCCGCCTGTCGCTGCCGCGGGTGCCGCGTGGCGATGAACGCAAGGAGACCGAGTGATGGAGGGCACGGTTCTGGTTGCCGATGACGACCGCACGATCCGCACGGTTCTGACCCAGGCGCTGACCCGGGCGGGCTGCAAGGTCCACGCCACCTCTTCGCTGACGACGCTGATGCGCTGGGTGGGCGAGGGCAAGGGCGACGTGGTGATCTCGGATGTGGTCATGCCCGATGGCAACGGGCTCGAGATGCTGCCCAGGATCGCGCGGGACCGGCCGGGCCTGCCGGTGATCGTGATCAGCGCCCAGAACACCATCATGACCGCGATCCGGGCCGCCGAGGCCGAGGCCTACGACTATCTGCCCAAGCCGTTCGATCTGCCCGATCTGATGAAACGCACCGCCAGGGCACTGGAACACAAACGCCGGCGCCCGCGCGGCGACCTGTCCGACGGGGGCGACGACAGGCCCGAAGATCTGCCGCTGGTCGGGCGGACGGCGGCGATGCAGGCGCTCTACCGTCTGCTGGCGCGGGTGATGAACACCGACATGGCGGTTTTGATCACTGGGGAAAGCGGCACCGGGAAATCCCTGATCGCCCGCGTCATCCACGATTTCTCGGATCGCCGCACATCGCCCTTCGTGACCGTCACCGGCGCCGAAGTGCACGGGCCGGACGGACCGGCGCGGGTGCTGGCGCGGGTCAGGGACGGTACCCTGATGATCGACGGGGTCGGCGATATCGACGATGCGGCGCAGGCCAGCATCGTGCGCATGATGGATGCGCCCGGCGATCACGCGCCGCGCTTCATGGCCGCCGGGCAGGGCGACGGGGCGGCCCTGATGCGGGACGGGCGGCTGCGCGGCGACCTGTTCTATCGCCTCGGCGGGGTGACGATCGAGGTGCCGGCCCTGCGCGACCGGGTGGACGACATCGTGCTGCTGGCCGACCATTTCCTGGCCCGCGCCCGGCAGGACGGCGCCCCCCTTCGCCGGTTCGCGCCGCAGGCGGGCGAGCTGTTGCGCGCCTACAGCTGGCCCGGCAATGTCCGGCAGTTGGAAAACGCGGTGCGCCGCCTCGCGCTGACGGGACGCGGCGAAGAGATCGGCCGCGCCGAGGTCGAGACCATGCTGAGCGGCCAGCCCGACATCGCCCCGGTTCTGGCCGGCGGCGACGGCGACCGGCTGTCGGCGTCGGTGGCGCGGCACCTGCGGCGCTATTTCGAGATGCACGGGAAGATGCTGCCCCCGCCCGGTGTCCATGCGCGAATCCTGCGCGAGGTGGAATTGCCGCTGATCGAGGTCGCGCTCGAGGCGACCGGCGGAAATCAGGCGAAATGCGCCGATCTTCTGGGCATCAACCGCAATACCCTGCGCAAGAAAATCACCGACCTTGATATTCAGGTGACACGGCGCCGCAAAATGATGTAAAACGGCCACACAAACCGTGGCGATCCGGTGCCAGTGCCGGAAAAGACCACGACATATGGCGGTACGCCGCGTCGAGCGGCACATCAAGATGAGGTCAGCAGGTGGCGACCCGGTCACAGCAGGGGCCCTTTCCGGCTTTGAACCGATGGCGCAGGACGCGCCGGGCGCGCAATATGGGCACGCTGGGGCTGGTCCTGCTGGGTCCGGTGCTGGCGCTGGCCACCTTCCTGGTGCTGGGGCCGTTCGATCTGCACAGTTCGGCGCAGGTGCTGCGCATCATCCTGCTGGCCGATCTGGTCTATATCCTGGTGGTGGCCTCGCTGGTTCTGGGCCAGGTGGTGCGCCTGATCGCGGCGCGGCGGGCGCGTTCGGCGGGATCCCGCCTGCATCTGCGGCTGATGGGCGTGTTCACCCTGCTGGCGCTGGCCCCGGCGGTGATCGTGGCGGTATTTGCCGGGCTGACCGTCAATATCGGGCTCGAGGGCTGGTTCTCCGAACGGGTGCGCGAGGTGGTGGGCACATCGCTGGCCGCGGCCGAGGCCTATGAACGCGAACAGCGCGAGGATCTGGCCGAGGACGCCACCGCGCTGGCCCGGTTCCTCGACCGCAGCCGCGACGCCACCTTCTTCATGAACGACGCCGAATTGCGCCATGTGCTGGTGCAGGGCCAGGGCCAGATCCAGCGCGGCCTGCGCGAGGCCTATGTGGTCGACGGCACCGGCGAAATCCGCGCACGCGGCGAACGCTCGTACCTGTTCGACTTTGAACACCCCGACGCGGAACAGCTTGCGCGGGCGCGCGAAACCGGGCTGGAGGTCATCCAGGACTGGGACAACAACGAGTTCCGGGCGCTGGTGCGGCTGGACGGCTTTGTCGACCGCTTCCTCTATGTCAGCCGCGAGGTCGACGGCAAGATCCTGAACCTGCTGGATGACACCCAGCAGACGGTTCAGCTTTATCATCAACTCGAACGCGAACGCGGCCGGGTGCTGTTCGAGTTCGGGCTTCTCTACATCGGATTCGCGCTGATTCTGGTGCTGGCGGCGATCTGGCTGGGGCTCTGGTTCGCCGAACGCCTCTCGCGCCCGGTGGGGCGGCTGACCACGGCCGCCCAGCAGGTCGGGGCCGGCGACCTGGACGTGCAGATCAAGGAAGAGGAAGGCGACGACGAGATCGCGATGCTGGGGCGGTATTTCAACCGCATGACCCGGCAGCTGAAAGGCCAGCGCCAGTCGCTGCTGGACACCACGCAACAGATCGAACGCCGCCGGCGGCTGTTCGATTCGGTCCTGTCCTCGGTCACGTCGGGGGTTGTCGGGCTGGATGCCGACGGCTGCATCACCTTCGTCAACCGCTCGGCCGAGAGGCTGCTGGGCTGGTCGGGCGATGAACAGTCGCTGGCGCTGGCCGTGGCGGTGCCCGAATTCGGGCCGCTGTTCGAAAGCCTGCGGGCGGGCGGCGGCGAGGTGGCGCAGGGCGAGGTCAAGGTGACGCGCCAGGGACGGCTGGAAAACCTGCTGGTGCGGGTCAGCACGAGGCGCGAGGCCGAGGGCAAGCTGGAAGGCTATGTCGTGGCCTTCGACGACGTGACCGATCTGGTCAGCGCGCAGCGCCTCGCGGCCTGGGCCGATGTCGCCCGCCGCATCGCCCACGAGATCAAGAAC
Organism: Paracoccaceae bacterium; assembly: GCA_020441385.1. Classification (GTDB taxonomy): domain Bacteria; phylum Pseudomonadota; class Alphaproteobacteria; order Rhodobacterales; family Rhodobacteraceae; genus JAGRMG01. The sequence continues at coordinate 17,125 of JAGRMG010000042.1, forward strand.
CCGCTGACCCCGATCCAGCTGAGCGCCGAGCGGATCAAGCGCAAATTCGCCCCCCAGGTGGGCGCGGACGCGGACAAGCTCGAGGCCATGACCGATGTCATCATCCGCCAGACCGGCGACTTGCGGCGCATCGTCGATGAATTCTCGCGATTCGCGCGCATGCCCGAACCCGACCGCAACCGCGAGGATCTGGTTCAACTGGTGTCGGGCGCCGTGCTGCTGCAACAGACCGGCCAGCCCGGGGTGAAGATCACGGCCGATCTGCCCGATGCGCCGCTGATCGCCGATGTCGATGCCACCATGCTGACGCAGGCGCTGACCAATCTCATCAAGAACGCCGGCGAAGCGATCGGGACGCTGAAGGAAAGGGGCGCGCCGGACGGGTTGTCGCCCGAAATCCGCGTGCATCTGTGGGCGACGCAGGATCATTGCACGATCACCGTTGCCGACAATGGCGTCGGTTTGCCCGAGGATCGCGCCCGGCTGTTCGAACCCTATGTGACCACCCGCGACGAGGGCACCGGCCTGGGCCTGCCCATCGTCAAGAAGATCATCGAGGAACATGGCGGCAGCCTCACGCTCGAGGATGCCCCGGTCTTCGAGGGCCAAAGCCATTTCGGGGCCATGGCCGTGATCCGCCTTCCGATCGAGCCGCAGCCGGCCGGAACCGGCCGCGCGCCCGAGCGTGCCCCGAAAGACGCGGGCCAAAGCGATGCGGCCCCCGATCCGCAGGCGAAAACCAGTGCAGAGAAAGCAGGACAGACATGAGTGACATTCTGATCGTTGACGACGAGCGCGACATCCGCGAACTGGTGTCGGACATTCTGGAAGACGAAGGCTATGCCACGAGGCTGGCCGGCAACTCCGATGACTGCATGGCCGCGATCAATACCGAACCGCCGGCGCTGCTGATCCTGGACATCTGGCTGAAAGACAGCCGCATGGACGGGATCGACATCCTCAAGGCGGTCAAGCGCGACAACCCCGACGTGCCCGTGGTCATCATATCCGGCCACGGCAATATCGAGATCGCGGTGGCGGCAATCAAGCAGGGGGCCTACGACTTCATCGAGAAGCCGTTCAACATAGATCAGTTGCTGGTGGTGATCCGGCGGGCGATGGAAACGTCGCGGCTGCGGCGCGAAAACAACTCGCTGCGCCGCCGCGAGGTCACGAGTGCCGAGATGATCGGCGCGTCGGCGGCATTTCGCGCGCTGCTGAGCCAGCTCGGCAAGGTGACCAAGTCCAACGGGCGGGTGATGCTGACCGGGCCGGCCGGCGCCGGCAAGGAGATCGCGGCGCGCTATATCCACGCGCATTCGGGGCGCTCGGGCGCGCCGTTCGTGTCGGTCAACTGCGCCAGTATCGAACCCGAGCGCATGGAGGAGGTGCTGTTCGGCCGCGAAAGCCCCGAGCGCGGTGTCGAATCGGGCCTTCTGGAAGAGGCCCATGGCGGTGTGATCTATTTCGACGAGGTCGCCGACATGCCTTTAGGCACGCAGTCCAAGATCCTGCGGGTGCTGGTCGACCAGCAGTTCCAGCGCGTCGGCGGCACCGACAAGGTCCGGGTCGATCTGCGGGTGATTTCCAGCACGAACAAGGACCTGGAGGCCGAAATTCAGGCGGGTCGGTTCCGCCAGGAGCTGTTTCACCGCCTGAACGTGGTGCCGATTTCGGTTCCGTCGCTGGCCGAGCGGCGCGAGGACATTCCGCTTCTGGCCGAACATTTCATTGCCGCCTGCCATGCCGGCCAGGGCCTGCCGCTGCGCCCGCTGAGCGAGGAGGCGGTGGCGCTGATGCAGACGATGATCTGGCCCGGCAATGTGCGCCAGTTGAAGAACCTTGTCGAACGGGTGCTGATCCTGGGCGAGGGCAATGGCCCGATCGAGGCGCGCGAACTGCCCAACGACGATGACAAGGTGGCCGAGGAGGGCCGGGTGGTGCTGTCGGGCGCGCTGGCCACCCTGCCGCTGCGCGAGGCGCGCGAGGCGTTCGAGCGCGAGTACCTGCTGACCCAGATCAACCGTTTCGGCGGCAACATCAGCCGCACCGCGTCCTTCGTCGGCATGGAGCGCAGCGCGCTGCATCGCAAGCTGAAATCGCTTGGCGTCGTCACTACCAGCAAGGCCGGCGCCCGCGTGGCGCATGTGGACGAGGTGACGGAGGCGGCCGAGTAGGCGCCGCCCTCAGCCCTTCGGCGCCGCCGGGTTCACGATCTGCCAGCCGCCGCCGTCATAGCGGATCACGCAGGTTTTCGGCGTCAGTTCGGGCAGGACGGTCGTCTGCCGGGCCGGCACGGCGGCGCGGACGGCCCCAGGGCAGGGGGGCAGCGAAACCGGCCTGTAGCCGCGCCGGGCCATGCACATGTCCGTCACCCTTGCGCGCAGATCGCGGTTCACATCCACGGTGTATAGCTCGCCGCCGGCCCAGTAGCCCGGCCGCACCCAGCAATTGCCGGAACCGTCGCAGACCCGGTTGCCCGGGAAATAGATCGGCGGCCGCTGGCGCACCTGATTGGCCACCGGCGCGTCGCGCAGCGCCTGCACCTCGCATTCGGTGCTGTCGGCCTGCATCCGGCTGACCGAAACCCCCGGCCGGTGATAGAGGGTCAGCGGCCCGCAGCCGGCAAGAGCCAGCGCCAGAACCATCATGCGGGATGCGTGCTTCATGGTGCCATGTTGCCGCAGCCGCACGGCGGTTACAATTGAATTGACCGGCCATGGGGGTTCTGTCATGCAAACCCGGCACAAGGGGACCGAACGGCATGAAGGTCATCATCTGCGGTGCGGGTCAGGTCGGCTGGCAGATCGCCCGGCACCTCTCGGGCGAGAAGAACGATGTCACCATCGTTGACAACGATCCCGATCTGGTCCGGCGGGCCACCGATACGCTGGATGTCCAGGGGGTTGCGGGCTTTGCCAGCTACCCCGACGTGCTGGAGCGGGCCGGCGCGAGCGATGCCGACATGGTGATCGCCGCCACCCATTCCGACGAGGTCAACATGGTGACCTGCCAGGTGGCGCATTCGGTGTTTTCGGTGAACCGCAAGATCGCCCGGCTGCGGGCGCAATCCTATCTGCGCGCGATCTATTCCGATCTTTACCGCCGCGACCACCTGCCGATCGACGTGGTGATCAGCCCCGAACGCGAGGTCGCCGCCGCCGCGCTGCACCGGCTGTCGGCGCCATCGACCTTCGACACCGAAACCTTCATGAACGGGCAGGCGCAGCTGCTGGGCATTTCGGTTGACGAGGAATGCCCGATCACCAACACCCCGCTGCGCCAGCTGACCGACCTGTTTTCCACCTTGCGTTCGATCGTGGTGGCGGTGCGGCGCGAGGGCACCCTGTTTGCCCCCGATCCGGGCGATCAGCTGTTCGTCGGCGACGACTGCTATGTGTTCTGCCATATAGAGGACGTGAGCAGAACGCTGGAAATATTTGGAAAAAAACAGAAAAAACAGGATCGGGTCGTGATCGTGGGCGCCGGAAACGTCGGCCTTGAAGTGGCCCAGACCCTGGAGGCCGGCAAGCGCATCCGTGCCAAGGTGGTCGAACGCGACCGGGCCCGTGCCGAACGCGCCGCCGAGGCGCTGGAACGGACCATCGTGCTGAACGGCGACGGGCTGGATGCGGCGCTTCTGAACGAGGCCGGGGTGGCGCGCGCCGATGCCGTGCTTGCCGTCACCGACGACGACAAGACCAACATGCTGGCGGCCGTGCGCGCCAAGGCCGAGGGCTGCCCGCTGGCCATCGCGCTGATCAACGACCCGACCCTGGTGCCGCTGGCCGGGCCGCTGGGGATCGACGCCTACATCAACCCGCGCGCCACCACGGTCAGTTCGATCCTGCGCCACATCCGCCACGGCCGGGTGCGCCAGGTCTATTCCATCGGCGATGCCGAAGCCGAGGTGATCGAGGCCGAGGTGCTGTCGACCTCGCCCATGGCGGGGCAGCAGCTGCGCGATATCGACTTTCCCGAAGGCGTGCTCGTGGGCGCGGTGCGAAAGGGCAAAGAAGTGGTGCGCCCGGTCGGAAAGCTGCGGATCGAGGAAGGCGACGTGGTGGCGATCTTTGCCATGGCCGACGATGTGCGCGAGGTCGAGCGGCTGATGCAGGTCTCGATCGACTATTTCTGAGCATGCCTGGGCGAACCAAACCCGGGGCGCTGGCGCGCCTGCCGCTCTTCCTGCTGATCTGGGGCGTTGCATCGCTGTCCATGTGGGTGCCCGCCAGCCATGCGCTGATCCGCGATCAGCACGCGGTGTCGCGGTCGTTCTTCTACTCGGGGCTTCTGGGCGTCGTCTGCGTGGTTCTGATCGCGCTGGCGCGCAGCGGGCGCCCGGCCCGCCACGGCGCGTTGGGCCAGCTTCTGGCGCTGCTGGCGACATTCGCGGTCCTGCCGGTGTTCCTGGCGGTTCCGCTGCATGATGCGGTGCAGAATACCCGGTTTCTCAACGCCTATTTCGACATGGTCAGCGCCATCACCACCACCGGCGCCGATCTGTTCCACGATCCCTCGCGGCTGGATGCGTCGGTTCATCTGTGGCGCGCGCAAGTCGGCTGGATGGGCGGCCTGGTGATGTGGATCGCGGCCTCGGCCATCCTGGCGCCGCTGTCGCTGGGCGGGTTCGAGGTGACGGCAAGCGGCCAGCCTGGCCGCGCCGCCGCGCCGGCGCAGGCATCGCCCGCCGACCCGCGCCGGCGGCTGGTGCGCGTCACCATGGCGCTGGTGCCGGTCTATTGCGGGCTGACGGTCGCGGTCTGGGTGCTGCTGCTGATCGCGGGAGAACGGTCGCTGACGGCCCTGGCGCACGCGATGTCGGTGATGGCGACCTCGGGCATCTCACCGGTCGGCGGGCTCGAGGGCGGCCGCGCCGGGATGACCGGCGAGATGATCCTGTTCCTGTTCATGCTATTCGCCTTGTCGCGGCTGACGTTTTCCGGCGACACGGCCGCCGGCGGACGGCACGGACGGCTGACCCGCGACCCCGAATTCCTGCTTGGTCTGACCATCGTTCTGGGGCTGACGGCGCTGCTGTTCCTGCGTCACTGGCTGGCGGCTTTCGAGGTGCGCGCCACCGAAGAGGGCGCGCAGGCGCTGCGGGCGCTGTGGGGGGCGATGTTCACGGTGATGTCGTTCCTGACCACCACCGGCTTTGAAAGCGCCGACTGGAACCAGGCGCAGCACTGGTCGGGCCTTAGAACCTCGGGGCTGATCCTGATGGGGCTGGCGCTGATCGGGGGCGGCGTGGCGACGACGGCGGGCGGGGTCAAGCTGCTGCGGGTCTATGCGCTCTATCTGAACGGGCTGCGCGAGCTCGAGCGGCTGGTGCATCCCTCATCGGTCGATGGCGGCAGGGCGCGCAGCCGGCGCATCCGGCGCGACGGCGCCTTCGTCGCCTGGGTGTTCTTCATGCTGTTCGCCCTCTCGGTGACGCTGGTCACGATGACGCTGGCCGCGTTCGGCTCCAGCTTCGAGCAAGCCCTGGTGCTGAGCATCGCCGCCCTGTCCACCACCGGGCCGCTGATCGAGGTGGCGGTGGAAACCCCGATCCGGCTGGCCGAACTCAGCGCGCCGGCCAAGGCGGTGCTGTGCGGTGCGATGGTTCTGGGGCGGCTGGAAACGCTGGCGATCATCGCGCTGTTCACGCCCGATCTGTGGCGCAACTGATCGCGGCGCGCGCCACGCGCGCCCTTGCAGTGCATTTTTCTGGTGGAATATCCCGGCGCGCCGCGACATACTCACCCCGAGGGGGCGGGCCGCCTTGCGGCGCGTGGCAAGAATAAAGGGCGAGATTTCAGAATTATGGCTTCGGACAGACAGAATCTTCAGGACGCGTTCCTGAACCATGTGAGAAAGACCAAGGTTCCGGTCACGATCTTCCTGATAAACGGCGTGAAATTGCAGGGCGTGATCACCTGGTTCGACAATTTCTGCGTCTTGCTGCGCCGGGACGGTCAGTCGCAACTGGTCTACAAGCATGCGATCTCGACCATCATGCCGTCGCAGCCGATCAGTCTTTACGAGGGCGAAGACAACGCTTGATGGAGCATGACCGGGTTCGCACCCGCGCATGGGTGCTGCACCCCGAACTGAAATCCGATTCCCGCCGCCGCGATCCCGGTCCGGCGCTCGATGAGGCCATGGCGCTGGCCGAGGCGCTGCCGGGCCTGGATGTGATCGGCGGCGAGATCGTCCGCCTCGGCAAGGCCCATCCCGGATTGCTGTTCGGCACCGGCAAGATCGACGAACTGACCGAGCGGCTGGCGGCAAACGAGATCGACCTGGTGCTGATCGACGGACCGGTGACGCCGGTCCAGCAGCGCAACATGGAACGGGCCTGGAAGGTCAAGATACTCGACCGCACCGGGCTGATCCTCGAGATATTCAGCGACCGCGCCGCCACGCGCGAGGGCGTGTTGCAGGTCGAGATGGCGGCGCTGTCCTATCAGCGCACGCGCCTGGTGCGGGCCTGGACCCACCTGGAACGCCAGCGCGGCGGGCTGGGGTTCGTGGGCGGCCCCGGCGAAACCCAGATCGAGGCCGACAGGCGCGCCATCGACGACCAGCTGGTGCGGCTGAAGCGGCAACTGGAGAAGGTGGTGAAGACGCGCGAACTGCACCGCGCGGCGCGGGCCAAGGTGCCCTATCCGATCGTCGCGCTGGTGGGATACACGAACGCGGGCAAGTCCACCCTGTTCAACCGCCTGACCGGTGCCGAGGTGATGGTCCGGGACATGCTGTTCGCGACGCTGGATCCGACCATGCGGCGCGTGGTTCTGCCCGACGGGCCCGAGGTGATCCTGTCCGATACCGTGGGCTTCATCAGCGACCTTCCGACCGAACTGGTCGCCGCCTTCCGCGCCACGCTCGAAGAGGTGCTGGCGGCCGATCTGATCGTGCATGTGCGCGATATCAGCCACCCCGAGACCGAGGCGCAGGCCGAGGATGTGGAGGCCGTACTTGCCTCGCTTGGCGTCGGCGAGGACAGCGCGCGCATCGAGGTCTGGAACAAGCTGGACAGGCTGGGCGCCGAGGCGCGCGCTGCGACCCTGGCGCGGGCCGGGCGCGACGGCGGCGTTTTCGCGATTTCCGCCGTTACGGGCGAGGGGCTGGATGCGTTGCTGCGCGGCGTCGCCAACGCCTTGCAGGACGCGCGCCACGAGACATGCCTGCACCTGCGCTTTGACGAGGGCCGCCGCCGCGCCTGGCTTTACGAACAGGATCTGGTGCGCGAAGAGACGCAGACCGAGACCGGGTTCGACATCACGGTGCAGTGGAGCGCGCGGCAGGAAGAACGGTTCGCGGCCTTGCGGGAATAGGGCGGTGCCGGCCGGCGCCCGCACCTATGCCGGCGCCTTGGCGCAAGACGGCATGCGAACCGGCGACCGGCGCAACCCGCCGGGGCCGGTCCTGACCGATGGGGTCGCCGTCTCAGTCCATCGCCTTGAAGTGGAACTCGCCGCCGTCCTTGATGCCCGAGGGCCAGCGCGCGGTCACTGTCTTGGTCCGGGTGTAGAACCTGAAGGCGTCCGGCCCGTGCTGGTTGAGATCGCCGAACACCGATTTCTTCCAGCCGCCGAAGGTATGATAGGCGAGCGGCACCGGAATCGGAACATTGACCCCGATCATGCCGACATTGACGCGGGAAGCGAAATCGCGCGCCGCGTCGCCGTCGCGGGTGAAGATCGCGGTGCCGTTGCCGTATTCGTGATCCATCGCCAGCTTCAGCGCCTCTTCGTAGTTCTGGGCGCGCACGGTGGAAAGCACCGGGCCGAAGATCTCGGTCTTGTAGATGTCCATGTCGGGGGTGACGTGGTCGAACAGGTGCGGGCCGATGAAAAAGCCGTTCTCGTAACCCTGAAGCGAGAATCCGCGCCCGTCGACCACCAGTTTCGCGCCCTGATCGACGCCGGTCTGCACCAGCCGTTCGATATTGGCCTTGGCGGCGGCGGTCACGACGGGGCCGTAATCCACGTCGTCGCCGGCGGTGTAGGGGCCGACCTTCAGCTTTTCGATGCGCGGCACCAGCTTTTCGATCAGCGCGTCGGCGGTCTTGTCGCCCACCGGGACCGCGACCGAGATCGCCATGCAGCGTTCGCCGGCAGCCCCGTACCCGGCGCCGACAAGCGCATCGGCGGCCTGGTCCATGTCGGCGTCGGGCATGATAATCATGTGGTTTTTGGCGCCGCCGAAACACTGCACCCGTTTGCCTTGCGCACAGCCGGTGGCATAGATGTATTCGGCGATGGGCGTCGAGCCGACAAAGCCGACCGACTGGATGGTGGGGTGATGCAGGATGGCGTCCACGGCTTCCTTGTCGCCGTTGACGACCTGAAGGATGCCCTTGGGCAGCCCGGCCTCCTCCATCAGTTCGGCCAGCATGACCGGCACCGAGGGATCGCGTTCGCTGGGTTTCAGGATGAAGGCGTTGCCGCAGGCGATGGCGGGGGCGAACATCCACATCGGGATCATGGCGGGAAAGTTGAACGGCGTGATACCGGCGCTGACGCCCAGCGGCTGACGCATCGAATAGATGTCGATGCCCGGGCCCGCGCCGTCGGAATACTCGCCCTTCAGAAGCTGCGGCGCGCCGATGCAGTATTCCACCACCTCAAGCCCGCGCTGCACGTCGCCCTTGGCGTCGGGAAAGGTCTTGCCATGCTCGCGCGACAGCGCCTCGGCCAGCTTGTCCATGTCGCGGTTCAAGAGCGCGACGAATTTCATCAGCACGCGGGCGCGGCGCTGCGGGTTGGTCGCGGCCCAGCCCGGCTGGGCATCGGCGGCGACATCGACGGCAAAGGCCAGTTCCTCGGAATTGGCCAGCGGCACGCGGGCCTGAACCTCGCCGGTGGCGGGGTTCATGACATCTGCAAAACGGCCCGACTGTCCCTTTACATGCGCGCCGTTGATGTAATGCGTCAGTTCCTTCATCGGTTCGGTCCTCCTGAAAATCGACTCGCGTTGCGTGACATGCCGAGGATAGAGTTGCAAATATCCCGGGAACAGGGGCAAGATTCCAAAAAGGTTTTGCAATACCGCATAAGGGGGATGGATGGATCCGCACTGGGACGACATGAAGATATTCCTCGCCGTGGCCCGGGAAGAAAGCCTTTCGGGCGCGGGGCGGGTGCTCAGGCTCGACCCGGCGACGGTGGGGCGGCGCATCGCACGGCTGGAACAGGCGATGGACACGCCGCTGTTCGTCAAGTCGCCGCAGGGCTATGCGCTGAGTGCCGCGGGCGACCGGCTGCTCTCGCATGCCGAGGCCGCCGAACAGGCCATGCGCGCCGCCAGCGAGGCGCTGAGCGGGCCCAGCGGCAGCCTGTCGGGGCAGATACGCATCGGGGCGCCGGATGGCTGCGCCAACTATCTGCTGCCCCGGGTCTGCGCCCAGATCAGCGAGGAAAACCCCGATCTCGATATCCAGATCGTCGCCTTGCCCCGCGTGGTGAACCTGTCGCGCCGCGAGGCCGACATGGCGATCACGGTCAGCGCGCCCACCGCCGGGCAGCTGCTGGTGCAGAAGATAACCGACTACCGGCTGCATCTGGTCGCCTCGCGCCGCTATCTGCGCGACAATCCGCCGGTCGAAACCGTCGCGGATCTGCGCGGCCGCCGCATGATCGGCTATATCCCCGACATGATCTTCGATGCGGAACTGGACTATCTGACCGCGCTGGGGGTCGAACGCGTGCCGCTGGCATCCAATTCGGTCCCGGTGCAACTGAAGCTGGCGATGCAGGGCGTGGGCCTTTGCGTTGCGCATGATTTCTGCCTGCCTTCCTACCGGCCGCTGCGCAAGCTGCTGGCCGACGAAATCTGCCTGACACGCGCGTTCTATCTGGTCCGCCACCAGGGGGACCAGCGCAGCGAGCGGATGACCCGCTTTTCCGACCAGCTTTGCGAGGGTTTGCGCGAGGAGGTCGCGCGGCTGGAAGCGGCCACTTGACTTGACGGCCCGTTGCGGCAAGCTTTGAGAAAAGAAGGAAATTCGCAGAGGTATTCCGGGATGCTCGTTCAACAGATACTGAATTCCAAGCCGATCGCCGAGACACTGACGGTCACGCCCTCTGCGACCGTGGCGCAGGCGGCCGCGCTGATGGCGCAAAAGCGCATCGGCGCCGTTGTCATATCCGCGGACGGCCTGACGCCTGAAGGCGTGTTTTCCGAACGCGACATCGTGCGCGAGCTTGCCAAGATCGGTTCGGGCTGCATGGATCATCCGGTCAGGGACTACATGACGCGCGAGGTCGTCACCTGCACGCGCGAGACCTCGGCGCGCGAACTGCTTGAACAGATGACCCAGGGGCGGTTTCGCCACATGCCTGTGGTCGAGGATGGCAAGATGGTGGGGCTGGTATCCATCGGTGACGTGGTCAAGGCGCAGCTGACCGAGCTCGAGATGGAAAAGGGCGCGCTGGAAAGCATGATCAAGGGCTACTGAGCGAAAGCTGCCGGACCGCGTTTTTCTTGCCATTTCCGGCGCGGTCGTGTTTGCGTGTGCAGCATCAGCAGGACCGCAGGAGAGCACGCCATGCGCATCGGCCTTTACCCGGGCACGTTCGACCCCATCACCCTGGGCCATATCGACATCATCCGCCGTTCGGCGACGCTGGTCGACCGGCTGGTGATCGGGGTCGCGATCAACCGCGACAAGGGGCCGCTTTTCACCCTGGAGGAACGCGTCGGCATGATCGAGGCCGAATGCGTCAAGCTGAGCGAGGAGACCCGCACCGAGATCGTCGCGCATCCGTTCGAGAACCTGCTGATCGACTGCGCCCGCGATGTCGGCGCGCAGATAATAGTGCGCGGTCTGCGCGCGGTGGCGGATTTCGAGTATGAATACCAGATGGTCGGCATGAACCGGGTGCTGGACAGTTCGGTCGAGACGGTGTTCCTGATGGCCGAGGCGCGCCACCAGGCCATCGCCAGCAAGCTGGTCAAGGAAATCGCCCGGCTGGGGGGCGACGTGTCCAAGTTCATCACGCCAAGGGTCAATGCGGCGCTGAAAGAGCGGCTGGGCCATGTCGCGGTGAAGTGAGCGCGCGGGCGAAACGCGCCGGTCAGTGCCAGAAGGCCATCCATTCCGTCAGTTCGAACAGCTTCTTGCCCAGAAACACGAGATGACGGGTTCCGAAGAACAGCAGGTCGAGCGCCACCGCGCATAGGATGATGAGGCCGAGTATGGCGGCCAGGCGGTTTGTCATGGGCTGTTCCCCGAGCCAGGAAAGACGCCGGGCAAGTCCTAGCCCGCCCGGCGCCGTTGCTCAAGGCGATCAGCCGTTCAGCCGCCCGATGAGCACGGCCAGATCGGCCATACGCACCGAAAAGCCCCATTCGTTGTCATACCAGGCCAGCACCCGGACCATGCGGCCGTCGACCACGCGGGTCTGGTCCGGGGCGAAGATCGAGCTTTCCTCGGTATGGTTGAAGTCGATCGACACTTTCGGTTCGGGATCATAGGACAGCACGCGGCCCATCGGCCCCTTGACCGCCTCGGCCACGGCGGCGTTGATCTCGTCGGCCGTCACCGCGCGGGCGGCGCGGAAGGTCAGATCGACCGCGCTCACGTTGGGCGTGGGCACGCGGATCGCCGAGCCGTCGAGCCGGCCCTTCAGCTTGGGCAGCACCTCGCCCAGCGCCCTGGCCGCCCCGGTCGAGGTCGGGATCATCGCCATCGCCGCCGCGCGGGCGCGGTACAGATCCTTGTGGCGGCGGTCGAGCGTCGGCTGATCGCCGGTATAGGAATGGATCGTGGTCATGATGCCGTGTTCGATGCCCACCGCCTCGTCCAGCACCTTGGCCAGGGGCGCGAGGCAGTTGGTGGTGCACGATCCGTTCGAGATCATCCTGTCGCCGCGCGCGAGCGTGTCGTCGTTGACGCCGAACACCACGGTCTTCTCGACGTTCTTGGCGGGCGCCGAGATCAGCACCGCGCCGGCGCCGCGTTCGAGGTGGACCTTGGCCTTTTCGCCGTCGTTGAACTGGCCGGTGCATTCCAGAACGACATCGCATCCCGACCAGTCGAGCGCGGAAGGGTCGTAGGTCGAGAACATCTCGATCGGGCCGGCGCCCAGATCCAGCCGGCCGCCATCGGTCGTGATCCGGCCGGGAAAGCGGCCATGCACGCTGTCATAGCGCAGCAGATGCGCCGCGGTATCCAGCGGCCCGGTGGCGTTGGCCTTGACCACCCTGATGTCGTCGCGCCCGCTGGCGGCAATGTGGGACAGCGTGCAACGGCCGATCCGGCCGAAGCCGTTGATGCCGACATTGATGGTCATGGCCGAAACCTCCGAAAACTGGTGCCGATGGCCGGGCGTATACAAGGGGCCGCCCCTGTCCAAAAGCGAAAAACGCCCGCGATGCGGGGTGTTTGCGCAAACGCCGCCCGGTTGCGCTAACGCTTGCCCCTGCGGGCGGATCGTCTAGTTTGCGGGGAACACAGGCACGGGAAAGGCAGGATATGAGCGGGCTTCTGGCGCTGCTGGACGATGTCGCGGCGATCGCCAAGGTCGCGGCCACCTCGGTCGACGATATCGCGGCCGCGGCGGGCAAGGCCGGCACCAAGACGGCCGGTGTCATCATCGACGATGCCGCCGTGACGCCGAAATACGTGCACGGATTCGCCCCGGCGCGCGAATTGCCGATCATCTGGCGAATCGCGCGCGGCTCGATCTTCAACAAGATCGTGCTGCTGCTGCCGGTGGCGATGCTGCTGGCGAATTTCGCGCCCTGGCTGATCACGCCGCTGCTGATGCTCGGGGGCGGCTATCTGAGCTTCGAGGGCGCCGAGAAGATATTCCACGCCCTGTTTCCGCATGCCGAGCCCGAGATCGAAAAGGACATGTCGGTGCGCGATCCCGGCCGTCTGGAAGAGCAGAAGGTCAAGGGCGCGATCAAGACCGATTTCATCCTCTCGGCCGAGATCATGACCATCGCCCTGGCCGCCGTCGAGGCGCCCAACGTCTGGATACAGGCGGGGGCGCTGGCGCTGGTGGGGGTCGGCGTGACCGTGGCGGTTTATGGATCGGTCGGACTCATCGTGAAGATGGACGATGTCGGGCTCTATTTCGCCCGCAACGGGCGCACCGTTCCCGGCCGCGCGCTGGGGCGCTGGCTGGTCAGGGCGATGCCGGTGCTGATGCGGGTGCTCAGCGTGATCGGGACCGCGGCGATGCTGTGGGTCGGCGGATCGATCATCGTGCACGGGCTAGAGGTGCTGGGCTTTGGCTGGCTCGGCCATCACATTCACGACCTGGCCGATACGGCAGCGCATACGCTTCCGGCAGCGTGGCTGGCGGCGGCAGGCTGGATCGCTGCGGCCGCGATGTACGGGCTGTTCGGCCTCGGCCTCGGCCTTGTCCTCATTCCGCTGGTGACGCGCGTTCTGGCGCCCCTCTGGGCGCGGGTGTCGGGCGGCGACGCAAGGCATTGATGCGGACGGGCAGGGCGGTCGCGCGCGCCTATCGCCCGATCACGATATCGGCCCGCAACCCGCCAAGCCGGTCGCTCCGGCCCAGCCGCAGCGTTCCGCCATGGGCGCGCGTGATGTCCATGGCGATGGCAAGCCCCAGCCCGACACCGCCGCCGCGGTTCTGGTTGCGCGACGGATCCAGCCGCGTGAACGGCTTTATCGCCTCGCCGCGCATGTCGGGCGGAATGCCGGGGCCGTCATCCTCGATGCGGATGCGCAGCGCCCGGTCGGTCAGCGTCACCGAGATCTCGGCCCGCTCGCCATAGCGCACGGCGTTTTCCAGCAGGTTCTCGATGGCGCGCCTGATCGCCAGCGGGCGCAGCATCATTTCTCCCGCGCCCTCGGTTTTGACCAGTTCGACGGCCCGGCCGGCCCGCTGCGCATCGGCGACGATCTGCGCCACAAGCGCCTGCGGGTCCACCGGCTCGGGGTCGCCTTCGGTGGCACCGCGGGCGAAATCGAGAAACGTATCCACCAGCCGCTGCATCTCGTCCAGGTCGCGCAGCAGCGGGGCGGCCTCGTCCTCGTCCAGCATCGACAGCCCCAGACGCAGCCGTGTAAGCGGCGTGCGCAGATCGTGGCTCACCCCCGACAGCATCAGCGTGCGCTGTTCGATATGGCGCTCGATCCGCGCCCGCATGTCCAGGAACGCGCTGCCGGCGGCGCGGACCTCGGTGGCGCCCGAGGGCCAGTAGGGCACGGTGCGCCCGCGCCCGAAGGCCTGGGCGGCATCGGCCAGCCGGGTGATCGGGCGCAACTGGTTGCGCAGGTACAGAAAGGCGATCGTGGTCATCAGCAGGCCGAACCCGAGGGTTATGGCGATCAGCTGATGCGGCGCCGCCGCCGTCACCCGGCGGCGCCCGATGACAACTTCGGCCGGGCCCAGCGCCGACTGGAAATAGAGCAGGACCTCGCGGTTGTCGGGAAAGCCGACGGCCAGCGTTTCCGGAATCGCCGCGCGCAGTGTATCGCGCACGATGCGCGCCGAGAAGTCGTACCACCTGATCTGGTCGTTCTTCGGCACCTCCGCGGGGTCGACAAATCGAATTCGCAGCCGCAACGTGTCGAGGAACGGCGCCATCTGCCGTTGCAGCGCCTCGGTATCCGCCGCGCTGCCGGTCTGATCGGCGATCAGTTGCAGTTCGCGAACGATGGTCATGGTCATCTGCGTGGTCACGTCTTCCAGATCGCGGCGAATGAAGGTGACCGACACCACCAGTTGCAGCGTGACCACCGGCAACACCAGGATCAGCGCCGCCCGCGCGTATAGACTGCGCGGCAAATAGTGTTTGAGCCATGCCCAGGACATGCGTTAAGCCTAGGGCGCGGCCCGGAAAGTGGAAACGCTTTTTGCCGGGGTCCGCGCGAAAAAACGGGGCCGGTTGCCGGCCCGGGCGCGCACCAACTTCAGGGGGCCGGCGCACCGGGGCCAGGGCGTGCGCGGTCCGGCAGGAACGGACCGACAGGATGCAGCCCCCCGAAGATTTCGACCCCCCGCCCGGCGTGGCGGCCGACCTCGCTCCGGGATTGCGCCGGATCGTGGCACCCAACCCGTCGCCGATGACCTGGCGCGGCACCAACACCTACCTGATCGGAACGCGCGACCTCGCGGTGATCGACCCGGGCCCGGACATGCCTGCGCATCTCGATGCGATCATGGCCGCCTTGCGCCCGGGCCAGTCGGTGTCGCACATCTTCGTCACCCACAGCCACGTGGATCACTCGCCGCTGGCCCGGGCGCTGAGCGCGCGAACCGGCGCGCCGGTGCTGGCTTTCGGCGGCCCGCGGGCCGGGCGCAGCGCGGTGATGGAGCGGCTGGCGCAAGCCGGACTGGCCGGGGGCGGCGAGGGCATCGACGCGGGCTTTCGCCCCGACATCGCGGTGGCCGATGGCCAGACCATCGCCGGCGACGGCTGGACGCTCGAGGTGATCCACACGCCCGGCCACCTGGGCAACCACATCGCGCTGGCCTGGGAGGGCCTGTGTTTCACCGCCGACCACGTGATGGGCTGGGCCAGTTCGCTGGTCTCGCCCCCCGACGGCGACCTGACCGATTTCATGGCTTCGTGCCGGAGCCTGCGCGCGCGCCGCTGGGAGACGTTTCATCCCGGCCATGGCGCGCCGGTAGCCGCCCCCGCCGCGCGGCTGGACTGGCTGATCGCCCATCGCGAGGCCCGCGAGGCCGCGATCCTCGACGCCCTGGCCGAAGCCCCGGCCACCGCCCGCGCCCTGGCCGCGGCCATCTACACCGACACCCCCGCCGCCCTGCTGCCCGCGGCAGAGCGCAACGTGTTTGCCCATCTTGTTGATCTTGCAGGAAAAAAACGTGTTTCACCCGAAGGCGACCTGTCCGCCGAGGCGCGCTTCACGCGCAGGTCCTAG